>NZ_JBIWKH010000007.1:472200-477494 GCF_044765585.1 Streptomyces sp. NPDC102441
TCCGTGCCCCCCGGGGGGGGGGCGGGGCCCGTGGTGGTCCGGGGGGGGGTGTCCCGGGGCGCCGGGGGGGCGGGGGCCGCCGCCGGGGGGGGGGGTCCGCTCCATGGAGCGGACCCGCAGCCAGGGCGGCCGCTGCTACAGCCCGAGCCTGGCCACGGCCTTCCCCGCGTCCAGCTCGCACGAGCCCTCCCCGGCATGCGTCCACGCCGCCCCGCACAGGGCCCGCAGCCCGTCGACGGCGTCACCGTCACCTTCCAGCACGAGCGCGTCCCCGCTCACCACGGCCGTCCAGCCACCGCAGCGGAACCCGCCGCCCTGCTCCTGCGACACCTCCGGCTGGCCGGTGAGCAGCCCCCGCAGGTCCCGGTCCACATAGGTCGGCCGGTACTTGGGTTCGGCCGCGATCAGCTGCGCCGCGTCGGTCACCCCGGTCAGGACGAGCAGCGAGTCGACACCGCCGTTGAACGCGCCCTCGATGTCCGTGTCCAGCCGGTCCCCGACGACCAGCGGCCGCTTCGCCCCGGTCCGCAGCACGGTCTCGCGGTGCATCGGCGGCAGCGGCTTGCCCGCGACCTGCGGCTCGGCACCGGTGGCGATCCGTACGACCTCGACCGCCGCACCGTTGCCCGGGGCGATCCCCCGGGCACCCGGGATCGTCAGGTCCGTGTTGGACGCGAACCACACGGCTCCGCGCGAGATCGCGTACGCCGCCTCGGCGAACCGGCCCCACGCCAGGTCGGGACCGCCGAAGCCCTGCGCCACGGCGACCGGGTCGTCGTCCGCCGACTCCACCGGCACCAGGCCGCGCTCGCGCAGCGCGACCCGCAGCCCTTCACCGCCGACCACGAGCACCCTGGCACCGGACGGCAGCTGGTCGGCCATCAGCCGGGCCACCGCCTGCGCCGACGTGATCACATCAGCGGCTTCGGCCGGCACGCCGAGCTCCGTGAGGTGCTCCGCCACCGCGTCCGGCGTCCGCAGCGCGTTGTTCGTCACGTACGCCAGGTGCATACCGCCCGCGCGTGCGCTGCCCAGCGACTCGACGGCGTACACGATCGCGTGCCCGCCCGCGTAGACCACCCCGTCGAGATCGAGCAGGGCCGTGTCGTACGCCTCACTCAGCGCGACGTCACTCCCGAGCGGCTGTGACCTGTACTGCTGACTCATATGCCTGTGCTCCTCTTTCCATGCTTCTCCCCCGATCATCGCGCATCGTGGCGGCGCGCATACGATGCCGGGATGAACACATCCGGGCCCGCCGTCGGCAGGGGACTGCAGCTGATCCCCTTCCGCGGTCTGCGTTACGTCCCCGAACGGGTCGGCAGCCTGGCGGCGGTGACCTCACCTCCGTACGACGTCGTCGTACGGCCCGACGGGCTGCACCACCTGGAGTCCGCGGATCCGCACAACATCGTGCGGCTGATCCTCCCGCAGGCGGGCACGGCGGCCGAACGCCACCGGCAGGCCGCCGACACCCTGACGCGCTGGCTCGCGGAGGGCGTACTCGCCCCGGACCCGGCGCCCGTGCTCTACGTCTACGAGCAGCGGGACGGCGACCTCCTTCAGCGCGGTGTGATCGGGGCCCTGGCACTCTCCCCCGCGTCGGAGGGCGTGGTGCTGCCGCACGAGGACGTCATGGCGGACGTCGTGGAGGACCGCGCCGACCTGATGCGCACCGCCGCCGCCCACCTCGAACCCCTCCTCCTCAGCTACGCGGGTGACACCGGACCCAGCGGCACCGCAGCAGTCATCGAGCGGGTGGTGGAACGCCGTCCGCTCCTCACCACGACGACCGAGGACGGTTTCAGCCACCGTCTCTGGGCCGTCTCCGATCCCGCGGAGCGGGCGGAGATCGAGTCCGACCTCTCCCACCGCCAGGCGCTGATCGCCGACGGCCACCACCGCTGGGCCACCTATCTGCGGCTCCAGCAGGAGCAGTCCGCCCCCGGCCCCTGGGATTTCGGTCTCGTCCTGCTGGTCGACACCGCCCGCTATCCGCTGCGGGTCCGTGCCATCCACCGGCTGCTGCACCGCCTTCCGGTCGCCCAGGCCATCGAGGCCCTGGGCAGCAGCTTCCGGGTGAGGGAGATCGAGGGACCGCTCCCCCGGGCCCTCGACGCACTCACCGAGGCCGCCTCGGAGGGCAACGCCTTTCTGCTCGCGGGCGACGGCAGTTTCCACCTCGTCGACCGGCCGGACGGAGATCTCCTCAGCCGCACGGTTCGTGCCGACCAGCCGGCGGCCTGGCGCGCACTGGATGCGACCGTGCTGCACTCCACACTCCTGGACCACGTCTGGAGGATTCCCGACGCCCCGGAGCACATCGCGTACATCCACGACACCGCCGCGGCCGTCGAGCAGGCAGAGCGGCACAATGCCACGGCAGTGCTGATGCACCCGGTCAGCGAGGACGTCGTCCGGGAACTGGCCAGACAGGGCGTCACCATGCCCCGTAAGTCGACCTCGTTCGGCCCCAAGCCGGCCACGGGACTCGTCCTGCGCACTCTCGACACGGACTGAGGAACGGGCAGCAAACAGAAGAGGGCGGCACCCGCGACGGGTGCCGCCCTCTTCTGTCAGCCCTTCAGCGCTTACGCCTTCGCGGAGCCTTCCGCGTCGTCGTCCTCGACTTCTTCGATTTCCTCGTCATCGTCGTCGTAGTACTCCTCGACGCCGTCGTCCTCGTCGTCCTGCTCCTCGGCGCCCGGCGCCTCGGCCTCGACCACGGCCGGGTGCTCGTCGTCCTCACCCATGGCGTCGACGAACTCCACACCGTCGAGCGCGGCGAGCCGGTCCGACGCATCGGTCGCGCCGTCCTTGTCCGCCTCGAGGGCCTTGCCGAACCACTCGCGTGCCTCGTCCTCGCGCCCTGCTTCCAGGAGCGCGTCCGCATACGCGTACCGCAGGCGCGGGCTCCACGAGTGGACGGCGCTGGAGGCGAGCTCGGGGCCCTGCAGCGTGACGATTGCCGCGTCGATCTGGCCCATGTCCCTACGGGCTCCGGCGGCGACCAGGCGCATCTCGACCTGGCCGGCCTTGTCCAGCTTCTGGACCTCGGGCCCACCGGCCATGTCCATCGCCCGCTCGGGCCTGCCGAGTCCACGCTCGCAGTCGGCCATGACGGGCCACAGGTCCACGGAGCCGGTCATGCGACGGGACGCCCTGAACTCGGCCAGTGCCTCCGCATACCTCTGCGTCGCGTACGCGGCGAAGCCGGTAGCCTCACGCACCGCTGCGACGCGGGAGGCCAGACGCAGTGCGATACGCGAGTATGCGTAGGCCTGCTCCGGGTCCTCGTCGAGGAGGCGGGCCACCATCACAAGGTTCCGTGCAACGTCCTCGGCCAGGGTCTTCGGCAGGCTGTACAGCTCCTGCCGGACATCCTTGTCGATCTCGTGGCCGGTGACGTCGTCCGGGATGGGAAGCCGCTTGATCGGCTCACGGTCGCGGTCGTCGCGGCCCTGGTAACCGCCGCGATCATCTCGCTGACCACCGCGGTTGCCACCGCGGTCGTTGCCACGGTCGTTGTCGCGGCGCGGGCCGCGGTCGCGGTCCTGGCTCCGGTCGTCGCGCCCCTGGTAACCGCCGCCGGTGCTGCCGCCTCGGCTGTCGTCGCGGCGGAAGCTGCTGGGCCGGTCGTCGTCACGGCGCGGGCCACGCGGCCGGTCATCGCGACGCTCGAACCCACCGCCACCGGAGGCGGGACGGCCACCACGGTCATCACGCTGACCACCGCGGTACCCACCACGGTCGTCCTCACGACGCGGCGCACGATCATCACGACGGAAGCTGCTGGGCCGGTCGTTGCCACGGTCGTTGTCGCGGCGCGGGCCGCGGTCGCGGTCCTGGCTCCGGTCGTCGCGCCCCTGGTAACCGCCGCCGGTGCTGCCGCCTCGGCTGTCGTCGCGGCGGAAGCTGCTGGGCCGGTCGTCATCGCGGCGCGGGCCACGCGGCCGGTCATCGCGACGCTCGAACCCACCGCCACCGGAGGCGGGACGCCCGCCACGGTCATCACGCTGACCACCGCGGTACCCACCACGGTCGTCCTCACGACGCGGCGCACGATCATCACGACGGAACCCGCCACCAGAGCTACCGCCTCGGCTGTCGTCGCGGCGGAAACCGCCGCCGGTGTTGCCGCCTCGGCTGTCGTCGCGGCGGAAACCGCCGCCGGTGTTGCCGCCTCGGCTGTCGTCGCGGCGGAAGCTGCTGGGCCGGTCGTCGTCACGGCGCGGGCCACGCGGCCGGTCATCACGACGCTCGAACCCACCGCCACCGGAGGCGGGACGCCCGCCACGGTCATCACGCTGACCACCGCGGTACCCACCACGGTCGTCCTCACGACGCGGCGCACGATCATCACGACGGAACCCACCACCGGTGCCGGCACCGCGGTTGTCATCACGGCGAGGACCACGGTCACGGTCATCGCGACGGAAGCCACCGCCCGTGTTGCCGCCCCGGCTGTCATCACGACGGAAGCCACCGCCGGCGCTGCCACCACGGCTGTCATCACGACGGAAGCCACCGCCGGCGCTGCCACCACGGCTGTCATCACGACGGAAGCCACCGCCGGCGCTGCCACCACGGCTGTCGTCGCGGCGGGGGCCGCTGCTGGGACGGTCGTCACGACGCGGAGCCCGGTCGTCGCGACGGAAACCACCACCGGTGCTGCCACCACGGCTGTCATCGCGGCGGGGGCCGCTGGAACGGTCGTTGGTGTCACGTCGAGGCGCGCCGGACCGGTCGTCACGACCGCCACGGAAACCGCCCCTGTCACCGCCGTCACGGCGACGCGGCTCGCGCTCCGGACGGTCGTCGGAAGAGTTGGTGGACATGGGGGTGACTCCTGTCATCGGGTACCACAGACATTCTCGCGCAGCCGACCATCCGACGCGCTTCGGCAAAACAAAAAAGGACCCCTGGCCCCAGCGTTGAACGCTGGGACCAAGGGTCCTGAAAGATTGTTCGGCGGCGTCCTACTCTCCCACAGGGTCCCCCCTGCAGTACCATCGGCGCTGAAAGGCTTAGCTTCCGGGTTCGGAATGTAACCGGGCGTTTCCCTAACGCAATGACCACCGAAACACTATCGGCCAACTCCGCAATAAAAAGCAGAGTATCGGCACTTAGCGAACAAGCACACTTTTCAATTAAGCAGTGAAACTGTTCAACCAGCACGACTGTTCGTGGCCTGGGAACAACACAGTGGACGCGAGCAACTGAGGACAAGCCCTCGGCCTATTAGTACCAGTCAGCTCCACCCGTTACCGGGCTTCCACATCTGGCCTATCAAC
>NZ_JBIWKH010000008.1:0-404324 GCF_044765585.1 Streptomyces sp. NPDC102441
AAACGCCCGGTTACATTCCGAACCCGGAAGCTAAGCCTTTCAGCGCCGATGGTACTGCAGGGGGGACCCTGTGGGAGAGTAGGACGCCGCCGAACTATTATTACGGACTAGCCCCGTGCCCTTGTGGCACGGGGCTTTTCTGCGTTCACGGACAGCGGTGAGAGACTAGGTGCCCGCCGGCCTGTTCAGCGGAGGTCGAGTCGGCGGCGACGCGTCTGTGGGAACCACGGAGGCGCGTTCGCGGAAACCTCGTACCGGTGGTTCTGAGCACCCCCCGTGTTCGGGTATGCTTTAACCCGTTGCCGCAAGGCAACAGGCCCCAATAGCTCAGTCGGTAGAGCGTCTCCATGGTAAGGAGAAGGTCTGCGGTTCGATTCCGCATTGGGGCTCGGCACAGAGAAAGGCCCCCGCCACAGGCGGGGGCCTTTCTCATGTCCTGGAGGCTCGGCTGTCCTAGAGGCTCTGCGGCTCCGGGACCCGCATGGCCAGGATGGCCATGTCGTCGGACGCGGGCTCCGCGGCGAATCGCTCGACGGCCCGCAGGATGCGCCCCGCCACCGCGCCGGCCGTCAGGCCCGTACACATGGCGAGGACATCGGCCAGGCCGTCGTCGCCCAGCATGCGAGCCCCCTCGCGACGTTCGGTGACTCCGTCGGTCACGCACAGGAGCACATCACCCGGCTCCAGAGTGACCTCCTGTTCGTAGAGCTCGAGGTCCTCGATGACTCCCAGCAGCGGCTGCGGCTCGGCAGCGGCCTCCACGGAGCCGTCCTGGCGCAGACGCAGGGGGAGAGGATGGCCGGCACAGACCACCTTCAGGAGGGCGCTGCCGTCCTCCTGGGGCCACAACTCCCCGTAGAGCAGCGTGAGGAACCGGCTGCGCGCGCCCTCGTCCAGGATGGCGGCATTGAGCCGCTCCAGCACCGCAGGACCGGAGAAACCCTCGCGGGCCAACAAGCGCAGGGCATGACGGGCGAGGCCAGTGACGGCCGCAGCCTCCGGGCCCGTACCGCAGACGTCACCGATGGCGAAGCCGTAGGCACCGTCACGGATGGGGAACACGTCGTAGAAGTCGCCGCCGACCTCGTTGCCCTCGCCCGCCGCACGGTAGATGACCTCGATCTCGACATTGGGCACGTCGGGCAGACCGGGCGGGAGCAGACTCCGCTGGAGGGACTGGCTGATGGCCATACGCTCCGAGTACAGGCGAGCGTTGTCGAGGGCCAGAGCGGCCCGTCGGGACAGGTCCTCGGCCAGCTCCAGGATCTCCTGGCGGAAGTGCTCGTCGGACGGCTTGCCGAGCGTGAGCATGCCGATCACACGGTTCCTCGCCACCAGCGGCAGGACCACGGTCTCGCCTCCCACGGCGACCGCCGTGGCCAGCGTGGTGCGGGCTGCCGCCCCCATGCTCAGGGGCGCGTCCCTGCCCAGGGTGCGCTTGGAGGTGCGGAGGGCGGCCTGGTGACCGGCCTCCGTGGGTGCCGGCCAGAGGCGGGCACCGGGCGCCGGGACAGGGTCAGGCGGGTCGATGGAGGCGAGCAGGGCCTTCAGGCCGTCGATGCGCTCCTCGTCCTCATGGAGGACGTAGGACAGATACGGCTCAGAGGACTGGTCCGCGATGGTGTAGACGGCGCACCAGGTTGCCAGCGTGGGCACCGTCATCTGTGCCATGAGCGCCAGCGTCTGGTCCCTGTCCAGTGTCCCGGCCAGCAGGTCGGACGCCTCGACGAGGAAGGACAGCGAGCCGCGGCGCAGGCGTTCCAGCTCGCCCAGCCTGGCCGACTCGACGGCCAGTGCGATGCGGTCGGCGGCGAACTGCAGCCGCAGGGCCTCCTCGTTGGAGTACCGCCCGGCCGCTTCAGCCGCGACCCCGAGGGAGCCGGTGAGACGCCCCTCGACCTTGAGGGGGACAGTGACGACCGAGCGCATGCCGGTGTCACTGAGCAGTGGAACGGCGCCCGGGACGACGGTGAGGTCCTCGTGGACTGCGGGCATACGGGCGGAGCCGTAGCGGCCCGTGCCGGCCTCGACAGGGACCCGTGCGAAGCGCTGGCGGGCCGAGGGCAGGCCGGTGGTCGCGCGGACCTCCAGCTCGGTCTCGTCATCGGTGGCCAGCAGCAGGAAGGCGGCGTCGGCGTCCAGCATGTCGCGCGCCCGCTCGACCGTGCGCTGCAGCAGTCCGTCGAGGTCGTCGGGGGCCGGTGAGCCGATGAAGATCTCGAACGGATCCCTACTGCGGTTTTCGGCCGAAGTGTCGGAGACGGGGGCGCGCACCGGCGTCTGGATCACGGCGCGTTCGTAATCGCGTACGAGGAGGCAGACCGTGGAGGGTTCGCCGTCCGCGTCGCGGACTCTGAGGTGCGAGGCGTACACCGGGATGACACGGCCGTCGGAGCCGCGGATGCCGTAGCTGCCCTCCCACCGGGAGAGTTGCAGTGCGTCGGCGATACCGGTGTTGGTGCCCGGGGTGTGCGGCCACGCAACGAAGTCGGTGAACTGTTTTCCGTCGACCTGCTCGGCTGCGTATCCGAAGAGGAAGAAGGCGTCGTCGTTCCACGAGGCGATGGATCCGGAGCCGTCGATCTGGGCGACGGCCACCCGCACACGCTGATCCGCCACCGGCAGGAGAGCGGTGGGCAGGACCGGGCTTGCCGAGCGGATACCCACGGGGCGTTCGGGAAGATCGAGCTGGAACCAGACATGTTTGTGCGTCGGGGTGTACTCGACGCCCCAGCGGGAAGCCAGAGCCGCGCAGAGGAGCAGGCCACGGCCTCCCTCCCGGTCCGGGCTCCCGAAGTCGAGACCGGAGCTCTGGAGCGGGACCTCCCGCTCCGGGTAATGGTCGGAGACCTCGACGCGTACGCCGTCCTCGGTGCGCAGACAGAGCACATCGGCGGCCGTGCCCGCGTGCACGACCGCATTGGTCACGAGTTCACTGGTAAGAACGACGGCGTCGTCAACGACGTCCGCGTAACCCCACCCCTGAAGGGTGTCGCGGACGAACGCGCGGGCGGTCGCGACCGAGCGTCCGACCGGATCGAAGGTGGCAGCCGCGCGCGCGGTGATCACAGCACTCCCCATATGGTGTCTCGTCGCTTCCCCGAGTCCTGTGCCCGTATATCGCCGCTTCGATTCGTCTGCCAGGCTAGACGTTCGCCCGACGTCCCGGGTACACGAGGGCAGACTTGGGTACGCAGGCCACCCGGTGGTTGTGCGCCGGGCGCACAACTATGGGGCCCTCGGTGAGGGAAATGGGACGACCATGAGACCTTCCTCGCCCTCCCGTTCCGGCCTGGTACGTTTCAACGATTTGACGACCGCATAGTCACCCGTTGACGGTGTGCTGTGGCGGTGAGCCAAAGTGGAACTGGGCAAGCTTCCGATAACGGCCCGAGCGATACGGTCAACCCCTGCGGGAGGGACACGGTGGAGTCTGGCGTGGCGGCGCGGGGTTCAGGAACGCGCACAAAAGGCGGGCAGTCCGTGAAAAAGCAGCGCAATGGGACCATCGACGTGGACGCGGCAGCTCTGAACAGACTGCTCTCGGGCCTCGTGGCGATGCGTGACGGCAACTTCCGCAGGCGGCTCACCGTCTCCGGCGACGGCGTACTCACGGAGATCGCCGCTGTCTTCAACGAGGTGGCCGACCGCAATCTGCATCTGACGGGCGAGCTCGCCCGTGTGCGACGTGTGGTCGGGCGTGAGGGGAAACTCACCGAGCGCCTGGAGACGGGCGCCTGTGAGGGCTCCTGGGCGGCCGCGATCGATGCCTCCAACGAGCTCGTCGACGACCTGGCGCGACCCGTGTCCGAGGTCGGCCGGGTGCTCTCCGCGGTCGCCGACGGTGATCTCGAGCAGCGGATGGAGCTGCGTACCCACGCGCCGGACGAGACGGTACGCCCGCTCCGCGGGGAGTTCCTGAAGGTCGCCCGCACGGTCAACAACCTGGTCGACCAGCTGTCCGCGTTCACCGAGCAGGTGACGCGGGTGGCGGTCGAGGTGGGCACCGAGGGGAAGCTGGGCGGTCAGGCCCAGGTGCGGGGCATGTCCGGGTCCTGGAAGGACCTCACGGACTCCGTCAACACCATGGCCTACCGGCTCACCGCGCAGGTGCGTGACATCGCCCTGGTGACGACGGCGGTGGCCAAGGGAGACCTGTCACGGAAGGTCACCGTCCATGTGGCCGGTGAGATGCTCCAGCTGAAGAACACCGTCAACACGATGGTGGACCAGCTGTCGTCGTTCTCCTCAGAGGTGACCCGGGTCGCCCGTGAGGTGGGCACCGAGGGCGAACTGGGCGGGCAGGCAACGGTGCCGGGGGTGGCGGGGGTCTGGAAGGACCTCACGGACTCCGTCAACACGATGGCAGGCAACCTCACCTCCCAGGTGCGAGGCATCGCCGAGGTGACGACGGCCGTCGCCAACGGTGACCTGTCCCAGAAGGTCACGGTGAGCGCCCGCGGCGAGGTCGCGCAGCTCGCCGAGACGATCAACCAGATGACCGAGACGCTGCGTACCTTCGCCGACGAAGTGACGCGCGTGGCGAGCGAGGTCGGAGGCGAGGGGCTGCTCGGCGGCCAGGCCCAGGTGCCGGGTGCCGCCGGCACCTGGAAGGACCTCACCGACTCTGTGAACACGGTCTTCCGGAACCTGACGACTCAGGTGCGGGACATCGCGCAGGTGACCACCGCGGTGGCCAGCGGCGACATGACGCAGAAGGTCACCGTCGACGTGGCCGGCGAGATGCTGGAGCTGAAGAACACCGTCAACACGATGGTGGACCAGCTCCAGGCCTTCGGTTCGGAGGTGACCCGGGTCGCCCGGGAGGTCGGTGTCGAGGGCCGTCTCGGCGGCCAGGCGGAGGTGCCGGGTGCGGCCGGGACCTGGAAGGACCTCACCGACTCGGTGAACACCGCCTTCCGGAACCTCACCGGCCAGGTACGGGACATCGCGCAGGTGACCACGGCCGTCGCTAACGGTGATCTGTCGCAGAAGGTCACCGTCGACGTGGCCGGCGAGATGCTGGAGCTGAAGAACACCGTCAACACGATGGTGGCGCAGCTGTCCAGCTTCGCGGACCAGGTGACCCGGATGGCGCGGGACGTGGGCACGGAGGGCCGTCTCGGCGGCCAGGCGCGCGTCGACGGTGTGTCCGGTACGTGGAAGGAGCTCACCGACTCCGTCAACTTCATGGCCGGGAATCTGACCTCCCAGGTGCGCCAGATCGCCCAGGTGACCACGGCGGTGGCGCGGGGTGACCTGTCGCAGAAGATCGACGTGGATGCCCGGGGCGAGATCCTGGAGCTGAAGAACACCATCAACACGATGGTCGACCAGCTCTCCGCCTTCGCCGACCAGGTGACCCGGGTGGCCCGCGAGGTGGGCACGGACGGCCGTCTCGGCGGCCAGGCCCAGGTGCCCGGTGTGGCAGGCGTGTGGCGTGATCTGACCGACTCGGTGAACGGCATGGCGGGGAACCTCACCGCTCAGGTCCGCAACATCGCGCAGGTCGCCACGGCGGTGGCGCGGGGTGACCTGTCGCAGAAGATCGACGTGGATGCCCGGGGCGAGATCCTGGAGCTGAAGAACACTCTCAACACGATGGTCGACCAGCTCTCGAACTTCGCGGAGCAGGTGACCAGGGTGGCCCGTGAGGTGGGCACCGAGGGCATCCTCGGCGGCCAGGCGGAGGTGCAGGGGGTCTCCGGTACGTGGAAGGACCTCACCCAGTCCGTCAACGGCATGGCGAACAACCTGACGCTCCAGGTACGCAACATCGCGGAGGTGACCACAGCGGTCGCGAAGGGTGACCTCTCCAAGAAGATCACCGTTGACGCCAAGGGCGAGATCCTCGAACTGGTCACGACCGTCAACACGATGGTCGACCAGCTGATGAACTTCGGCGACGAGGTGACGCGGGTCGCCCGTGAGGTGGGTACCGAGGGCATCCTCGGTGGCCAGGCCCGGGTGCGTGGTGCCACGGGCATCTGGAAGGACCTCAGCGAGAACGTCAACCTGATGGCCAACAACCTGACCAGTCAGGTGAGGAACATCTCCCGGGTCTCGTCCGCCGTCGCCAACGGTGACCTGACGAAGAAGGTCACCGTCGAGGCGCGTGGTGAGGTCGCCGAGCTCGCCGACACCGTCAACACGATGGTGACGACCCTGTCGTCGTTCGCCGACGAGGTGACCCGGGTCGCCCGCGAGGTGGGCACCGAGGGGGAGCTGGGCGGCCAGGCGCGCGTACCGGGCGTCTCGGGCACCTGGAAGGACCTCACCGAGTCGGTGAACTCGATGGCGTCCAACCTGACGGGCCAGGTGCGCCAGATCGCCACGGTGACCACGGCCATCGCCAAGGGCGATCTCACCAAGAAGATCGACATCGATGCGCGCGGTGAGATCCAGGAGCTCAAGAACACCATCAACACGATGGTCGACCAGCTCTCCTCCTTCGCGGAGCAGGTGACCCGGGTGGCCCGTGAGGTGGGCACCGAGGGGCAACTGGGCGGGCAGGCCCGGGTGAGGGACGTCGACGGCACGTGGCGCGACCTCACCGAGTCGGTGAACGAGATGGCAGGGAACCTGACCCGTCAGGTGCGCGCCATCGCGGCCGTCGCCACCGCGGTGACCCGCGGTGATCTCAACCTCAAGATCGATGTCGACGCGGCCGGTGAGATCCAGGTACTGCAGGACAACATCAACACGATGATCGCCAATCTGCGCGACACCACACTGGCCAACAAGGAGCAGGACTGGCTCAAGGGCAACCTCGCCCGGATCTCCGGCCTGATGCAGGGCCGCCGCGATCTGGACGACGTCGCCTCGCTGATCATGAGCGAGCTGACGCCCGTCGTCTCCGCCCAGCACGGTGCGTTCTTCCTGGCCATGTCCACCGGCGACGGAGACGAGGTCGGGTCGGACAGCGGCAGGGAGAGCTCGTACGAGCTGCGCATGCGGGGCAGTTACGGCTATTCGGCGGGCTCCATGCCGACCTCCTTCCGCCCCGGCGAGACGCTCATCGGCACGGCGGCCGAGGAGAAGCGGACGATCCAGGTGGACAACGTGCCGCCGGGGTATCTGAAGATCTCCTCCGGACTCGGCGAGGCGCCGCCGGCGCATGTGATCGTGCTTCCGGTGCTCTTCGAGGGCCAGGTGCTCGGAGTCATCGAGCTGGCCTCGTTCCAGCCGTTCACGCATATTCAGCGCGACTTCCTCAACCAGCTCGCCGAGATGATCGCCACGAGCGTCAACACCATCAGCGTCAACACGAAGACCGAGAAGCTCCTCGAGCAGTCCCAGGAGCTCACCGAGCAGCTGCGCGACCGTTCGCAGGAGCTCGAGAACCGGCAGAAGGCGCTGCAGGCCTCCAACGCGGAGCTGGAGGAGAAGGCGGAACTGCTGGCTCAGCAGAACCGCGACATCGAGGTGAAGAACACCGAGATCGAGGAGGCGCGGCAGGTCCTGGAGGAGCGCGCCGAGCAGCTCGCCGTCTCCATGCGCTACAAGTCCGAGTTCCTGGCCAACATGTCGCACGAGCTGCGTACGCCGCTCAACTCGCTGCTCATTCTGGCCAAGCTGCTCGCGGACAATGCCGAGGGCAACCTCTCGCCGAAGCAGGTGGAGTTCGCCGAGACGATCCACGGGGCGGGTTCCGACCTGCTCCAGCTGATCAACGACATCCTCGACCTCTCCAAGGTCGAGGCGGGCAAGATGGACGTCAGCCCGACCCGGATCGCTCTGGTGCAGCTGGTCGACTACGTGGAGGCGACGTTCCGGCCGCTCACCGCGGAGAAGGGTCTCGACTTCTCCGTACGGGTGTCTCCGGAGCTCCCCGCCACGCTGCACACGGACGAGCAGCGGCTGCTGCAGGTCCTGCGCAACCTCCTGTCCAACGCGGTGAAGTTCACCGACGGCGGCGCCGTGGAGCTGGTCATCCGGCCGGCCGGTCCCGATGTGCCCAACGCCATCAGGGAACACCTGCTGGAGGCCGGCTCACTGCGTGACGCCGACGGCGACCTGATCGCCTTCTCGGTCACCGACACCGGAATCGGCATCGCTTCGAGCAAGATGCTGGTGATCTTCGAGGCGTTCAAGCAGGCGGACGGTACGACCAGCCGTAAGTACGGGGGTACGGGCCTCGGCCTCTCCATCAGCCGTGAGATCGCCCGTCTGCTGGGCGGTGAGATCCACGCGGCGAGCGAACCGGGACGTGGCTCGACCTTCACGCTGTACCTGCCCCTGCACCCGAGCGAGCTGCCTCCGCAGGGCTACCCGCAGATGGGGCCGGGCCCCATCGAGGTCCACGCGAGTTCCGCGGAGGGTGCCCTGCACCTGGAGGCCTCGCCGGGCAACGGGACCGAGCAGCCCCTGGGCGACCCTGCCAACTCCGCAGGGGTGTTCCGTCGCCGGCGCCAGGCCCTGGGAGGAGCGGCGCAGCGCCCCGCCCTCAACGGCAGGCCGGCGGAGGAGAGCACGGCGCCGGAGGAGTGGGTGCAGAGCGCGCAGGAGGAGGCGGAACCCCGCCGGACGTTCCGTTTCCACGGGGAGAAGGTGCTGATCGTCGACGACGACATCCGCAACGTCTTCGCCCTCACCAGTGTGCTGGAGCAGCACGGGCTGTCGGTCCTGTACGCGGAGAACGGGCGCGAGGGCATCGAAGTCCTTGAGCAGCACGATGATGTGACGATCGTTCTGATGGACATCATGATGCCCGAGATGGACGGCTATGCGACGACGACGGCGATCCGCCGGATGCCTCAGTTCGCCGGGCTGCCGATCGTCGCGCTGACGGCCAAGGCCATGAAGGGCGACCGTGAGAAGGCGATCGACTGCGGAGCGTCCGACTACGTGACCAAGCCGGTGGATTCCGACCATCTGCTGTCGGTGATGGAGAACTGGATGCGTGGAGAGTGACCGGTCGGGGAGCAGTTCGCCGAAATCCACCGGTCGGCTGTCTGCAGCCGGGTGTGACCGGGTGGATTCCGGGGAACCTTCTGGTCTCCGACCGCGTTTTCGCTGTGTGCACAGTGACATCGCGGTGACAGGGTGTGGTGACGGTCGGGGTGCGGCTACCATGACCGGCACAAGGACGGACGGCGTAAGGGAGTCGTCCCCTGGGGCGGTACCCGGTGCGATTCCGGGGCGAGGAGGACGGGCCATGGTGCAGAAGGCCAAGATCCTCCTGGTCGATGACCGGCCGGAGAATCTGCTGGCGCTGGAGGCCATCCTCTCTGCGCTCGATCAGACACTGGTACGGGCATCGTCAGGGGAGGAAGCGCTCAAGGCGCTGCTCACGGACGATTTCGCGGTCATTCTGCTGGATGTACAGATGCCCGGCATGGACGGATTCGAGACGGCGGCACACATCAAGCGGCGGGAGCGGACCCGGGACATCCCGATCATCTTCCTGACCGCGATCAACCACGGTCCGCACCACACCTTCCGTGGTTATGCGGCGGGCGCGGTGGACTACATCTCGAAGCCTTTCGACCCCTGGGTGCTGCGCGCCAAGGTCTCGGTCTTCGTCGAGCTGTACATGAAGAACTGCCAGCTGCGCGAACAGGCGTCTCTGCTGCGGCTCCAGCTCGAAGGCGGCACCCACCAGGGCGCCGACGAGAGGGAGCCCGCCGGTCTGCTCGCCGAGCTCTCCGCGCGGCTCGCCGCGGTCGAGGAGCAGGCGGAGGCCCTTTCCAAGCAGTTGGACGACGAATCGGCGGACGCGGCAGCCGTGGCCACCGCGGCCCATCTCGAGCGCAAGCTCACGGGACTGCGCCGCGCGCTCGACGCACTGGAACCCGGGGCGGGCGGTTCCGCGGCCTCCTTGCCCTCCCAGAGCTGACCCCCTGTCCTGACTGAAGGGGTGTCAGTTCGACGCCTGTGCAAGGGCGACACGGACGGGTGAAGCCGTAGGCACACGTGTCCACCGGCGTCGACACCGGTAACCTCAGTCCCATGGCCTCACGTACGTCCGGCAAGGGTTCCCTGGGCACGGCGGGCACCGCGAAGCGCGCCGGCCGCACCCAGGGACCGGCGAAGAAAGCGGCACCCGTCAAGAAGGCGGCGGCCAAGAAGACGGCGCCCGCCAGAAAGGCGCCCGCCAAGAAGGCGGCCGCGAAGAAGGCCGGGCCCAAGCCCGCACCGTCCCCCACGGGGGGCGTGTACCGGCTCGTCCGTGCCATGTGGCTGGGTACCGCGCACGGTGTCGGCGCGGTGTTCCGGTCCATAGGGCGTGGTGCGAAGGGTCTTGACCCGGCCCATCGCAAGGACGGACTCGCCCTGCTGCTCCTGGGGCTCGCGCTCGTCGTGGCGGCGGGCACCTGGTCGCATCTGCGGGGCCCCGTCGGCGATCTCGTCGAGATGCTCGTGACCGGGGCGTTCGGCCGGCTCGATCTGCTGGTGCCGATGCTGCTGGGTGCCGTCGCGGTGCGGCTGATCCTCTATCCGGAGAAGCCCGAGGCCAACGGCCGTATCGTCATCGGACTCTCCGCCCTCGTCATCGGCGTGCTGGGCCAGGTCCACATCGCCTGCGGATCGCCGGGCCGTGAGGACGGCACCGGCGCCATGCAGGACGCGGGCGGCCTCATCGGCTGGGCTGCCTCCCAGCCTCTGGTCTTCACGATGGGCGAGGTCCTCGCCGTCCCGCTGCTTCTGCTGCTGACGGTCTTCGGGCTCCTGGTCGTCACCGCCACCCCGGTCAACGCCATCCCCCGGCGGCTGCGCCAGCTCGGCGTCAAGCTCGGCATCGTCGACCCGGTGTACGTGCCGGGCGGGGAGGACGGGAGCGACGACGAGCGGTACGACGAGCAGTGGCGCGAAGCGCTGCCGGACCGCTCGCGCCGGTCCTCGGCACGTCGCCCGGAGCCGGACGACGTGTACGACCCGGACGAGGCGGAGGGCCAGGCGCTGGCCAAGCGTCGCCGCCCCCGCAGGCCGTCCGCGCAGCCCGCGATGAACCGCACCATGGACGCTGTGGACGTCGCGGCAGCAGCGGCCGCCGCACTCGACGGGGCGGTACTCAACGGGATGCCCCCGTCGCCGGTCGTCGCCGATCTGACCCAGGGCGTCTCCACGGACCGGGAGCGGACGGGCACTCCGGTCCCAGGTGCGCGGTCGGCGGGGAAGGCCTCGTCCGGCTCCGAGCGCGTCGAGAAGGGCACGACGTCCTCCGACGACGGCGTCCCCGATCTGACGAAGCCCGCACCCGAGCGGACCGGGGGACTGCCCACCCGGGCCGAGCAGCTGCAGCTCTCCGGCGACATCACCTACTCCCTGCCCTCGCTGGACCTGCTGGAGCGCGGCGGCCCCGGCAAGACGCGCAGCGCCGCCAACGACGTGGTCGTCGCCTCACTGACCACCGTCTTCACGGAGTTCAAGGTCGACGCGGCCGTCACCGGCTTCACACGGGGGCCGACCGTCACCCGGTACGAGGTGGAACTCGGTCCCGCCGTCAAGGTCGAGCGGATCACCGCCCTCACCAAGAACATCGCCTATGCCGTCGCCAGCCCGGACGTCCGGATCATCTCCCCGATCCCGGGCAAGTCCGCCGTCGGCATCGAGATCCCCAACTCCGACCGGGAGATGGTCAATCTCGGCGACGTCCTGCGTCTCGCGGACGCGGCGGAGGACGACCACCCCATGCTGGTCGCACTCGGCAAGAACGTCGAGGGTGGCTACGAGATGGCCAACCTGGCGAACATGCCACACGTCCTGGTCGCCGGCGCGACCGGTTCCGGGAAGTCCTCCTGCATCAACTGTCTGATCACCTCGGTCATGGTGCGGGCGACACCGGAGGACGTGCGGATGGTGCTCGTCGACCCGAAGCGCGTCGAGCTCACCGCCTACGAGGGCATCCCCCACCTCATCACGCCCATCATCACCAACCCGAAGAAGGCCGCCGAGGCACTCCAGTGGGTCGTGCGGGAGATGGACCTCCGCTACGACGACCTCGCGGCCTACGGCTTCCGGCACATCGACGACTTCAACCACGCGGTACGCACGGGCAAGGCCAAGGCGCCCGAGGGGAGTGAGCGTGAGCTCTCGCCCTATCCGTACCTGCTGGTCATCGTCGACGAGCTGGCGGACCTCATGATGGTGGCTCCGCGCGACGTCGAGGACTCCATCGTCCGGATCACCCAACTGGCGCGGGCAGCCGGCATCCATCTGGTGCTCGCCACCCAGCGCCCCTCGGTCGATGTCGTGACCGGTCTGATCAAGGCGAATGTGCCCTCCCGGCTCGCCTTCGCGACCTCGTCGCTCGCCGACAGCCGGGTCATCCTCGATCAGCCCGGCGCCGAGAAACTCATCGGGAAGGGCGACGGTCTCTTCCTGCCCATGGGGGCGAACAAGCCGACCCGTATGCAGGGAGCCTTCGTCACCGAGGGCGAGGTCGCGGCCGTCGTCCAGCACTGCAAGGATCAGATGGCGCCGGTCTTCCGCGAGGACGTGGTGGTCGGCACCAAGCAGAAGAAGGCGATCGACGAGGACATCGGCGACGACCTCGATCTGCTCTGCCAGGCGGCCGAACTGGTCGTGTCCACCCAGTTCGGTTCGACATCGATGCTCCAGCGCAAGCTGCGGGTCGGCTTCGCGAAGGCCGGACGGCTGATGGACCTGATGGAGTCGCGCAACATCGTGGGTCCCAGCGAGGGTTCCAAGGCGCGCGATGTCATGGTGAAACCGGACGAGCTCGACGGTGTGTTGGCCGTCATTCGTGGGGAAACCGCTTCGTAAGAGTTTTGCGGGCAACCGTTTCGCCCGGCCGTACGTCAAGTTGAAGGGAGGAGCAGCGGGATGATCCGACCGGTGCTCCGTCCTCTGTCCTGCCCGAGGGGCTTCCCGGCGAACCCGATGGCGTACAAAGTCGTCGCTCCCGGTTGCCCCACCCTTTCGTCCCACCCCTAGACTGAACATCCAGCAGGTGGCTCACGCTCGAAAGGCGCCCCCGTGTCCATCGGCAACTCCCCCGAAGAAGACCACCCTTCGATCGGTCGCGTGCTTCAGCAGGCTCGTATCGCCGCAGGTCTGACGGTCGAGGAAGTCAGCAGCTCCACCCGGGTGCGCATCCCCATCGTGCACGCGATCGAGGAGGACGACTTCTCCCGCTGCGGCGGCGACGTGTATGCCCGCGGCCATATCCGCATGCTCGCCGGTGCCGTCCGGATCGACCCTGATCCGCTGGTCGCGGAGTTCGACGCCGAGCACGGCGGCCGTCCCGCACCGACGCCCGCGGCGCCGCTGTTCGAGGCGGAGCGGATCCGCTCCGAACCCCGTCGGCCGAACTGGACCGCGGCCATGGTCGCGGCGATCGTCGCCGTGGTCGGTTTCGTCGGATTCACGCTCTTCAACGATGACGACGGTGGTTCCGGCTCGGCACAGGTCGCCGAAGGCTCGACCCCCGACAAGACCACTCCCAAGCCCACGACGACCAAGCCCGCAGACCCCAAGCCCGTGCCCTCCGAAAGCGCCATCGCCGCAGCTCCGCGGGACAAGGTGACGGTGAGGCTGAGTGCCAGCGAGGGCAAGAGCTGGATCTCCGCCAAGGATCACAACGGACGGCTGCTCTTCGACGGTCTGCTGGCCCAGGGCGATACCAAGACCTTCCAGGACAAGGAGCGGGTCGACCTCGTTCTCGGAGACGCCGGAGCGATCGACCTCTTCGTGAACGGCAAGAAGGTCGACGATCAGTTCGAATCTGGTCAGGTCGAACGGCTTTCGTACACGAAGGGTGACCCCGAGGTGGGCTGACCCTTTCCACTTCTGCTTTACCGACGGTGAGCGCCCGGCATGTGCGGGCACTCACCGTCTTGTTCTCCCTCTCCTTCACCGACTGTTCGGTCACTCCCCGTAGCGGTGAACCCTGCGCGGCAGGGCGAGTGCCGGGACAAAGTAGTCTTGAGCCCATGCCCGAACGCCGTACCGTCGCCCTTGTCACTCTTGGCTGCGCCCGTAACGAGGTGGACTCGGAGGAGCTCGCAGGCCGCTTGGCAGCGGACGGCTGGGAGCTCGTCGAGAACGCCACGGACGCGGATGTCGCCGTTGTCAACACCTGTGGGTTCGTGGAGGCCGCCAAGAAGGACTCCGTCGATGCCCTGCTCGAAGCCAACGATCTGAAGGATCACGGCAGAACCCAGGCCGTCGTGGCCGTCGGCTGCATGGCCGAGCGCTACGGCAAGGATCTTGCCGAGGCGCTGCCGGAAGCCGACGGAGTCCTCGGATTCGACGACTACGCCGACATCTCCGACCGCCTGCAGACCATCCTCAACGGCGGCATCCACGCCTCCCACACCCCGCGCGACCGGCGCAAGCTCCTGCCGATCAGTCCTGCCGAGCGGCAGGACACCGCCGTCGCACTGCCGGGGCACGCCCAGGAGATCGCACCGGCCCCCGCGGACCTGCCCGAAGGTGTCGCGCCGGTCTCCGGACCGCGGGCACCGCTGCGCCGGCGGCTCGGGACCAGCCCGGTCGCCTCGGTGAAGCTCGCCTCGGGCTGTGACCGGCGCTGCTCGTTCTGCGCCATCCCGTCCTTCCGCGGCTCGTTCATCTCACGGCGCCCCTCCGACGTCCTCGGAGAGACCCGCTGGCTCGCCGAGCAGGGCGTCAAGGAGGTCATGCTCGTCTCCGAGAACAACACCTCGTACGGCAAGGACCTCGGGGACATCCGGCTCCTGGAGACCCTGCTGCCCGAGCTGGCCGACGTCGACGGGATCGAGCGGATCCGCGTCAGCTATCTGCAGCCCGCCGAGATGCGGCCGGGGCTCATCGACGTACTCACCTCGACGCCCAAGGTCGCCCCGTATTTCGACCTCTCCTTCCAGCACTCCGCCCCCGGGGTCCTGCGCGCGATGCGCCGGTTCGGCGACACGGACCGTTTCCTCGAACTGCTGGACACCATTCGGTCGAAGTCTCCGCAGGCCGGCGTGCGGTCGAACTTCATCGTGGGATTCCCCGGTGAGACGGAGGCCGACCTCGCGGAGCTGGAACGCTTCCTCACCGGCGCGCGCCTGGATGCCATCGGGGTCTTCGGCTACTCCGACGAGGACGGCACCGAGGCGGTCGGTTACGAGAACAAGCTGGATGCCGACGTCATCGCCGAGCGCCTCGCGCACATCTCGCAGCTCGCCGAGGAGCTGACCTCCCAGCGTGCCGAGGAGCGGGTCGGCGAAACCCTCCAGGTGCTCGTCGAGTCCGTGGAGTCCGACGAGGACGGGCCCGTGGCCGTGGGCCGTGCCGCGCACCAGGCGCCGGAAACGGACGGCCAGGTCGTCTTCACCGCACGCGAAGGGCTTGTGCCGGGCCGTATGGTCGAAGCGAAGGCAGTGGGCACCGAGGGAGTGGACCTCGTGGCCGAACACCACGAGCTTGCGGAGGCAGCCAGATGACGGGAGCCCCGGCATCCGCGGCAGGCGGCTCCGGCGCGACGCCGGCGCCCCGTGGCGGCAAGCTGGGCGCGGCGG
The DNA here is from genome assembly GCF_044765585.1 of Streptomyces sp. NPDC102441. Classification (NCBI taxonomy): domain Bacteria; kingdom Bacillati; phylum Actinomycetota; class Actinomycetes; order Kitasatosporales; family Streptomycetaceae; genus Streptomyces; species Streptomyces sp. NPDC102441. Next base: position 15,453 of record NZ_JBIWKH010000008.1, read on the forward strand.
CCGTCAACCAGGCCGGGCTGTGGAACATCGCGAACATCCTCACCATGGTGCGGCTGCTGCTCGTCCCTGGTTTCGTCATGCTGCTGCTGCACGACGGCGGCTACGACCAGGTCTGGCGGTCGTTCGCCTGGGCGGCCTTCGCCGTCGCGATGATCACTGATGTGTTCGACGGCCATCTGGCACGCGCGTACAACCTGGTCACCGATTTCGGGAAGATCGCCGACCCGATCGCGGACAAGGCGATCATGGGCGCGGCGTTGATCTGTCTGTCATCGCTCGGAGATCTGCCGTGGTGGATCACCGGTGTGATCCTCTTCCGTGAGCTCGGCATCACGCTCATGCGTTTCTGGGTCATCAGGCAATCGGTGATTCCCGCCAGCCGCGGCGGGAAGGTGAAGACCCTGGCTCAGGGCATTGCCGTGGGGATGTATGTCCTGGCACTGACGGGTCCCCTGGCGACCCTGCGCTTCTGGGTGATGATGGTGGCCGTCGTCCTGACGGTGGTCACCGGCCTCGACTACGTACGCCAGGCAGTCGTGCTGCGTCGCAGCGGGCTCGCCGCCGAGCGGGCCGCCGCTCTGGAAGCGGTCGCGGCGGCGGCGGACGTGAGGGACGCTTCCGCGGCGCGCATCGCCACGGAAGAAGCGGTCGGGACCGCTGACGGAGCGGTGCAGCCGCCGGTGGAACAGCCCCCCGGGGAGCCGGTCGGGGAGAGAGTGGCCGGTGGCCGGGGCGCCGCGGAGGCGGAGCGGTGACGTCCGCGGCGGCCCAGGCCCTGCGCCGGCTTCAGGAGCGCGGCGAGACGCTCGGCGTGGCCGAGTCCCTCACCGGCGGTCTGGTGGCCGCCGAGCTCACTTCGGTACCCGGAGCCTCGCAGTGCTTCCGCGGCTCCGTCACGGCGTATGCCACGCCCCTGAAGCGGGATCTGCTGGGCGTCGACGGCGAGCTCCTGGCCGAGCGCGGCGCGGTGGACCCAGCGGTCGCCGAGGCGATGGCCGTCGGCGTGCGCCGGGTCCTCGGTTCGGACTGGGGCATATCGACCACCGGCGTCGCCGGCCCGGAGCCTCAGGACGGCAAGCCTGTCGGAACGGTCTTCATAGCCGTTTCCGGGCCGGGTGGCATACGGAAAGTCGCCGCGCTGAGGTTGAACGGCGGAAGGGCGGACATCCGTAAGGAGAGCGTACGGAGCCTGCTCGAACTGCTCTCGGGCGAACTCGGCGAAAATGCGGGGGCACAGGATACGGAACAGAACGGGGGGAATTGATGTTTGCAGCCCTGAGTGAACACGACATCGCTCCCCGCACGGCCGCAGCGCAAGGCGGTACGGTGGGGCGTGAAGGATGCGGCTACGCGGTCCGAGGAGGGAGCCACCGATGATTCTGCTCCGTCGCCTGCTTGGTGACGTGCTGCGTCGGCAGCGCCAGCGCCAAGGCCGTACTCTGCGCGAAGTCTCCTCGTCCGCCCGAGTCTCGCTCGGCTATCTATCCGAGGTGGAGCGGGGGCAGAAGGAGGCATCCTCCGAACTGCTCTCCGCCATTTGCGACGCGCTGGACGTACGGATGTCCGAGCTCATGCGTGAAGTGAGCGATGAACTGTCGCTGGCTGAGCTGGCCGAGTCGGCAGCAGCCAGTGATGCGGTGCCTGTGTCGGTACGCCCGATGCTCAATTCCGTCTCTGTTGCGTCGGTCGCGGGCGTACCGACGGGACGGGTGACCATCAAGGCGCCCGCGGAAGCGGTGGATGTCGTCGCCGCCTGACCGCACGGTTCGTGGTGAACGAAGCCCCGGCCGACCCTTCACGGGGTCGGCCGGGGCTTTCGCGTACCCGGTGTGTGCGGGGCCGTTCGCGGGGCAGGCGCGCAGTGAGGCCGGAGGGCGAGTCTCCGGATCCTCCGGAGCTATCACCCGGATGACCATTTTGCCTTAAATGTGACATCGTGGGCAGATGGTAAGTCGAACAGCAATCTGAACGGAGAAGTGCATGTCTGTCGTGAAGAGCGCCCTGTCCGACGGCGACCGCAAGGTCGTGGGAGACGCGCTGCAAGGCGCCCTGGTCGACCTGATCGACCTCTCCCTGGTAGCCAAGCAGGTCCACTGGAACGTGGTCGGCCCGCGCTTCCGCTCCGTGCACCTGCAGCTCGACGAGGTCGTCGACACGGCGCGGCAGCACTCGGACACGGTTGCGGAGAGGGCTTCCGCGGTCGGTATCAACCCGGACGGCCGGTCCCGGACGCTCGCGAAGACCACCGCGATCGATTCCGTGCCCGACGGATGGATCAAGGACGTCGACGCGGTGCGGGTGCTTGTCGACGCTCTCCGCGTGGTCATCGACCGCATGCGGGAGCGGATCGAGGCGACCGACGAACCGGACCCCATCAGCCAGGACATCCTGATCACGCTCACCGCGGATCTCGAGAAGCACGCGTGGATGTTCCAGGCGGAGAGTGCCTGAATCCGGACCTAGGAGGGAAGACACCGTGACGGACAAGAAGGCCATGGACAAGCTCAAGGGCAAGGCCAAGGAAGCGACCGGCAAGGTCACCGGTGACCGACGCAAGGAAGCCGAAGGCAAGTCCGACCAGGTCAAGGCCAAGGCAGAGGGAGCGCTGGGCGCTACCGGCGAACGCACCAAGGGCGTGAAGGACTCCCTCACCGACGACGACAGGTGAGAGAAGCGTCCACCTGTGTGCCCCCGAGGATTCCGGTCCCGGGGGCACCGGTATGTCCGGGGCCGCGGGATGCAGCCGACGCGGACCCGGGGGAAACTGCGGGGAGGGGCGGCAGGACCTCTCCCGTCCGCGGCCCCAGGAGAGAGCGCGCACTGCCGTTCCACTTGTGCCGTGCACGCCGGTAGTGCACCGATGCGCCCTCCCGTCAGGAGATCGTGCCGTACTAGCGTCGGCCGGAGGAGGCAGCCATGGTGCGGCGGTGGGTGCTGGTGCTCGTCCTCGGCGGCGTGTGGTGGTGGGCGGCGCTGAGACTGCTCCTCGAGCCGGAGCACGCCGGCCTGGTCGAGGGTGCCGTGGCGGCCGGGGGATGGGGGCTGAGTCTGCTTCCGGTGCATGTGGCGTCCGCGGCGGGGCCGGGGCGGTCCGCCGACGAGCCCGCGACGGACCGGACAGACATACCCTCCTAGGCCCTCTCGTTCGAGTCACGCCGGGCCGACGGGGCGTGGCGTGGTCCTTGGGCCTCCGGGACGAGGGCCTGATGCCTCAGGCGGTCGGACCGGTCTGGCAGTGCGGGCACCAGTAGGCGGGGCGGTTGTCGCGGTCCGCCATGCGGATGGGCGTACGGCAACGCAGGCAGGGGCGGCCGGAGCGGCTGTAGACGAAGAGACGCTCTCGCGCGTGACCGCGGGACATTGCTGCTGTCGCCCCGGTCGTGGTCCTCATCGGACGGTCGCGATTGGCCTCCAGGAGCTGCTTGGCCGTGCTCACCAGGCGGGTGGCGACGGGAAGGGACAGCCGGCCCACCGGGAGCCATGGTGTCGCGCGGGCCATGAAGCAGAGCTCGCACATGTAGACATTGCCGATGCCGGCCAGGTTCCGCTGGTCGAGAAGCGCGTCCCCGATCCGGCGCCCGGGGTCGGCGAGCACATTGCGCAGAGCGGCGTCCGGATCCCAGTCCGGGCCCAGCAGATCTGGGCCCAGGTGGCCCACGGCCTGCGCTTCGTCCTCGGTGCGGAGCAGTTCGAGGACGGGCAGCCGGTAGCCGACGGCGGTGTGCTCCTCCGTGGCGAGCACCGCGCGGATCTGGTGGGCGGGACCGCCGCGCCAGCGTTCGCCGGGTTCGTACACACGCCAGGCACCTTCCATGCGCAGATGGCTGTGGAGGGTCAGGCCGCCCTGGAAACGGGTGAGCAGATGCTTGCCGCGCGCTGTGACGTCCAGGACTGTGCGGCCGGTCAGGTCGGCTGTGGCGAAGCGGGGGACCCGCAGGTCGGAGACCGTCAGCACCTGACCGGCGAGTGCCACGTCGAGACGCCGGGCGGTCTGCAGGACGGTGTCACCTTCGGGCATGCACCCCATGATGCGCCGACGGGGCCGCGTGTGGTTCCCCCGGCCGCGCGAATGTCGTCAGGCGCGCAGCCGCAGACCTCGCGGCGTGGCCAGGAAACCGGCCTCCTCCAGGGTGCGGCCCAGGGGGGAGGTGAGGGAGGAGGTGCCGTTGGTGCGTTCCACCGTGACCGTGCCGAGCGTCCCCGCGCGGGCCGCCGACGCGAGGGCTTCGGCCGCGGCGCGGAGCGCCGGGTCGGCGGGATCGGTCGGCCACGCGAGAAGTGATTTGCCGCCGCGCTCCATGTAGAGCGTCAGCTCGCCGTCCACGAGCACCACCAGCGCTCCCGCTTTGCGGCCGGGCTTGTGTCCCGCACCGTCCGGAGACTCGGGCCAGGGCAGGGCGGCGCCGTACGCGTTGGCAGGGTCGGCCGCCGCGAGGACCAGGGCGCGGGGTGCCGAGCCCGGATCAGCACGGTCGCGTGCGGTGGACGCTGCTCTGAGCCGGTCCACCGCACCCTCCATGGCGAACTGGGCAGCCCCCAGCCCCTCGACGACATAACCACGGCGGGCCTGCCCACTGTCCTCGAACGCCGCAAGGACGCGGTAGACCGCCGAGAACCCGCCCTCGACGCCCTCGGCCTGCACCGCGCCTCGGGTCACGACCCCGTGGCGGTCGAGGAGAGTACGCGCCAGGGCATGCGCCCGGTGGGTCGGCTCGGTCTCGGCCGGGGGCAGCAGCGACCAGCGTCCTGACACGGTCGGTGGACCGGTGCGGGACGCGGGACGGGCGGCCGCGGTCAACGTCCCGTAACGGCCGCGCGGCACATTGCGCCTCGCGCGGTGTGCGGTGGAACCGGCCGTGCGCCCTGAGCCGAGGAGCGAACGCAGGGGCGCGAGCGTGTCGTTGGTGAGACGGCCGGACCAGACCAGGTCCCAGAGGGCGTCGGCCAGCTGGGGATCGGTGCAGTCCGGGTGGGTGGTGGCACGGACCTGATCGGCGATCTGCCGGAAGAAGAGTCCGAACCCGCCGGAGAGCACGGTGAGAACCGACTCGTGCAACGCGGTCTCCTCCAGCGGGAGGGGCGGCGGGAGGAGCAGTGGCGCGCTGTCGGCGAGGTGGACGGAGAGCCAGCCGTCCTTTCCGGGGAGGGCGCCCGCGCCTGCCCAGACGACCTCTCCGGTGGTCGTGAGCTCGTCGAGCATGGCGGGGGTGTATCCCGCGACACGGCTCGGCAGAATCAGCTTCTCCAGAGCGGACGCGGGCACCGGGGCGCCCTGCAACTGCTCGATGGCGCGGGCCAGTCCGTCGATCCCTCGCAGGCTGTTGTCGCCGAGGTGCTGCCACTGGGGGAGGAAGCCGGCCAGCGCGGCGGGCGGAACAGGCTCCAGCTCCTGGCGGAGCGCGGCGAGCGAACGGCGGCGCAGCCGCCGCAGGACCGTGGCATCGCACCACTCCTGGCCGATGCCCGCAGGGTGGAATTCGCCCTGGACGACACGGCCCGACGCGGCGAGCCGCTGCAGTGCCCCGTCCGTGACGGCGGTGCCGAGGCCGAAGCGGCTCGCCGCCTGCGTGCTGGTGAACGGGCCGTGCGTACGGGCGAACCGGGCGAGGAGGTCATTGAGCGGGTCCTTGACCGGCTCGGTGAACGCCTCGGGAACTCCTACCGGGAGAGCGGTGCCGAGCGCGTCGCGCAGCCGGCCCGCGTCCTCCACGGCTGCCCAGTGAGCGGCTCCGCCGATACGGACCTGGATGGCGCGCCGGGACGTAGCCAGCTCCGGGGCCCATGCGGGCTCCGCGCCGCGCTCCGCCAGCTCGGTGTCCGTGAGGGGGCCGAGTACACGCAGGAGATCGGCGACCCCCTCGACGTCCTTGATCTTCCTGTCGTCGGTCAGCCACTGGAGCTCCCGCTCCAGTTCGCCGAGGACATCGGCGTCGAGCAGCTCCCGCAGCTCCGCCTGGCCGAGCAGCTCGGCCAGGAGATGGGAGTCGAGCGAGAGCGCTGCGGCCCGCCGCTCGGCGAGGGGCGAGTCGCCCTCGTACAGGAACTGCGCGACATAGCCGAAGAGGAGGGAGCGGGCGAACGGTGACGGCTCGGGCGTGGTCACCTCGACCAGACGGATGCGGCGAGCCTCCAGGTCGCCCATCAGTTCGGTGAGGCCAGGGACGTCGAAGACGTCCTGAAGGCATTCGCGGACGGCTTCGAGGACGATAGGGAACGAGCCGAACTCCGAGGCCACCTGTAGCAGCTGGGACGCGCGCTGGCGCTGCTGCCACAGCGGAGTGCGCTTCCCCGGACTGCGCCGGGGCAACAGCAGTGCGCGCGCGGCGCATTCGCGGAACCGGGAGGCGAACAGGGCGGAGCCGCCGACCTGTTCGGTGACGATTTGGCCGATCTCGCCCTTGTCGAACACCACGTCCGTGGCCCCGACGGGGGGCTGCTCGCTGTCGTACCCGGCGGCGGAGAACCCTGGGCCGGCATCGCCGCGCCCCGCGCCTGCTGCGGCGTCGCCGCCCGCATCCGCCTGGGCCGGATCGAAGTCGAGGAGGTCGAGGCCCATCAGATCGGCGTCCGGCAGCCGCAGCACGATTCCGTCGTCCGCGTGCATGACCTGCGCGTCCATGCCGTACCGCTCGCCGAGCCGGGCGGACAGGGCGAGTGCCCACGGGGCATGCACCTGGGCGCCGAACGGCGAATGCACCACGATCCGCCAGTCGCCCAGCTCGTCCCGGAACCTCTCGACGAGGACGGTCCGGTCGTCGGGGACGTGGCCGCAGGCCCGGCGCTGCTCGTCGAGGTAGGAGAGGATGTTGTCCGCGGCGAAGGTGTCGAGCCCGGCGCCGAGCAGCCGTAGCCTGGCGTCCTCGGCGGACAGCGCGCCGAGCTCCCGGAGGAACGCACCCAGCGCACGGCCCAGCTCCAGCGGGCGGCCCAGCTGGTCGCCCTTCCAGAACGGCAGGCGGCCCGGGACCCCGGGGGCCGGTGAGACCAGGACCCTGTCCCTGGTGATGTCCTCGATCCGCCAAGAGGTGGTGCCCAGGGTGAAGACGTCGCCGACCCGGGACTCGTAGACCATCTCCTCGTCGAGCTCGCCGACGCGGCCGCCGCCCTTCTTCGGATCGGCACCGGCCAGGAAGACGCCGAAGAGCCCGCGGTCGGGAATGGTGCCGCCCGAGGTGACAGCGAGCCGCTGGGCGCCCGGGCGGCCCGTGACCGTGCCGGTGACGCGGTCCCACACCACGCGGGGCCGGAGCTCCGCGAAGGCGTCGGACGGATAGCGTCCGGCGAGCATGTCGAGCACGGCGGTGAACGCGGATTCGGGAAGTGAGGCGAACGGGGCCGCCCGGCGGGCGAGTGCGAGCAGATCGTCGGCCTGCCAGCTGTCGAGCGCAACAGTGGCGACGATCTGCTGGGCGAGCACGTCCAGTGGGTTGGACGGGATCCGCAGCGCCTCGATGGCGCCCTCACGCATCCGCTCGGTGACGACGGCCGCCTGCACCAGGTCGCCGCGGTACTTGGGGAACACCACCCCGGTGGACACGGCGCCGACCTGATGTCCGGCGCGGCCCACCCGCTGCAGCCCCGAGGCCACGGACGGCGGCGACTCGACCTGGATCACCAGGTCGACCGCGCCCATGTCGATCCCCAGCTCCAGGCTGGAGGTGGCGACCACCGCGGGCAGCCGGCCCGCCTTGAGGTCCTCCTCGACCTGGGAGCGCTGCTCCTTGGACACCGAGCCGTGGTGCGCACGGGCGAGGACGGCCGGTGCCCCTTTCGCGGCCCCGGACTGCGCCATGATCTCGGCAGGGGAGTGGGCTTCGGGCAGGGGACCGCCCGTCCCCGGCTTCTCCTCGAACGCGGTGCCGGTCGCCCGCTCGTAGGCGATCTCGTTCAGCCGGTTGCACAGGCGCTCCGCCAGCCGCCGGGAATTGGCGAAGACGATCGTGGAGCGGTGCGACTGCACGAGATCGGCGATGCGCTCCTCGACATGGGGCCAGATCGACGGCTTCTCCGCCTGTCCGCCTTCGTCGCCCGTGGCGGGGGAGCCGCTCAGCTCGCCGAGATCCTCCACGGGAACAACGACGGAGAGGTCGAACTGCTTGGTGGACGGTGGCTGGACGATCTCCACCTTCCGCTGCGGTGAGAGGAACCGGGCGACCTCGTCGACCGGGCGGACCGTCGCCGACAGCCCGATACGCCGCGCGGGCCGCGGCAACAGCTCGTCCAGACGCTCCAGGGACACGGCGAGGTGGGCGCCGCGCTTGGTGCCCGCGACGGCATGCACCTCGTCCACGATGACCGTCTCGATCCCGGCCAGCGCATCCCGGGCGGAGGAGGTGAGCATCAGGAACAGGGATTCGGGAGTGGTGATCAGGATGTCCGGGGGTTTCGTCGCCATCGAGCGGCGTTCCGCCGGAGGGGTGTCGCCGGAACGGATCCCCACCCGCACCTCCGGCTCGGGCAGGCCCAGGCGCACCGATTCCTGGCGGATCCCGGTCAGCGGTGAACGCAGATTCCGCTCCACGTCCACGGCGAGCGCCTTCATCGGTGACACGTACAGCACCCGGCAGCGCTTCTTCGCCTCGGCCGGCGGCGGGACAGCCGCCAGCCGGTCCAGGGAGGCGAGAAAGGCCGCGAGTGTCTTACCCGACCCGGTCGGGGCGACGACCAGCACGTCCGAACCCTCACCGATGGCCCGCCAGGCGCCCTCCTGCGCCGCGGTGGGCGCGTCGAAGGCCGCCGCGAACCAGCTGCGGGTCGCGGGTGAGAACGAGTCGAGTGCGGAACCGGCCATGACCCCCATCGTGCACCCCGCCACTGACAACGGCCGGTGGACGTGCCCGCCGCTCATCTTCCCGGACCTCGGCCACCTGTCCGGACCTGCGAGAATACGAACGTGGCGGAGGCGGACACAGCACAGGAATGGGCGAGGTACTGGCAGTACGCGGAACTGCCCGACCTCGATCTGCTGCGTGCCCGCTACGTCCGCCACACCTTCCCGCGCCACAGCCACGAGGGTTACGTCTTCGGCACGATCACCAGCGGTGTCGAGGACGTCGGTCTCCCCGACGGCACCGTGCACGCCGGACTGTGGCACCGTGGTCATGATCAACCCGGAGGTGCCGCACACCGCCCGCGCCGGGGTGCCCGAAGGATGGGTGTACGCCACGCTCTATCCGTCGGCCCGGGTGATCAACGACATCGCGGCCGACCTGACGAACCTGCGCGGCACGTTCGGCTTCTCCGAGACCGGTGTGCGGGACCCGCATGCCGCCCGTCTGATCACCGAGGTGCACCGAGCCGCCGAAGAGGGCAACGCCCTGGCCGCCGACAGCGTCCTGCGCGTCCTGGTCGCCCGGCTGCTCGACCGCCACGGCAGCGCGCTGACGGCCAGGACCTCGCACTTCGCCGGTGCCCGGGACGCGGCCCGCGCGCGGACCGCACTGGAGGAGCGGATGGAGCGGCCACCGACCCTGGAGGCGCTCGCCACGGAGCTGGGTACCAGCCCGTTCGCTCTGCTGCGGGCCTTCAAGAAGCAGTACGGAATGCCCCCGCACACGTGGCTCACCGACGCCCGGGTGCGCCGTGCGCGACGCATGCTCGACGCGGGGACCGCACCCGCCGAGGCCGCCGCTGCCGTCGGCTTCACCGACCAGCCCCATCTCAACCGTCACTTCACCCGGATCGTCGGCGTACCCCCGGGCGCCTACCAGCGCGAGCGTGCAAGAACGTACAAGACCGGCAGGGATCTCGCCCCGTAGCGTTCCGGTCGTGGCAGAACAGACAGCACTCCCTCAGAGCTCCGGCGCCTCCGACGCACCGGGCGCGGGCACGGAGAAGCCGGACGGCGCCGTCGTCCGGGACGCGCTCGGCGTCGGTACAGCCGTGGGTCTCTCCGGGTTCGCCTTCGGCGTGACCTCGGCAGGCTCAGGACTGAGCCTTCTCCAGACCTGCGCGCTGAGTCTCCTCGTCTTCACGGGGGCCTCCCAGTTCGCCCTCGTGGGTGCCCTCGCGGTCGGCGGCAACCCCTACACCGCCGCGGCAGGAGCGTTCTTCCTGGGCATCCGCAACGCCTTCTACGGATTGCGGCTGTCGCAGCTCCTCGCTCTGCCGCGCTTCGTGCGCCCGCTGGCAGCCCAATGGGTCATCGACGAGACGACCGCCGTCACGCTGCCCCAGCCCACCAGGCGTGCCGCGCGTATCGGCTTCACCGTCACCGGGCTCACCCTCTACGTCCTGTGGAACCTGACCACGCTGGGCGGCGCGCTCGGGGCGGAGGCGCTCGGCGACACCGCCGCCTGGGGGCTGGACGCGGCGGGCCCCGCCGTGTTCCTCGCCCTGCTCGCGCCGATGCTGAAGAGCACCATGGAGCGTGTCACGGCAGGGCTGGCGGTCGTGCTGGTGCTGGGCCTCCTGCCGGTGCTGCCGACGGGCGCGCCCGTACTCGTGTCCGCGCTGGCGGCTCCGATCGTCCTGTTCCTGAAGGGCCGGGGCGTGAACACCTCGGACGGAACCGCCACCGAAGGCACAGCGCCCGGGGAGGGCCGATGAACATCTGGATCGCCATCGGGCTCACCGCCGTCGGCTGCTATCTCGCGAAGCTCCTGGGGCTCCTGGTTCCTGCCGGCGTCCTGGAACGCCCCCTTGTGCAACGGCTGGCAGCACTTATGCCGGTGGCGCTGCTCGCGGCCCTCACCGCTCAGCAGAGCTTCGCCGACGGACAGCACCTGGTGCTGGGCGCCAGAGCGGCAGGCCTCGCCGCGGCGGCGCTCGCCCTCGTCCTGCGGGCTCCCTTCCTCCTCGTCGTCGGCACCGCCGTCGTGGTCACGGCTGCCACGCGCGCCCTGATCTGAGGCGGACGGATCAGCGCGGACCGCGGCCGTACGCCTGGAGGGTCTGCAGAGCCTTGAGCGTCACGATCGGACGGCCTTCCAGGGTCGTTCCCGGGGCCCACTGCCGCCAGTTGACCGGCCAGCCGCCGTCCTCCTCCTGCTCGGCCTCCAGGTGGTCCAGGGAACTCTCCAGTTCGCCGTTGCTGAACCAGCGACGGGCGAGCGAGCCGGGTGTGCGGGCGTAGTCGTAAGGGAAATGGTGCTCCCCGGGGGCGTAACCGGGGGCCACCGGGTATTCCGCGCGGCGCCGTGGGTCCAATACCACCAGCCGCTGCTCACGCACCAGTTGTCCCAGGCGGTCGGCAGCCGATTCCGCACGCGCACGGTCGGGGACGCCGTCCAGGAAGGCGACGGCCGCCTCGATCTCGTACGGATGGGACTGCTCCAGGGCGTCGACGGCGGCCCAGCAGAAGTCGGTGGCCCGGAAGAGCCAGGCATGCCATACCTGATTGCGATGCAGCAGTCCGACCACCGGGCCCGTCGCCAGCAGTTCGGCGGGCGGGTCGTCGACGACGGGAATGAAGGGGGCCGCGGGGTAGCCGCGCTGGGACGGGTGGAGCGCGGGCAGCGCGCCTTCCTTGGTCGACACGTCTGTCAGATAGCGGCAGATCCGCTCCACACGCAGGCCGCCGCAGCGACCGATCGAGTCGAGGACGCTCAGCGCGTGAGCCGTGTGGAGCGGTTGACTCACCGGTCCGCGAAGATCGGGTTCGAGCGCATGACCGTAGCCGCCGTCCTCGTTCCGATAGGCGGAGAGCGCGGTCTCGACGGAGTCCGCGCTTCCTTCGAGAAAAAGATGGGCGAACCGCCGCTGTTCGAGGACACGTGCGGTGAGCCAGACGAACTGCTCGGCGCGGGCGAGGTGGTTTGCTCCAGTTCCAGCCATGAACCGACCGTAGAGGGGAAAACGTCGCCGGCAGGGCCCTCCCGGCCCGGCTGCACTCTCAGGAGCGGGATACTGAGGGCATGCGGTTGACGATTTTCTGGGAACGGATGGCGGACCACTTCGGCGAGACGTACGCCGACTCCTTCGCACGCGATCACGTCATGGCGGAGCTCGGCGGACGTACGGTGCACGAGGCCCTGGCCGCGGGCTGGGAGACGAAGGACGTCTGGCGGGGAGTCTGCTCGGCGGTCGGCGTGCCTCCGGACAAGCGCTGAGCGACGCGGGCCCGCCACCGGTACGACCGCGTCACCTGCGTCACCTGCGTCATCCGCGTCGGCCCCTGCCGGGCCGGGCGGCCGGATGTCACAGCGGTGAGCGAGACTTGTCCCGTGGCACCGACAGACGAGACCGCCCAGACCCAGCCGCCCGCTTCGCCGCCCGTCCCGCCGGCACCACCGAGTCCGCCGCCCGGCACAGGCCCCGCCCGCATGCCCGCTTGGCTGCCGCGCGCGATGGTGATGGCACTGGCGCTCTACGGGTGCTTCCAGCTGAGCAGCTGGGCCTTCTACCAGCTCATCGGGCTGCTGACCAACATCCTCATCGCCTTCTTCCTGGCGCTGGCCATCGAGCCTGCCGTCAGCCGCATGGCCGGACACGGGCTGCGCCGGGGACTCGCCACTTTCCTGGTCTTCCTCGGCGTGCTGATCGCCGGGGTCGGTTTCGTGGTCCTGCTCGGCTCGATGCTCGCCGGCCAGATCGTCGACATGGTCGAGGAGTTCCCCAAGTACCTCGACTCGGTGATCAACTGGGTCAACCAGACCTTCCACACGGAGCTCTCCCGGGTCGAGGTGCAGGACAGTCTGCTGCACTCCGACTGGCTCCAGAAGTACGTGCAGAACAGCGCGACCGGCGTGCTCGACGTCTCTACGACCGTCCTCGGCGGACTGTTCCGGCTGCTGATGATCTTCCTGTTCTCCTTCTACTTCGCGGCCGACGGACCCCGGCTGCGGCGCGCGCTGTGCTCCGTGCTGCCGCCCTCCCGGCAGACCGAGGTGCTGCGCGCCTGGGAGATCGCGGTCGACAAGACCGGCGGCTACATCTACTCGCGCGGGCTGATGGCTTTGATCTCCGGTGTGGCGCACTACATCCTGCTGGTGGTCCTCGGCGTGCCCTACGCACCCGCGCTCGCGGTCTGGGTCGGCCTCGTCTCACAGTTCATTCCAACGATCGGTACGTACCTGGCGGGCGCGCTGCCCATGCTGATCGCCTTCACCATCGATCCCTGGTACGCGCTGTGGGTTCTCGGTTTCGTCGTGGTCTACCAGCAGTTCGAGAACTACGTGCTGCAGCCGAAGCTGACGTCCAAGACGGTCGACATCCATCCAGCGGTCGCCTTCGGGTCGGTGGTCGCGGGCACCGCGCTGATGGGTGCGGTCGGGGCTTTGATCGCCATTCCGGCCGTCGCGACGCTCCAGGCGTTCCTGGGCGCGTATGTGAGGCGCTACGACGTGACGGACGACCCGAGGGTGCAGGGCGGCCACCGCTGGCGCCGGGGCGAGCCGGTGCTGTCGAGGATCCGCCGTGCGGTGGGGGGCGGCGCAGACGACGAGGGCCGGGCAGGCGGCAATCCGTGACGTCGGCCGGCAGGCCCGACCCGTGGCGGACACCGCGTCGCTCGGCCGGAACAGCCGGTGACGCCCGGTCGTGCGGCCCGGCGTGGTGCCCTTGACACTGAAATCGAACATCCATTCTCATGGGATTCCGGCCGGGTTTTGCCGGGTCCGGTCGTGGAGTTGTCCACAGGCCGGGAGGACGTCGAGGCCCATTGTCAGTGGCAGGGGTTAGCGTCTGTGATGTGAAGCGATCGACTCAAGCAAATCGGGTGGAACCCATGGCAGGAACCGACCGCGAGAAGGCGCTGGACGCCGCACTCGCACAGATTGAACGGCAATTCGGCAAGGGTGCGGTGATGCGCCTCGGCGAGCGGCCGAACGAGCCGATCGAGGTGATCCCCACCGGGTCCACCGCGCTCGACGTCGCGCTCGGTGTGGGCGGTCTGCCACGCGGCCGCGTGGTGGAGGTGTACGGACCGGAGTCCTCCGGCAAGACGACGCTGACGCTGCACGCCGTGGCGAACGCGCAGAAGCTCGGCGGCTCGGTGGCGTTCATCGACGCGGAGCACGCTCTGGACCCGGAGTACGCGAAGAAGCTCGGCGTCGACATCGACAACCTCATCCTCTCGCAGCCGGACAACGGCGAGCAGGCGCTGGAGATCGTGGACATGCTCGTCCGCTCCGGTGCGCTCGACCTGATCGTCATCGACTCCGTCGCGGCCCTGGTGCCCCGTGCGGAGATCGAGGGTGAGATGGGCGACTCGCACGTGGGTCTGCAGGCCCGTCTGATGAGCCAGGCGCTGCGGAAGATCACCAGCGCGCTCAACCAGTCCAAGACCACCGCGATCTTCATCAACCAGCTGCGCGAGAAGATCGGCGTGATGTTCGGCTCGCCGGAGACCACGACCGGTGGCCGGGCGCTGAAGTTCTATGCCTCCGTGCGTCTGGACATCCGGCGTATCGAGACGCTGAAGGACGGGACCGACGCGGTCGGCAACCGTACCCGCGTCAAGGTCGTCAAGAACAAGGTGGCGCCGCCGTTCAAGCAGGCGGAGTTCGACATCCTCTACGGCCAGGGGATCAGCCGTGAGGGCGGTCTGATCGACATGGGCGTGGAGCACGGCTTCGTCCGCAAGGCCGGCGCCTGGTACACGTACGAGGGTGACCAGCTCGGCCAGGGCAAGGAGAACTCCCGCAACTTCCTCAAGGACAACCCCGACCTGGCCAACGAGATCGAGAAGAAGATCCTCGACAAGCTCGGCGTCGGTGTCCGTCCGGAGGAGGCCACGGAGGAGCCCGCGGCCGATGCCTCGGGTGTCCCGGCAGACGGGGCGGCCAAGTCGGTACCGGCTCCCGCGACCAAGGCAAAGCCCGCCAAGGCCGCGGCGGCCAAGAGCTAGGCCGTGATGCGTCGCACGGAGTGGCCCGGTCCCGACGCCGGTTCGGGCCCTGGCCCTGAGTACGCCGCAGAACCGTCCGAGGGCCCCCCTGAGCCAGGCCGGGGGGCCGGGTTCGGCGAGGGGGCGGGCAGGCGTTCCCGCTCCCGTTCCAGAAGCAGCGGTTCCCCCTCATCGTCGAGGGCCGAGAAGGGGGAACCGCGAGACCCGGTCGAGCGGGCGCGCAACATCTGCCTCAGGCTGCTCACGGGGACTCCGCGCACCCGTAAACAGCTGGCTGACGCACTGCGTAAGCGGGAGATCCCCGACGAGGCGGCGGAGGAAGTGCTCTCGCGGTTCGAGGACGTGGGACTGATCGATGACGCGGCGTTCGCGGACGCCTGGGTCGAGTCCCGGCACCACGGGAAAGGACTGGCCCGCCGCGCCCTCGTGAGGGAGCTGCGGACCAAGGGGGTCGACCCGACCGTGATCGACGAGGCTGTCGGGCAGCTCGACCCCGAGCAGGAGGAGGAGACCGCCAGGGAGCTCGTCGCGCGGAAGCTCCGCTCCACCCGGGGGCTGGACCGCGACAAGCGGCTGCGCCGGCTCGCGGGCATGCTCGCGCGCAAGGGGTACGGCGAGGGGATGGCCCTGCGAGTGGTGCGTCAGGCGATCGAGGCGGAGGGGGAGGACACAGAAGGGCTGGACGAGCCCTTCTGACCGGCCAATCGGGAGGACCGGGGGAGGCAGGGGCAGCTCGGCGGGTACGGGGGGTCGGGGAACGGGCGCCCGGGACATCCGAACGGTCTGCGGCGGTGGCGGAGGGGGCCGCCGCCGCAGAGGCTGCGCCCGGTGCCGGACAGGGGGTGCCGCGCACAGGCTCAGTGCCCTGCCAGGGAGGCGCGGCGGACGGTGGCGTCGACCAGGGCCAGTGCGTCGGCGGCGGTGCGGCCGGGGTGCCGATTCCAGGGGCCGATCAGACCGGGCCAGCCCTGTGCGCGCAGCTCGGTGATGACCCACGCACCGGCACGGTCGACGGTGTCGAGTGACCCGTAACCGAGCCGGTGGGCGGTCAGCATGGCTCCGCAGAGGCAACGCGCGCCACGGGCGTTGCGCAGGCGGTAGGGGGTGTTCTGCCAGCCCCACTCGGTGAGGATCTGTCGCGCGTAGCCCAGATGGGTGGACGGACGCACATCGGGCTGCCCGATGCGGCGCCACGCGTGCACACGCTCGGGCAGCACAGCGCCGAGGCGTCCGGGAAGAGGGCGCTCGCGTGGCTGCCGCGCGGGCAAGGCCCGCAGGGAGTCCTCGACGAGCCGGTTGACGGGTACGGACAGCAGGTTCCGCCAGTCGGCCGGGTGCGAGGGCCCGGTCCCGTGGCCCGGTGCGGGCGCCTGGTGCGTGGGCTCTCGTGCGGTCTGCTCCCAGCCCGTGACGATCCGCTGCCACGCGTCGGTGCCATGGAGCAGGGAAGCCTGTGCGTCTAGCTGGTCCGGGGTGAGCTGAGCGGTTTCCATCAGCGCGACATCTCCGTACATTCCGTTCCTCAGTGATGAGGCGAATGTCCGTCGCGTGCGGCGATTGCTCCACCGGAGAGCAGCGTTCGGGTGGGGCGGAGAGTCATTCGGCCCTGCCGGGAGCCGAATGACGGGTGTCAGGGCATCAGGGCACCACCGGTCATCCGGCACCGGGGAGGGAAGGCCGGCCACAGGAAGACAAGGCCGGCCGCCGGATGGCGGCCTGCGGCACAGGGGTCACCAGCGAGGGGACCGGCCCGCCAGTGGCCTCCGGTCAGAGAGCGACCGGGAGCCCGGCCGCGCGCCAAGCCTGGAAGCCGCCGGTCAGATCCGTGGCCCGGTGCAGTCCCAGCTGCCGCAGGGAGGCGACCGCGAGACTCGAGGCGTAGCCCTCGTTGCAGATCACCACGACCCGCAGATCGTGGCTCACCGCCTGCGGGGCACGGTGGCTTCCCCGCGGATCGAGCCGCCATTCCAGCTCGTTGCGCTCGACGACCAGGGCCCCGGGGATCAGGCCGTCCTTCTCACGCAGAGCCGCGTAACGGATGTCGACCAGCAGCGCACCTCCGGCAGCCGCGTCCGCGGCCTCCTGGGGTCCGATCCGCTCGTAGGCGGCCCGTACCTGGTCGAGCAGTTCATCGATACCCACGGGGTCCTGGCGGCCCTGGTCCCCGACGCCCACCGCCGGCCCCCCACTCACTGCCAGTCCTCCGGGCGCTCGGTCTGCTCCAGGCGCAGCACCGCTCCCGTGCGGCTGTAGCGGCGGATCTGCGGCAGGGGCGGGTAGTAGACGTGCACCGATACGGCGTGTTCGTCGCCGGACTCGTTCAGTACCTCGTGGACATGGTGCCGGCTGAAGGCCCGGCCCTGGCCGGTCGCCAGGAGCCGGTCCCGGTCGATGCCGTCACTCAGCTCGAGGGTCGTCCAGCCGTCGGTGGGCAGCCGCGCGGCCAGGGAGTGTTCCCTGAGCGTGCCCGCGGCGACGGTGAACGCTCCCGTGGACTCGGCGTGGTCGTGCCAGCCGGTGCCGGTGCCGGGCGGCCAGCCGATCAGCCACGCCTCGCTGCCGCCGGGGCCGTCGAGTCGGAGCCAGGTGCGCCCCTCGGGATCGAGCGGGAGTGAGGAGACGAGCGCGGCGTCCTCCGCGGTCCGGCGGACGAAGTCGAGCAGTTCCGCGACGGTCGGGGCCGGGGCGCTCGGGCCGGCGACGGCCGGAGCGTCCCCACTGCCGGTGGCCGGGACCGACAGGTCCGTTCCGAAGGCGGACGCGGACAAGGGCGTGGGGGTGGGCAGGGAGGAAGAAGATGCAGACACGGGGACCGTCCTGAGAAGTTCGCGTGGAAGTGCAGCCGCACGGGAAACAGCGCGGCGTGCGAGAAGAGGCGATTCAGCAGGACGGGCGACACACGCAGCCCGCATAGCGGACGAGGTCCATGTGGACCCTCCGCCACAGGCGCACATCGGTGTCGGTCATGATCTGGAGTACACCATGTGCGCCTGCGACGGTCAATTGACGTCCGCGGTCCGGTCGGAGCTCTCGGTGGTGCTCGCCTGGTCGTCGTGCGCTGTGTCCGCGTCACCTCCGCGCGCCGCGTCGGCCGCAGCGAGCAGCTCGGCGGGGCGCACCCCGCTGAAGGCCGCGACGAGATGTCCGTCCGGCCTGACCAGCAGCACCGTATGGGCCGTCGCCCCCGGGTAGCTCTCGGGCACCAGCAGTTCGGCGCTCACGGGGAGAGCGTCCACCGCGTCGACCAGCCGGGGCATGACCCCCGCCGTCAGCCAGTGGCGTCTGTCCCACACCCCTGTGCCCGGAGCGACCAGGATCACCAGCAGATGCCCCAGCCCGAGCCGGTCACGCAGCCGCACGGTCTTCCCGTCGGGCGCGGTCACCCGCACATCGGTGACCGGCGCCCCGGGGTCCGTTCCCACCGAGACGTGAGCCTCGGCGCGTTGAGGCGAGAGAGGGGAGTGCGAGTACGAAGGGGGCGCGCCGAGGGGCCCACAACCAAGATGGCCGTCGGCCAGCAATGTGTCGTGCCCGCGCGCGGTGCCGGGTACGAGCGTGCGGAGGCCCGCGCCGCCCCGCAGTATCGGCAGTGACTGGTCGGCGGCGCGCAGCCGGGAGGCGACGGCGGCTCTGCGCTCGGCCTGGTAACTGTCGAGCAGAAGCTCGGAGGCACTCCGGTGCCAGGCCTGTGCCAGCTTCCAGGCCAGGTTCTCGGCGTCCCGCAGCCCTTCGTCCAGGCCCTGGGTGCCGAGCGCACCCAACAGGTGCGCGGCGTCCCCGGCGAGAAAGGCCCGCTTGGAACGCCAGCGCCGGGCCAGCCGGTGGTGCAGCGTGTACACGCCCGTGTCCAGCAGGTCGTAAGCCGGGGTCTCACCGCACCAGCCCTCGAGGGTGTCGCGGATCCTGGTGATCAGAGCGTCGGGGGTCACCAGTTCACCGCGTGGCGGAAGGAGCCAGTCCAGCCGCCAGACACTGCCGGGAAGCGGTCGCGCGGTGACCTCGGCGCCACCGGTGCGCCAGGGCGGGGCCCTGTGCAGCACCGCCTCGTCGGGCCAGGGCAGTTGGGTGCGGAGTGCCGCGACGGCATGGCGCTCGACCGCCGTGCGTCCGGGAAACCTGATGTCCAGGAGCTTGCGTACGGTGGACCGCGCGCCGTCGCAGCCCACCAGGTAACTCCCGCGCCACCAGGTCGATCCGGGCTCACGGGTGTGCACCGTGACCCCGTGGGGGTCCTGTTCCAAGGTGTCGATCCTGCTGAACGGCACCATGGTGACCAGGTCCTGCGCGACGACCGCCGCCCTCAGGCCGTCGGCGAGAGCGTGCTGAGGCACATGGACGGGTGAGGGAAGCGGCACGGTGCCGTCCTCCTCGCCCAGCGGCACGGCCCGCACCAGTTGCTTACGTCGCACCGACCGCCAGCCGGACCACCGAAGCCCTTCGTGACGGAGCGTCGGGCATCCGAGCCGTTCCACCAGGTCCGCGGTGTCCTCGCGCAGCACGACGGTGCGGGCAGGGCGCGGTTCGTCCTTCCCGGGCCCCTCGTCCAGCAGGACGGAGGGAACGCCCTGAGCCGCGAGGGCGAGCGACAGCGCCAGCCCGACCGGCCCGGCGCCGACGACGATCACCGGGTCCACGGTGTGAACCCTCCGGCGCTGGTGGGAGTGGCCGTGGCGGGCGTGGCTGCCGAGAGGGAGGAAGGGGGTGCGGCGGCGGTGGTTCGGGACGCGATCACAGAACGAATGCAACCCACTGCCGGTGCTTGCGTCAAGCGACAGGGGGACGGGACGCCCGCGTTGCCGCCCCACGCAACCCATGCAGCTCCCGCGCCTCAGGCCGCCCCGGAAGAACGGGACGCACCGTGCGGGGCGCCCATCGGAAGCGTGGCTCTGGAAACCCTGAAAGCCCGCCGGCGTACCGACGGGCTTTCAGGATGGAGGGCGAACGGCACGTTCTCTCGTGGGAGGTGCAGGGCGCCTGATCCGTCAGTCCGTCTTTCGGATCCCCTGGTTCGCGTCGGGGCCGTCTCCCGGCCCGTCCTCGGCACGGGGCTCCGCGAGACCGCCGACGGGGAGGATGCCGGGCGTCTCCGCGGCCGCGGCCACCGCGATACCGGTCTTGGCCCGCCGGCCGCGCTTCTCGATCCAGGTGGCGAGCGCCGACAGGAGCAGACACATCGCCACATAGATCGTGCCGATGACCGCGATGGTCGAGACGTACGGGTACTGGCTGTTGACCTGAGTGTTGGACGCGATCAGACGCGCCGTCTGAAGCAGCTCCGGGTACAGGATGATGAAGCCGAGCGAGGTGTCCTTGAGGGTCACCACGAGCTGGCTGATGATCGTCGGCAGCATGGCCCGGACCGCCTGCGGGATCAGCACGCTGACCATGACCTGGGTCTTGCTCATCCCGAGGGCGTAGGCCGCCTCGCCCTGGCCCTTGGGCACGGAGTTGATACCCGCGCGCAGCACCTCGGCCTGGACACAGCCGTTGTAGACCGAGAGTCCGGCGGCCAGGGCCCACATCGAGTAGTCGGTGAGGAAGCCGACCCAGATGGCGTAGATGGTGATCAGCAGCGGGATCGAACGGAAGAGTTCGATGAACGTGGTGGCGGCCCAGCGGACCGGCTTGTGGTCGGAGAGCCGGCCGACCGCGAGCAGGACCCCGAGGATCAGTGAACCGGCCGCCGCCAGACCGAAGGCCTTCAGCGTGGCGAGCACGGCGTCGGCGATGTTCTGCCGGATGCCCGCGTAGTTGAAGATGTCCCACATCTCGGGGGCGAGATGCCCCTTGTCGGAAAGCCGCACCAGGCTGATCGCGATCAGGCCGAGGATGACGAGGCTTCCGACGACGGCATAGATCCGGTTGCGGACGGCCGCCTTGGGGCCCGGGGCGTCGTAGAGAACGCTGGCACTCATCGGGCGACCTCCATACGACGCTCCAGCAGCCGGAAGAGACCGCTGATGACAAACGTGACGACCAGGTAGCCGAGGGCCACCCAGACGAAGACAGGCATGATCTCGTAGCCCCGGTCGCTCATCAGCTTCTGCCACCCGAAGAGTTCGGTGACACTGAAGGCCCCGGCGATCGCCGAGTTCTTCGTGAGCGCGATGAAGATGCTGCTCAGCGGTGGGATGACGGACCTGGTGGCCTGCGGGAGAACCACGATCCGCAGGGTCTGGGCGAACGTCATACCGATGGAGCGTGCGGCTTCGGCCTGCCCCAGAGGGACGGTGTTGATGCCTGACCGGACCGCCTCGCACACGAAGGAGGAGGTGTAGAAGCCGAGCGCCAGCGAGCCGAGAAGGAAGGGGCTCATGCCCGGGAAGAGGATCTCCGGCACCACGAAGAAGAAGATCAGGAAGAGAAGGGTCAGGGGGGTGTTGCGCAGCAGGGTCACCCAGGCGGTGCCGAAGAAGCGCAGCGGCGGCACGGGCGACACACGGAAGCCGGCGATGGCGACACCCAGGACCAGAGCGATGACCGAGCTGATGGCGGTGATCGACACGGTGCCTATGAAGCCGTCGCGGTATTCCGGGAAGTTGTCGAGCAATACGTTCATGGGGTCTCCGCGTCGGCGGTCAGCGGCATCTGGGCAGGGGAAGGGGCGCCCCGTACGCCGCCGTGCTCAGTGACGGCGGCGGCGTACGGGACGCCTCACTCACGCGTGTGGCGTCAGCGACAGGACGTCAGCGACGGGAGCCGCTTCAGTAGCTCTCGATGGCCGGCGGCTCGGTGTAGTCCGAACCGGACAGGCCCAGGGTCGCCTCGTAGATCTTCTTGTACGTGCCGTCCGTGACGTGGGTCTCCAGCGACTTGTTGAGCGCGTCCCGGAGAGCCTTGTCGTCCTTGTTCAGGCCGACGCCGTAGGGCTCGTCGGTGAACGGCTTGCCGACGACCCTGAGCTTGCCGGAGTTGGCGGCGGCGTAACCCTTGAGGATCGAGTCGTCGGTGGTGACGGCGTCGACCTGCTTGGTCAGGAGCTGCTGCACGCAGTCCGAGTACTTGGCCAGCTCGACGACCTTCGCGCCGTACTCGGGCTTCTTGATCTCCTGGAGCGGGGTCGAACCGACGATCGAGCAGACCTTCTTGTCCTTCACCGACTCCTTGCCGGTGATGGACGTGTCCTCCTTGCGCACCAGCAGGTCCGCGCCGGCCTTGTAGTACGGGCCGGCGAATCCGACCTGCTTCTTGCGCTCGTCGTTGATCGTGTAGGTACCGACGTAGTAGTCGACCTGGCCCTTGGAGATGGCCGTCTCACGGACACCGGAGTCGACGGTCTTCCACTCGATCTGCTTCTCCGAGAAGCCGAGATCGGCCGCGATCATCCTGGCGATCTCGACGTCGAAGCCGGAGCGCTCCTTCGTCGACTGGTCCTCGAAACCGAGGTACGGCTGGTCGGCCTTGACACCGATGACCAGCTTGCCGCGCTTCTTCGCCTCCTTGAAGGTCGGCGAGTCGAGGTCGACACCGGTCGCGACGGTGTACTTCGGCAGCTTGGGAGCCTCCGAGGAACCGGGCTTGACCCCGGACTGCTTGTCACCGGCGGAGCCTTCCTTGCCGCCGCAGGCGGTCGCGGTCAGGGCAAGCACAGCGATGGCCGCAACGGCGGCCGACTTACGGAGCTTCATGTGTGAACAATCCTCGTGTCGTAGGTCGTCGGTATCAGTGGTGAAGAATCTTCGACAGGAAGTCCTTGGCCCGGTCGCTGCGCGGATTGCTGAAGAACTGGTCGGGAACTGCCTCTTCGACGATCTTCCCGTCCGCCATGAAGACCACACGGTTGGCAGCCGAACGGGCAAAACCCATCTCGTGGGTGACGACGACCATGGTCATCCCCTCCCGGGCCAGCTGCTGCATGACCTCGAGAACCTCGTTGATCATCTCCGGGTCGAGCGCCGACGTGGGCTCGTCGAAGAGCATGACCTTGGGGTCCATCGCCAGCGCACGCGCGATCGCGACGCGCTGCTGCTGACCGCCCGAGAGCTGCGCCGGGTACTTGTCCGCCTGCACGCCGACCCCCACGCGGTCGAGCAGGTTCCGGGCCTTCTCCTCGGCGGCCTTCTTGTCCGTCCCGCGGACCTTGACCTGCCCCAGCATCACGTTCTCGAGCACCGTCTTGTGCGCGAAGAGATTGAACGACTGGAAGACCATGCCGACATCGGCACGCAGCCTGGCCAGCTCCTTGCCCTCCTGGGGCAGCGGCTTGCCGTCGATCGCGATCGCGCCCGAGTCAATCGTCTCCAAGCGGTTGATCGTGCGGCACAGCGTGGACTTCCCGGACCCGGAGGGCCCGATGACTACGACGACCTCGCCACGGGCGATGGTCAGATCGATGTCCTGGAGCACATGCAGCGCGCCGAAGTGCTTGTTGACGTTGCTCAGTACGACAAGGTCGTCTCCCGCAGGTGCGGCATCCTCGGCGGCCTTGGTCACTGAAACTCCGCTCATCGGCTTCTTGCTCCGTCCTCCTCGGTTAGGCAAGGACACTAGTGACGCAGTGCTACCAGCGTCATTACATCTGAGCGGAAATTGAGCATAACGATCCGGCCGCAACCGGACACACCGCGTGAACGGGACGCCACGGGACGCCCGGCGGCGTACCGGGTGGGTAACGGAAACCTGCCGGTAACGGACAGGGACTTGACTGACGTACCCGTCATCGGCGTGGATGCCCTGGTACGGGGATGACGTGAACCGCCGCTGTACGGAGAGGTTCGCCGGGCGGAACACCGGCGGGCCGTCACGCACGGTTCGCGGTCGTCACGAAGGACCATCGAGAACACATGAGACGGAGAGGGGGGCCATGAGACTGCTGCTCGTCGAGGACGACGACCACGTCGCCGCGGCCCTGTCCGCCGTGCTCTCACGCCACGGCTTCCAGGTCGTGCACGCCAGAAGCGGCGAGGAGGCCCTGCAGGCACTGCTGCCGGCCGAGAGGGAGCCCTTCGGGGTCGTACTCCTGGACCTCGGGCTGCCCGACCAGGACGGCTACGAGGTGTGCGGGAAGATCCGCAAACGCTCGGCGATCCCGGTGATCATGGTGACCGCCCGGTCCGATGTCCGCTCGAGGATCCACGGACTCAACCTGGGCGCCGACGACTACGTCGTGAAGCCGTACGACACCGGAGAGCTGCTGGCCCGTATCCACGCCGTCGCCCGGCGCGGGAGCGTCGGCGAGGACACCGGGCCGACCCGGCTCGCGGCCCTCCGGATCGGCTCGGTCCACATCGAGCTGCCCACCCGCAGGGTCAGTGTCGACGGCGAGGAGGTCCAGCTCACCCGTAAGGAGTTCGACCTGCTCGCGCTGCTCGCCCAGCGTCCCGGCGTGGTCTTCCGCCGGGAGCAGATCATCAGCGAGGTGTGGCGGACGAGCTGGGAGGGAACGGGACGCACCCTGGAGGTGCACGTCGCGTCGCTCCGCTCCAAGCTGCGGCTTCCCGCACTCGTCGAGACCGTGCGAGGCGTCGGCTACCGCCTCGTCCCGCCGTCGGCCTGAGGACATACGCTCCCCGTGCGCACCCGTCTGCTCCCCCTGCTCATCGTCCTGATGGCCGCGGTACTGCTCGCACTGGGCTTCCCTCTGGCCGTTCGTGTGGCCGCCGCCGAACAGCAGCGGGTCGTCATCGACCGGATCGACGACACCGCACGCTTCGGCGCGCTGGCCCAATTCGTCGACGAACCCGTCCGGGGCACCGAGGAACGGCAGCGGATCCTGCAGACCGAGCTGGAGGCCTACGACTCGGTGTACGGGATCCGGGCCGGAGTCTTCTACCGCGACGACAGGGCTCTCGCCAAGGCCCCCGCCTCCTGGACCCTGCCCGCCGCAGGGGAGGGACGGGCGGCCTTCAAGGAGGCCCTCCTCGGCCGCCGCTCCCACGACCCGTCCCAGGTCTGGCCCTGGCAGGACGGCCGGATCGTCGTAGCCTCCCCGGTCGTACGCGACGGGGACGTGGTCGCCGTCGTCGTGACCGACTCACCCACCGGCGACATGCGGTCCCGGACACTGCGCGGCTGGCTCCTCATCGCCCTCGGCGAGGCCCTGGCCATGCTGGTGGCGGTCGGCGCCGCGATCCGCCTCACCGGATGGGTGCTGCTGCCGGTGAGGGTCCTGGACGCGGCGACCCACGACATCGCGAGCGGCCGGATGAGGTCCCGGGTGGCCGCGTCCGGCGGGCCGCCGGAACTCCGCCGTCTCGCCCGCTCGTTCAACGAGATGGCCGACAACGTCGAGGACGTGCTGGAGCAGCAGCGTGCCTTCGTCGCCGACGCCTCGCACCAGTTGCGCAACCCGCTGGCGGCGCTGCTGCTCCGGATCGAGCTCCTCGCCCTCGAACTGCCCGAGGACAACGAGGAGATCGCCTCGGTCCGTACGGAGGGCAAGCGCCTCGCCCAGGTCCTCGACGACCTGCTGGACCTGGCTCTGGCCGAGCACACGGCCGCGGATCTCCAGCTCACGGACATCGCCGCACTGGCCGGCGAACGGGCCGCCTCATGGCGTCCGCTGGCCGAGGAGAAGGGCGTACGACTGACACTGGACGGGGCGCCCGCGGTGACCGGCTGGGCGGACCCGATCGCCCTCTCCAGCGCGCTGGACGCCGTCATCGACAACGCGCTCAAATTCACCCCCGAAGGCCAGGAGGTCCGGGTCACCGCCGGGTTCGAAGGAGAGGGCGCCACGGTCGTCGTCGCCGATCGAGGGCCCGGCCTGACGGAGCAGGAGCTGGAGCGCGTCGGCGACCGCTTCTGGCGCAGCGGACGGCACCAGAACATCAAGGGATCCGGTCTCGGGCTGTCCATCTCGCGTGCCCTGCTCGCGGCGGGCGGCGGATCGATCCACTACGGGACGCACGAACCGCACGGCCTGAAGGTGACGGTCACCGTGCCGCGCAATCCCCCGCACGGGTGACCCCGGCACCGGACCGTCAGGGTTTCGCCGAGCGGTAGTAGCGCCTCGCGCCTTCGTGCAGCGGCAGCGGATCGGTGTAGATGGCCGTCCGCAGGTCCACCAGCTGCGCGGAGTGCACCTCGCGTCCGATCCGGTCCCGGCTGTCGATCACGGTCCGGGTGAACGCCTCGGTCGTCAGCGGATCCGTACGGTCCGCGGTGACCAGCAGATTGGAGACAGCGACCGTCTTCACTGCCTGACCCTGCTGCGCGTTCAGGTAGGCGTCGGCCGGCATCACGGCCGAGCGGTAGTAGCGCGTGGACCCGCCCGCCGCCTGGAGCTCGGTGATCAGCGCGTCCTCCAGGGGCACCAGCCGGATCGCGAACTTCTCCGAGAGGTTCTGCACCGCGCCGGTCGGCAGCCCGCCGGACCAGAAGAAGGCGTCGAGCCGGTCGTCGGCCAGTCGCGCCGGCATCGTGTCGATCCCGGCCTGTACGGGCGTGATGTCCTCGGCGGGATCGACGCCCGCCGCCCTCATCAGCCGGTCCGCGACGAGAAGCACCCCCGACCCCTTCTGCCCCACGCCGACCCGCTTGCCCCGGAGGTCGGCGACCGTACGGATCCCGGAGCCGCGGGGCACGATCAGCTGGATGTAGTCGTCGTACAGCCGGACGCAGCCGCGCAGCCGGTCGGCGCCAGGCTTCCCGCTCTGCAGATAGGTGGCGACGGCGTCGGCCGTGGCGATGGTGAAGTCGGCCTTCCCCGTCGCGACCCGTTCGATGTTCTGCTGCGAGCCCTCGCTGGTCTGCAGCCGTATCGACACCTTGGGCATGTCCTTGGCCAGCGCGCCCTCCAGCCGCTGTCCGTAGCGCTGGTAGACCCCGCTCCGTACGCCGGTGGAGA
Organism: Streptomyces sp. NPDC102441; assembly: GCF_044765585.1. NCBI lineage: Bacteria > Bacillati > Actinomycetota > Actinomycetes > Kitasatosporales > Streptomycetaceae > Streptomyces > Streptomyces sp. NPDC102441. The sequence continues at coordinate 42,029 of NZ_JBIWKH010000008.1, forward strand.
ACGTGAGCGAACCGCTCGGCTCCTCCTCCCCGATCGGGAGCACCCACCACAGCAGCAGTCCGAGCACGACCACGGCGGCGGCGCCTCCCTGAAGGGTGCGTCGCCGGCCGAAGCGGGACAGTGCGTGCAGCATGGCGCGATCCTGCCAGGACCTGCCCCGTCCTGGCCAGGCCGGACCCGCGGCACGGGCTCCGGCGGAGGGAGAGGTGCCGTTACCGCCTACCCTTGTCGCATGACCAGCGGCAACCGGAGCGAAGCAGTGGACGTCCAGAAGAGCTACGAGGTACGCACTTACGGGTGCCAGATGAACGTCCACGACTCCGAACGCTTGTCGGGGCTGTTGGAGGGCGCCGGATACGTACGCGCCCCCGAGGGATCCGACGGTGACGCCGATGTCGTCGTCTTCAACACCTGCGCGGTGCGTGAGAACGCGGACAACAAGCTCTACGGCAACCTCGGCCGCCTCGCCCCCATGAAGACGAAGCGCCCCGGGATGCAGATCGCCGTCGGCGGCTGCCTGGCACAGAAGGACCGCGACACCATCGTCCGGCGCGCCCCCTGGGTGGACGTCGTCTTCGGTACGCACAACATCGGCAAGCTGCCGGTGCTTCTGGAGCGTGCCCGGGTCCAGGAGGAAGCGCAGGTCGAGATCGCCGAGTCCCTGGAGGCGTTCCCCTCGACGCTTCCCACCCGCCGTGAGTCCGCCTACGCGGCGTGGGTGTCGATCTCGGTCGGCTGCAACAACACCTGCACCTTCTGCATCGTCCCGGCGCTGCGCGGCAAGGAGAAGGACCGTCGCACCGGCGACATCCTGGCCGAGATCGAGGCCCTGGTCGCCGAGGGGGTCAGCGAGATCACCCTGCTCGGACAGAACGTCAACGCCTACGGTTCCGACATCGGCGACCGCGAGGCCTTCTCCAAGCTGCTGCGGGCCTGCGGCACGATCGAGGGCCTGGAGCGCGTCCGCTTCACCTCGCCCCACCCGCGCGACTTCACCGACGACGTGATCGCGGCGATGGCCGAGACGCCGAACGTGATGCCCCAGCTGCACATGCCGATGCAGTCGGGTTCGGACACGATCCTCAAGGCCATGCGCCGCTCGTACCGCCAGGAGCGCTTCCTGAGGATCATCGAGAAGGTGCGCGCCGCCATGCCGGACGCGGCCATCTCGACCGACATCATCGTCGGCTTCCCCGGGGAGACCGAGGAGGACTTCGAGCAGACCATGCACGCCGTGCGCGAGGCCCGCTTCGCGAACGCCTTCACCTTCCAGTACTCCAAGCGCCCCGGGACCCCCGCCGCCGACATGGAGGGACAGATCCCCAAGGAGGTCGTCCAGGAGCGCTACATGCGCCTGTCCGCCCTCCAGGAGGAGATCTCCTGGGAGGAGAACAAGAAGCAGGTCGGCCGCACCCTGGAGGTCATGGTCGCGGAGGGCGAAGGCCGCAAGGACGGCGCCACTCACCGGCTCTCCGGCCGCGCACCCGACAACCGTCTGGTGCATTTCACCAAGCCCTCCCAGGACGTACGTCCCGGGGACGTGGTGACGGTCGAGATCAGCTACGCAGCCCCTCACCACCTGCTCGCCGAGGGCACGCCCCTGGGCGTCCGGCACACGCGGTCCGGAGACGCCTGGGAGAAGCGCAACGCGGCTCCCGCCGACCGGCCGGCCGGAGTCATGCTGGGGCTGCCCGGGATCGGCGCGCCCGCCCCCCTGCCCGTGGCCGCCACCCCGGGGTGCGGCTGCGACTGAGACCGGCAGACGCACCGGGGGCCGGTCTGAGTACGCTGACCGGCATGCTTGTCGCCGCCGCCGTCTGTCCCTGCCCGCCGATCCTGGTCCCCGAGGTGGCCGCGGGAGCCGGGCCCGAGCTCGATGCCGCCAGGGACGCGTGCGTGGACGCACTGGGCGTGCTCGCCGCCGCGCAACCGGATCTGCTGATCGTGGCCGGCCCCGGCGAACCGGCTGACCGGGGACCGTTCCCCCCGGGGTCGGCAGGATCCTTCGCCGGATTCGGCGTCGACCTGACCGTGCGGCTGGGTGAGGCGCCCGCCGGATCTTCCGCCCCGGAGCGCACGCTCCCCGCCTCCCTCGCCGTCGGCGCCTGGCTGCTGGGCCGCACCCGGTGGGACGGTGCCCCGGTCGAAGGGCTAGGAGTGGGGGAGCCGCTCGCAGCCGACCGCTGCCTGCGCGCCGGAGCCGAGCTGGCGACCAGAGCGGAGCGGGTGGCCCTGCTGGTCATGGGTGACGGCAGCGCCTGCCGTACGGTCAAGGCGCCCGGCTATCTGGACGAGCGGGCCGTGGACTTCGACGCGGTGGCGGCCCGAGCCCTCGGCAGTGCGGATCTGGCCGCGCTGAGCGCTCTGGACGAGTCGCTCGCGTACGAACTGAAGGTGGCGGGCCGGGCGCCCTGGCAGATGCTCGCGGGCGCGGCCCGGGGCGCGGGCCTCGGCGGACAGCTGCTGTACGAGGACGCCCCGTACGGCGTGGGATACGTCGTCGCGGCCTGGTCGTGACTCCTCCGGCCTGGTCGTGACCCCGTCATTCCCGGCCCCCCACGGCCCCTCACGGCGCGGATGAGGGCCGCGGAGCTGTATCGCTCCACGGCCCTCGATTTCCTGCGGGGCCCGGGTCAGTGTGCGGGCGGGGGCGGCGGCGTACCGCCCTCGTTCTTCTGGCCCAGGCGGTCGACCGCGTCCTTGGCCTTCTGCGTGCCGGACACGATCTTGTCGCTGTACTTGCCCTTGGTCTTTTGGTCGACCGTACGAGCGGCCTTGTCGAGGCCCTGGTCGATCTTGCCCCCGTGCTGCTGCGCGAGGTCGCCGACCTTCTCCTTGGCCGGGGCCAGCTTGGCCTTCAGGTTGTCCAGGAAACCCATGGGTCACCTTCCGTGCTGGGGGACTGTGATCACATTTTACTCGTCTGTGAGCAAACACGCGTTACTCGCCGTGTCCGTCCGCGCCTGGGGGAAACGTGGTGCTGGTGCCCCGCGGAGAATCACCCGGGTTCCTTCCGGTCGGACAGCACCCCGAAGTTTGGGAGACTGTCCCGGTGAGAAGACCAGCTCCCACCCCCCGCGTCATCACCGTCGTCGGTCCCACCGCAGCCGGAAAGTCCGATCTGGGAGTGTTCCTCGCCCAGCAGCTCGGTGGTGAAGTGGTCAACGCCGACTCCATGCAGCTCTACCGGGGCATGGACATCGGCACGGCGAAGCTGACTCTCCCCGAGCGTGACGGCGTTCCGCACCACCTGCTGGACATCTGGGACGTCACCGAGGCGGCGAGCGTCGCCGAATACCAGCGGCTCGCCCGCATCGAGATCGACCGGCTGCTGGCCGAAGGCCGGACTCCCGTCCTGGTGGGCGGTTCGGGTCTCTATGTGAAGGGTGCGATCGACGCGCTCGAATTCCCGGGAACGGACCCGGGCGTGCGCGCCCGGCTCGAACAGGAGCTCACGGAGCATGGCTCCGGTGCCCTGCACGCACGGCTCGCGGCAGCGGACCCCGAGGCCGCCCGCGCGATCCTGGCCGGCAACGGGCGTCGCATCGTCCGCGCCCTGGAGGTCATCGAGATCACGGGCAAGCCCTTCACGGCCAACCTTCCGAGTGGCGAGGCGGTGTACGACGCCCTTCAGATCGGTGTGGACGTCGAACGTCCCGAGCTCGACGAACGGATCCGTACCCGCGTGGACCGGATGTGGGAAGCCGGGCTCGTGGAAGAGGTGCGCGACCTGGAGGCCCGGGGACTGCGCGAGGGACGCACCGCCTCGCGGGCGCTCGGCTACCAGCAGGTGCTCGCCGCTCTCGCGGGGGACTGCACCGAGGACGAGGCACGCACCGAGACCGTACGCGCGACCAAACGCTTCTCGCGACGTCAGGACTCATGGTTCCGGCGCGACCCGCGCGTCCGGTGGCTGAGTGGCGCCGAGGAACACAGCCGAGAACTCCCGCACCGGGCGCTGGCGTTGGTCGAACGAGCGGTTACAGCCTGATCGCATGACGAATGAACGAGAGTGCGGCAGGAACCCTCAGTGCTGCATCGGAGCAGGTCAGAGAGGCCGAGCTCGCGGCAGGGTGCCGGGCCGCCATGGACGGTCCGGTCCGCGGTCGGTCGGAGTCGGCACCCGCAGCGCCTTCTTCAGCCGGGGCACCTTCGTGAAGCGGCGGGTGTGGTAGGCGGAGGCGACCGCTCCACCGCGCGCGCGGCACGGCGAGCCGGCTTGTGCGTCAGGCTTCGGACAAGCCCCTGCCCGCTTACTTGTCATTGCGGAGGAAAGCCGGGATGTCAGCTCGGGTCGGGTAGTCGGGCAGCGGTGCGGGCTTGTCCTGGAGGAATGCGGCGATGACGTCTGCTGCTCGTTGGTCGTTGTCACCCAGGCCATTCCACATGTGGTGGCCTACACCAGGCATGTACTGGGTGCGCTGGACGGCGGGGTTGCCCGCAAGGATGTTCGTCGCCCACTGCCGGACCTGGGAGGAGCACTCGGCGATCATCAGCATCGCGGGTGTCCGAGAGCGCCTCAGCTGAGGAGCGATGGAAGCGGAGTCCTTGATCGTTTGCTGGATGCGAAGGCTGGCGGCGGCGCTGAAGGAGAAGTTCTCCGCAGTGTCCTCGACCGGGATGCGCTGCGCGTCCCGCGCGCAGTAGGCGGACGCGGTGTCGCTGCCGAGATCAGCGGCGGTGAAGGCGTTGTCGCCCTCCGCTTGTCCTACCAGCCCGTTGTCCGGGCTGAGCAGTCCGAGCCGCATGAGGCCGAACGCGATCGCGTACCGCGGGACGCGTGTGGAGCGCGGTCCGGTCATGGCCGGTGCGATGCCGCGGGCCGACGGTCGGCCCTTCTGCCCCGCGAGCCGGGCGGTGGGGCCGTCCATCGGGCCCGGCTCGGCGATGACCGCCCGGCGCAGGTGGCCGGCGATGGCCGGGTCGGCCAGCGCGCGGGTGAGCACGACCGCGCCCGAGGAGAAACCCAGCACGTCGGCGCGGCCCTTGCCGAGCTTGTCGACGAAGGCGCCGAGGTCATGGACGGACCGGGTGATCGAGTACTGGCCCATGGGCAGCAGGTCGCTGCGTCCACCGCCGGCCTGCTCGTAGGCGTACACGTCGTAGCCCTGTCCCGCGAGCCGCTGCAGGAAGCGGTGGTCGAGCACCGAGATGCCGCGTACCGGCCCGCCGTTGAGGTAGACGAGCGGGACGCGCTGCCGGGGGCTGCTGCCGGTGGGCGGATAGTGGTAGACCGCGACCCGGCTGCCGGTGGACAGGCGCATGTGCTCGGTGGTCACGAACGACAGGGCGGCCGGGTAGCGGCGCGTCGTGGGGACGGTGGGGACGCACACCGACAGCGTCAGGGCCGCTGCGACCAGCACCGGCAGGAATGGCACCAGCCGTCCTCGCCAGGCGCGTCGGCGGCCCCGCCACATCGCCGCGACGACCGCGACCCCGACAGCCGCGAACCACGCGGCTGACCCCGACCCGGCGCCGTCGGTGGCGACGATCAGCGCCAGGAACAGGACGACCAGGCCCACCACCGCGGCGGCGGCCGCCAGCAGGCGGCCCATGAAGCGCAAGGGACGTATGACGGACGGTGGCATGGTGATCTCTCCCGAGTTTTTGAAACGCTGTTTTGAAACGATGTTATCAGCATGGGTAAACTGCTTCCCATGGGAAGGCCGAGAACGAACGACGCCGCAGTCAGAGAACGGCTCGTGGCATGCGCGACCGAGATGTTCGCCACCCGCCCCCAGGAGTCGGTCACGGTCCGCGCGCTGGCCGCCGCCGCCGGAACGTCGACGGCGGCGGTGTACACCTTGTTCCAGGGCAAGGACGGATTGATCCGCGAGGTGCGCGACCAGGCGGTGGCCGGCCTGTTCCAGGACCTGACGGCCGCTCCCGGCTCAGAGGCCGCCCTGGAGGATCTGTACGCGTTGGCCGCGGCGTATCGCCACTGGGGACTCGAACACCGCCACCTGTACACGGTGCTGTTCGGTGGCGCGCAGTCCTTCGTCCCCTCGCACCGGATCGGCGACCGAGACCCGGTGCGACCGCTCGTCGCGGCGATCGACCGCGCCGTGGTGGGCCACATCCTCGCGGGCGACACCACACTGATCGCCGTCTCGTTGTGGGTCGCCCTGCACGGGCTCGTGACCCTCGAACTCGCCGGGAGCCTCGACGGCACCGCAGCAGAGACCGCGTTCCGGTCAACGATCGATGCAGTGCTGCGCGGCTGGGCAACCCCCTCCGCCTTCCCTGGCCTTCGACGCCCAGACCCGGCGCTGTGAAGCCATTGCTCCGCAGCCACACGGAGACGGCTGGCGGAGGGCCGAGTCGAAGTACGCTCCCCAGCTGGCACGGATCGGTTCGTGGCTATCGGTATCGGCCCTCACCAGCCACCACCGACGCACCCGGTGAAATGACGTCCATGAGACTGATCCGGGGCCCGGTGCCGAAGTACCGGGTGAAGGATTGACGGCCGAGGAGTACCTGGCCGCACGGGGGCGGGGAGAGCAGGGCGGCCGGTCTGTGGAGACTTCAGGCCGAGCCGGGCCGGCCACGCGTCGGCTGGGCCGTGGGCGCTCCCGGCGCGGTAGGGCGGTCATCCGAGGCGGCTGTCGTTGTCAACGGCTGTTCGCGGATGCTTCGTTCGAGGTGGTGACCGCACCGGGGGCGGTGGAACGTCGCGGCGCCGCGGAGCCTTCCGTGGGCTCGGACCTGGTCAGCCACAGGCCCGCGAACACGGCAGTGGCCAATGTGACGGCGCCGGCGGCGAGGAAGGCGCTGTTGAGTCCGGTCTCGAAGGAGGCGCCGCCGGATTCCCGGGTACGGACGACGGCTCCGAGTACGGCCACGCCGAGCACCGCGCCGATCTGCCGCGTGGTGCTGCTGATGCCTGATGCGAGGCCGCCTTCCTGAGGGCTGACTGCTTGGATGGCGGCTCCCGTCAGCGGGGACAGGGTCAGTGCGAAGCCGATTCCGACGACTCCGAGCCGCCACCACACGTTCCCGTAGCCGGTGTCGGCGTGCACCATGCCGAGCGCCAGCAGTCCCAGGCCGGCCAGGGCCAGGCCGGCGGTCACCACGATGCGGAAGCCGTACCGGGCGGCGAGGCGGCCCGCGTACGGGCTGACGATCACCATGCCGAGGGACATCGGCAAGGTCTGCAGGCCCGCGCGCAGGATCGAGCTGCCCTGGACGTACACGAAGAACTGGGAGAAGAAGAACGACGAACCCATGAGCGCGAACCCCACCACGACCATGGCGGTGTTGGACACGGTGAACAGGCGCTGACGGAACAGCCGCAGCGGCAGCATCGGAGCGGAACGTCGCGCTTCGACGGCGAGGAAGGCGGCCAGGAGGATCACCCCGGCGGTGAAGCTTCCCAGGATCACGGGCGCCGTCCAGCCGCGGGCACCACCCTCGATCAGCCCGTAGGTCAGCGCCCCCACCCCCAGAACGGACAGCACCGTCCCCGGAACATCGATCGCCGGGGCGCTCGGATTACGGGTCTCTTCGAGGCCGCGCAGACCGATCACCAGCAGGACCACGCCGATGGGCAGATTGACCAGGAAGATGGCCGGCCAGCCGAAGACATCCGTCAGCACGCCGCCGGCCACGGGGCCCACGGCCAGACCGAGTCCACTGAACCCGGCCCACAGCCCGATCGCCTTGAGCCGTTCCTGGGGCACGGGACAGGCGGCGACGAGCAGGGCCAGCGAGGCAGGGCTCAGCGCCGCGGCCCCGATGCCCTGGAGCACCCGTCCGGCGACCAGCCAGCCGACCGAGGGCGCGAGGCTGCACAGCACCGACGCGACGGTGAACACCGCCACTCCGGTCAGGTACACCCGCTTACGGCCGAACCGGTCGGCGAAGACACCACCGGACAGCAACAGCATGGCGACCAGCAGCACATACGCGTCGACAATCCATTGCAGACCGGTCAGCTGAGTGTGCAGCCGGTGCTGCATATCAGGCAGCGCCGCTCCGACGATCGTGTTGTCGAGCAGGACCATGAACTGACCCAGGCACGTCACTGTGAGCAGCACGGCCCGGCTCTGCCGACTGCCTACGGACGCAGGCGATGCAGTCAAGGGAATTCCTCTCCATCGTCGATTGCGCCCCTCCACGGCCGACGTGGTCAGCCTCCGAGCGCACTAACGCAGCCGGTGGCTGCGTTAGGTGACTGTACGAGGGTCCCCCCGTAAACACAAGTACCAACTGCGTTAAGGTGGGGGTGTGAACGAACAACAGCGAGCACGGCGGCCCGGCGGGCGCAGCGCCCGCGTCGCCGCGGAGGTGCACCAGGCCGTCACTGGGCTGATCAACGAGCGCGGCTACGGCAACTTCACCGTCGGCGAGGTCGCAGCCCGCGCGGGCGTAGCCGACAGCAGCATCTACCGCCGGTGGGGGAGCCTCGAAACCCTGCTCACCGACGTGGCGCTCGCCCGCCTCAACACGCAGTCACCGATGCCCGACACCGGGAGTCTGGTCGGCGACCTGCGTATGTACGCAGCCCAAGTGGCCCGTGAGATCACCGGCCCTGACGGCCTGTTGTTGGTGCGCCTGGCCGTCGCCCTGTCGAGCAACGGTCAGCAGGGGCTGGAGGCGCGTGACGCCTTCCGCGCCGAACGCACCAGGCAACTGCAGTCCATGCTCGATCGCGCCCGCGAACGCGGCGAGCACGCACCCGGCGCGCTCGACGTGCTGGACCACATCCTGGCCCCGATGTACATCCGCGTTCTGTTCGGCATGGGCCCGCTCACCCCGGACTACGTCGACGGGTTGGTCGACCGATTGCTGTGACCCCGACCAGGCTTTCGCTCGCAGTGACTTCTCCCGCGGGAATCCGGCCGCTTTGATCCGCCGCTCCGGAGCTCCCCATGCCCCCCGCAAGCTTGTTCGGCATGGTTCCTTTTTCTGGCTGGTCGCGACCGGTCAATCCGGCGCTGACCTGCGGCTATTGCTGACCTCCTGCTGCCTCGCCGACCAGCGACAAGCGTCTGACCTGCATAAACCCTCAAGCAGGGCTATAACAGCCTGATCACGTGATGGCATCGGGAAGCTCCGCCCGTCATTTCGGCGGCCGGGGCCGTGCCATCATCGAGCATCGATCGACCAGTGGAGTCCGAGTTGGGAGGGCGCGTGGCGATGGAGGCCGGCCCTCGCGACACAGACAGAGACGCACCGGATACGCAGCACGAGGCAGGACGTCTGAGCCCTGACGGGCCGGACGAGCACGAGGTGGCCCCCGAGGTCGAGGTGGAGCTCCGCCCCGCCCGTCGGCTGCGGATCTGGCAGCTCGCACCGATCGTGGGGCTGGCGGCGGTCGGCTCCCTGATGTTCGCCTTCCCCCTCGCCTTCGAGTTCGGCGGCGGCGGTGCCGTCGTGGCGATGCTGGGCCTGCTGATCAGCTGCTGCGCCGCCGGCTGGGGCATGATGGCCGCCCGCCGGGTCGGCCACACCTGGCCCGGTCTGCCGGCCAGAGGGTCGAACGAACGCCCCGACTGGCGCGTGGTCACGCTCTACGTCGCCGTCTGCGGCGCACTGGTCGCCCTCGCCGTCTGGCGTGTGGCCCGGCTCCGCTGACCGTCCCCCCGCCCCGCGGGTCCAGGGCGTGGCCCGGCCACGCGAGCTGCGGGCGGAGCCTCGTACAGTTGGTCCGTGAGCACTTCGCGGATCAGCTTCCTCAAGGGGCACGGCACGGAGAACGACTTCGTGATCGTCCCCGACCCGGACAACGCCCTCGACCTGCCGGTTCCCGTCGTCGCCCGGCTCTGCGACCGCCGGGCGGGCATCGGCGGCGACGGGCTGCTGCACGTCGTACGGTCCGCGGCGCACCCCGAGGCGCGGGGCATGGCCGAACAGGCCGAGTGGTTCATGGACTACCGCAACTCGGACGGCTCGGTCGCCGAGATGTGCGGCAACGGAGTGCGTGTCTTCGCCCACTACCTGCAGCGTGCCGGGTTCGTCGCGGAGGGTGATCTGGCCGTCGCGACGCGGGGCGGGGTCAAGCGGGTGCACATCGCCAAGGACGGCGACATCACGGTCTCCATGGGGCGCGCCGCGCTGCCCGACGACGGGGTCACGGTCACGGTGGACGGCCGCAGCTGGGAGGCCCGCAACGTGAACATGGGCAATCCCCACGCCGTCGCGTTCGTCGAGGACCTGGCCCACGCCGGAGAGCTCTCCGGCGTACCGCCGTTCAGCCCGCGGTCCGTCTACCCCGACGGGGTCAACATCGAGTTCGTCGCGGACCGTGGACCCCGGCACGTCGCGATGCGCGTCCATGAGCGTGGTTCCGGCGAGACCAGGTCCTGCGGCACCGGCGCCTGCGCCGTGGCTGTCGCCGCTGCCCGCAGGGACGGTGTGGACCCGGCGGAGACCGGTGCCGCCGCGACGTACACGGTGGACCTGCCGGGCGGCACCCTGGTGATCACCGAATACCCGGACGGCGGGATCGATATGACGGGGCCCGCCGTGATCGTCGCGGAAGGTGTGATCGACGCCGCCTGGCTCGAAACGGTGATCGGTTAGAGCTTCGCTCGAATGGGTGATCCGTTTCACGCTGAGCAAGAGCTGGACTGCGCCACGTGGTGGGGTCGATAGCATCAAGCACCGGCTCGGGGGTGTAACCGCATCCACCGCCGGTCGACGTTGCCGGAGGTGCCCCATGAGCGCAGAGGCCGCCAATCCAGGTGCTCCCCTTCGCAAGCGCGGTCGTCCACGGATCGATCTGCGCAGGCTGGGCCGTGCCGCCCTGCTCGGGCCGGTCTCCCGTGACCGGCTTCCCGATGCCATCGGGCATGTCGCGGAGGCCCATCGCGCGCACTACCCGGACGCCGACCTCGCCGTTCTGCGCAAGGCGTACGTCCTCGCCGAGACCTCTCATCGAGGCCAGATGCGCAAGAGCGGTGAGCCGTACATCACACATCCGCTGGCGGTGACCCTGATCCTCGCCGAACTCGGCGCGGAGACGACGACCCTGACGGCCTCACTGCTCCACGACACGGTCGAGGACACCGAGGTGACCCTCGATCAGGTGCGGGACGAGTTCGGCGACGAGGTCTGCTATCTGGTGGACGGTGTCACGAAGCTCGAGAAGGTCGACTACGGGGCCGCCGCCGAGCCCGAGACCTTCCGCAAGATGCTCGTGGCCACGGGGAACGACGTCCGCGTCATGTCGATCAAACTGGCCGACCGGCTGCACAACATGCGGACGCTCGGCGTCATGCGCCCCGAGAAGCAGGCCAGGATCGCCAAGGTCACCCGGGACGTGCTCATCCCGCTCGCCGAGCGGCTCGGTGTCCAGGCGCTCAAGACGGAGCTGGAGGACCTCGTCTTCGCGATCCTGCACCCGGACGAGTACGAGCGCACCCAGGCCCTGATCTCCGCGTGGGACGGCACGCAGGACCCGCTCGCGGAGATCTCCGACAGCGTCAGATCGACTCTGCGGGAAGCCGGCATCAGCTCCGAAGTACTCATCAGACCACGTCACTTCGTCTCGGTGCACCGGGTGAGGATCAAACGCGGCGAGATGCGGGGCACCGACTTCGGACGGCTGCTGGTACTGGTCGGGGAGGACGCCGACTGTTACGCGGTCCTCGGCGAACTGCACACCTGTTTCACCCCGGTCGTCTCCGAGTTCAAGGATTTCATCGCGGCCCCCAAGTACAACCTCTACCAGTCGCTGCACACGGCGGTCGTCGGCCCGGAGGGCGCGGTCGCCGAGGTCCTCATCCGTACGCACCGGATGCACAAGGTCGCGGAAGCGGGTGTCGTCGCCCTCGGCAACCCGTACACCCAGGACGGCACCACCGCCCCGAACCAGACCGAACCCGCCGACGGTGAGCGCGCCGACCCGACCAGGCCTGGCTGGCTCTCCCGCCTCCTGGACTGGCAGGAGTCGGCGACCGACTCCGACACGTTCTGGGCCACGCTGCGCGCCGACCTCGCACAGGACCGGGAGATCACGGTCTTCCGCACCGACGGCGGGACGCTCGGGCTGCCCGCGGGCGCCAGCTGCGTCGACGCGGCCTACGCGCAGTACGGCGACGAGGCACACGGCTGCATCGGAGCCCGTGTGAACGGCCGGCTGGCGACGCTGAGCACCGTCCTGAACGACGGCGACACCGTGCAGCTGCTGCTCGCCCAGGACGCCTCGTCCGGGCCCTCCCCCGAATGGCTGGACCACGCGCGTACCCCTGCCGCCCGGATCGCGATCACGGCATGGCGCGAAGCCCATCCGGACGGCGCGCAGGGGCCGCACAGGAGCAGGCCCGACGCACCGAGGCCGCAGGCCCAGCCGGCCGACGACGCGTCGGGCGGCCGGGGCAGGCCGGCCGGCCGGGCTTCGATCGTGTCCGTCGACACCCCGGGCGCGCCGGTCCGGCTCGCGGGCTGCTGCACGCCGGTCCCGCCCGACGGCATCATCGGATTCACGGTGCGCGGCGGGGCCGTCACCGTGCACCGCGAGGAGTGCCCGGCGGTGAGCCGGATGCGGGCGACCGGCCGGGCAGCCGTAGGAGCACGCTGGAACGACCCCGGCGACCGGAGCGGCACCCCCGACTACCGGGTCACCCTCGTCGCCGAGTCCTTCGGGCGCCCCCGGCTCCTCGCCGACCTCACGGAGGCCATCGCGACCGCGGACGCGGCCATCGTGTCGGCGACCGTCGAGCCGCCCAGCGAACAGCGCGTCAGGCACACCTACACGCTGCAGTTGCCCGACGCGGCAGGGCTGCCGAGCCTCATGCGGGCCATGCGTGACGTACCCGGCGTGTACGACGTGAGCCGAGCCCAGCAGCCTGCCGCCACGGGCTGACGCACGCCCCCTGGCCTCTCCTTGCCGCTTCCCGGCGACCCCGTTCGGGTGGTGCGGCGCGCGCCACCCCCGTGTGGACGGCGCGCGCTGGTAGCCGTAGTCCATGCCGCTCACCTCCCGCCGACTGCGTGCCGCTCTGCTGGCCACCGCGTCGGTCACCCTCGTCGCCGCCACCCTGCCCGCACCCGGGCCGCTCGGCATCGGCGACCGCCTGTTCCCTCACCTCGGCAACCCGGGCTACGACGTCCTCTCGTACGACATCTCGCTCACCTACAAGGGAAGAAACACCGAGCCTCTCGACGCCGTCACCACGATCGACGCACGGACCACCGCACCGCTGGAGCGGATCAACCTCGACTTCGCGCGTGGGGCCGTCCGCTCGGTCGAAGTCAACGGTCTGAACTCGGAGTTCGCCACCGCGGGCGAGGACCTCGTCGTGGACGCACCCTCCCGGCTCCCGGCCGGCGTACCCGTGCGGATCACCGTCCGGCACACGAGCGACCCCTCCGGGGACCAGGCCGACGGAGGGTGGGTGCCGACCGCCGACGGTCTCGCGATGGCGAACCAGGCCGACGCCGCGCACCGTGTCTTTCCCGGCAACGACCACCCCGCCGACAAGGCGTACTTCACCTTCCGGGTGACCGCGCCGAAGGAACTCACCGTCGTGGCGGGCGGCCTTCCCGCCGGGAAGCGGGACCACGCGGGCGCGACCACCTGGACCTACCGCACCGAGCACCCGATGGCGACGGAGCTCGCCCAGGTCTCCATCGGCCGCTCCGCGGTCGCGCACCGCACCGGACCGCGCGGGCTGCCCGTACGGGACGTGGTGCCCGCGGCCGACCGCGAGAAGCTGGAACCCTGGCTGAAGAAGACCCCGGCCCAGCTGGCCTGGATGGAGAAGCAGGTCGGTCCGTACCCGTTCGAGACGTACGGACTCCTGGTCGCGGACACCGAGACGGGCTTCGAGCTGGAGACGCAGACCCTCTCGCTCTTCGAACGCTCCCTGTTCACCGGGGCCGGATATCCCGAGTGGTACGTCGAATCGGTCATGGTGCACGAGCTGGCACACCAGTGGTTCGGCAACAGCGTCTCCCCACGGTCCTGGTCCGATCTGTGGCTCAACGAGGGACACGCCACCTGGTACGAGGCCCGCTACGCCGAGGAACACGCGCAGAAGCCGATGGAACGGCGGATGCGTGAGGCCTACGCCCGCTCCGACACCTGGCGCGCCGCGGGAGGCCCGCCCGCCCGCCCCGACCTGCCCACCCCCGACCACAAGATCAGCCTCTTCAGGCCGGTCGTGTACGACGGCAGCGCGCTCATCCTGTACGCGCTCCGTGAGGAGATCGGCGAGGCCGCGTTCGACCGCCTGGAGCGGACCTGGGTGCGCGCCCACCGGAACGAATCGGCCACCACCCAGCAGTTCACTGCCCTGGCGTCGAGGATCGCGGAACGGGACCTGACGGCGTTCTTCGACGGGTGGCTCTACGGGAAGAAGACCCCGCCGATGCCGGGGCACCCGGACTGGCGCACCGAGACGCCCCGGAACGCCACGGGTGGGAAGAGCCCTGCGCGGGCACCGAAACCCGAGTGACGACGCGGGCGGGGACATGCCACTATCGACGCGTCGGCACGGCGGCCGGCCGGTGGACCCCCTTCATGGGAATCTTCCGGCGGGATCACGCGTTGTGACTGACGTATCGGACTTCTATCGACGTAAGGATCCAATGACCTCCTCTTCTTCCCTTCCCCAGGACGCGCACGACGCGCAGAGCGCCACGGAAGCCAACTCCGAGAGCCTCACCGAGAGCCTTCGGGCCGACGCCCTGATGGAAGAGGACGTCGCCTGGAGCCACGAGATCGACGGAGAGCGGGACGGCGAGCAGCTCGACCGTTCCGAGCGAGCGGCGCTGCGCCGCGTTGCAGGTCTCTCCACCGAGCTCGAGGACGTCACCGAGGTCGAGTACCGGCAGCTGCGCCTGGAGCGCGTGGTGCTCGTCGGTGTCTGGACATCGGGAACCGTCCATGACGCGGAGATCTCCCTCGCGGAGCTCGCGGCCCTCGCCGAGACAGCGGGTGCCCAGGTGCTCGACGCCGTGTTCCAGCGGCGTGACAAGCCCGACCCGGCCACCTACATCGGTTCGGGCAAGGCACTGGAGTTGCGTGACATCGTTCTCGAATCCGGGGCCGACACCGTCGTCTGCGACGGTGAACTCAGCCCCGGCCAGCTGATCCACCTGGAAGACGTCGTCAAGGTCAAGGTGGTCGACAGGACCGCTCTGATCCTCGACATCTTCGCCCAGCACGCCAAGTCCCGTGAGGGCAAGGCGCAGGTGTCACTGGCACAGATGCAGTACATGCTCCCCAGGCTGCGCGGCTGGGGTCAGTCGCTGTCCCGGCAGATGGGCGGTGGCGGATCCAGCGGCGGTGGCGGCATGGCCACGCGTGGTCCTGGTGAGACCAAGATCGAGACGGACCGCCGACGGATCCGCGAGAAGATGGCGAAGATGCGCCGGGAGATCGCGGAGATGAAGACCGGCCGCGAGATCAAGCGCCAGGAGCGCAAGCGGAACAAGGTGCCCTCGGTGGCGATCGCCGGGTACACCAACGCCGGAAAGTCCTCGCTGCTCAACCGGCTCACCGGTGCGGGTGTCCTCGTGGAGAACTCCCTGTTCGCGACCCTCGACCCGACCGTGCGCCGGGCCGAGACGCCGGGCGGTCGGCTCTACACCCTGGCCGACACCGTCGGGTTCGTGCGGCACCTTCCGCACCACCTGGTCGAGGCGTTCCGCTCCACCATGGAGGAGGTCGGTGAGTCCGACCTGATCCTGCATGTGGTGGACGGTTCCCACCCGGTGCCGGAGGAGCAGCTCGCCGCCGTGCGCCAGGTGATCCGGGAGGTCGGCGCCGTCGACGTACCCGAGGTCGTCGTGATCAACAAGGCGGACGCGGCGGACCCGCTCGTGCTGCAGCGCCTGCTGCGCACCGAGAAGCACGCGATCGCGGTGTCGGCGCGGACCGGCGCCGGGATCGACGAGCTGCTCGCGCTCATCGACGCCGAGCTGCCGCGGCCGTCCGTGGAGATCGAGGCGCTCGTGCCCTACATCCAGGGCGCGCTCGTCTCCCGGGTGCACGCCGAGGGCGAGGTGATCTCCGAGGAGCACACACCGGAGGGCACACTGCTCAAGGCGCGGGTCCACGCGGAGCTCGCCGCGGAGATCGCGATCTTCGTGCCGGTGGCTCACTGACGCGGTAGGCAGCGGACACGCAAGGAGGCCGGGCTCCCCTCGTAAAAGGGGGAGCCCGGCCTTCTTGCGCTCCGGCTCCTGTTCGGGCCGGTGGTCGCCGACCCGCCGCCCGCGCGGTGCCTACTGTCCCGCGTACTTCTTGCTGACGGCCTGGTAGACGCCCTGGGCCTCCTTGCCGAGGCGGGGGCCGGCCAGCCAGCCGGCCGTCACCGGGCCGATGGAGGTGTTGGAGACCAGGGCCGGCTTACCGTCCTGGCCCTTCGCGACCCAGCCGCCACCGGAGGAACCACCGGTCATGGTGCACCCGATGCGGTACATCGTCGGCTGCTGCTCGAAGACGGCGAGCCGGCCCGGCCCGTCGGTGCACCGGAGCGCCTTCTGGCCGTCGAACGGCGGGGCCGCCGGATAGCCGGTCGCCGTCATGCTGTCGATCTCCGGTACGGCCGGGGCGTTGAAGTCGACCGGGAGCGCCGAACCGACGGTCTCCTCCAGGGACTTGCCCGTCGAACCCTTCTCCGGAGCGACCTGCAGCACCGCGAAGTCGTACGGAGCACCCTGGCCGCCGGTCGCGGCGCCCTGGTTGATCCACTCGTCGGAGGTCTGCGCCCACTGGCCCCACCACACGCCGTACGGAGCGATCTCCTCCTTGGACGCGTTCTGCAGTTCGGCCGTCGACATACCGCTGTCGTTGTACGAGGGGACGAACGCGATGTTGCGGTACCAGCCGCCGTTCTTGCCCGCGTGCACACAGTGCCCGGCGGTCCAGACCATGTTGGATTTGCCCGGGTGGGCCGGGTCCTGGACCACGGTCGCCGAGCAGACCATCGAACCCTCGGGTCCGTCGAACAGGAGCTTGCCGGACTCGGGCGCACTGCCGTGGTACGGCGTCTGCAGGTTCGCCGCCTCGACAGGCGCGGGGGTGGGGTCCGTCACGCCCTCGTCACCGGAGATGTCGTTGTCGACAGGGTTCTCCGGGGCTTTGTCGGCGTCCCGCATCCGCTCCGGGTCCCAGAGGTCCTCGATGATGGGATTGACGTAGTCCTTGGCCTCACGCAGCCACGTGTCCCTGTCCCAGTTCTTCCACTCGCCGCCCCTCCACTTGTCGAGGTCGATCCCGTGCTCCTTGAGCCGGTCCTTCAGATCGTCCGGGATCGCGACCTTCCCGTCGGAGGACTGGCCGGTGGAACTGCTCGGCTCGCTGATCGCGCCGTCCTCCTCCGGCCCGCAGGCGGAGGCGGTGAGCGTCAGGACAGCGGCAAGGGCGGCCGCGGCAAACACCCGAGGGGCGCGGCGGGCGCTCCCCCCGCGGTGTGCGGTATCGATCGGGCGCATGGGTCGCATCTGGTGATCCCCCTGGGACTTCGTCACTGACTTCGGTACCGCACTGCGGACTTGACGTGCACGGCACGGCCCTGCGGGCCGTATCGCGCACCCTGGGAGCGGCGGCTCCGTCCCGAGTGCGGCCCCTACTATGCCGGTGCCGATGGGGACGGCGCTCGGCAGGGCCACGGTTCCGCCTGCGCAAGGATCTTCCGATTTACCCGTGATCTCCCGTGTTCCTCGTCGTTGGTACGTACGGGGGACACCCGGACAGTGTTCGTCGGCGCGGTCCGCCCCCGACGGACCGTACCGATGCGCAACGCAACTGTTACAGCAGGAGGACCAGACAGCCGTGGCCGTGACCGAACCAGCTCCGGTGGCACTCTCCCCTGCGCACGAAGGGATTCTGCGGCGTCAGGCGCTACGTGAGTCGGCGGCCCGCACCTATGCGCGGTCCCTGCCGATCGTGCCGGTGCGCGCGCGTGGCATGACCATCGAGGGCGCGGACGGCCGGCGCTATCTCGACTGTCTGTCAGGGGCGGGCACACTGGCCCTCGGGCACAACCACCCCGTGGTGCTCGAGGCCATCAGAAAGGTCATCGACTCCGGCGCACCGCTGCATGTGCTCGATCTCGCCACGCCGGTCAAGGACGCCTTCACGACCGAGCTGTTCGCCACTCTGCCCCGGGAGCTGGCCGACAACGCCCGGATCCAGTTCTGCGGTCCGGCTGGTACGGACGCCGTCGAGGCGGCGTTCAAGCTGGTCCGGGCAGCGAGCGGGCGCAGTGAACTCCTCGCCTTCACCGGCGCCTACCACGGGATGACCGCCGGCGCCCTGGCCGCTTCGGGCGGCGCCACGGACGTCCGGGTGACGCGGCTGCCCTTCCCGCAGAACTACCGCTGCCCGTTCGGAGCCGGCGGGGAGCGGGGCGCGGACATCGCCGCGCACTGGACGGAATACCTCCTGGACGACCCCAAGGGCGGGGTGCCCTCCCCGGCCGCCATGATTCTGGAGCCGGTCCAGGGCGAGGGCGGGGTGAATCCCGCACCGGACGGCTGGATGCGCCGGATGCGGGAGATCACCAAGGAGCGTTCCATCGCCCTGATCGCGGACGAGGTGCAGACCGGCGTCGGCAGGACCGGCACCTTCTGGGCGGTCGAGCACAGCGGTATCGTGCCGGACGTGATGGTGCTCTCGAAAGCCATCGGCGGCTCGCTGCCCCTCGCGGTGATCGTCTACCGCTCCGAGCTCGATCTCTGGCAGCCGGGCGCCCACGCGGGCACCTTCCGGGGCAACCAGCTCGCCATGGCGGCCGGTACCGCGACCCTCGCGTACGTACGAGAGAACGGCCTCGCCGAACGCGCGGGGACGCTGGGCGCGCGCATGCTCGCCAGGCTCCAGGCGCTCGGCGCGGACCACCCGAGCATCGGCGACGTCCGCGGCCGCGGCCTGATGATCGGCATCGAGCTCGTCGACCCAGAGGCCGAGCCGCCCACCGTCACCGCCGAGAACGGCGCCGCCCCGCCGCCCGATCCCGCCCTCGCCGCGGCGGTGCAGCAGGAATGCCTGCGCCGCGGCCTCATCGTCGAACTCGGCGGACGCCACAGCGCCGTGGTGCGGCTCCTCCCTCCCCTCACTCTCACCGACGAACAGGCGACGGCGGTCGTCGACCGCCTCGCCGACGCGCTGAGAGCCGCCGAACGCTCTCCGTGCCGCCGGGCCGCTGCCGGGCCGACCCGCTGATCCCGGACCCCTCTCAAGGAAGACCGCCGTGAACCCCACCCCTGCGCCCGAGGCCGACGGCCCCCTCACCAGCCAGCAGCGAGGACATGACCAGCCGGAGGGCCCCCTGGCCGTCGAGTCCACGACCGTGCCGCGCCAGAAGGCCGGTCCGCACGGAGCCCCGCGTGCCGGGGCGGACAGCCTCATGAGCGGTGCCCCGGCGGACCGCCCCGGGGGCACGGAGCCGGAACCGCTGGACCATCCGGACCCTCTGCGGGCCGCCGACTCGGCCGGTACGGAGAATCTGCTGCGCTGCTGGACCAGGG
Source organism: Streptomyces sp. NPDC102441 (assembly GCF_044765585.1). Classification (NCBI taxonomy): domain Bacteria; kingdom Bacillati; phylum Actinomycetota; class Actinomycetes; order Kitasatosporales; family Streptomycetaceae; genus Streptomyces; species Streptomyces sp. NPDC102441. The sequence continues at coordinate 61,454 of NZ_JBIWKH010000008.1, forward strand.
AGAACGACCTGCCCCGCCCGCAGGGAAGCACTCTGCGCATCCCGCTCCCGGCCAGTGGCACCGCCCTGCTCGTCCCGGTCGCCCACTGGTCCGCGACGGGCTGGCACCGCTTCGGGACACCCGCCCTGGAGAACGCTCCCGCCGGTGCCCCGGGCGCCGACGCCGTCACGGTAGCCGCGCTGCTGGGCCGTGAGTGCGAGCGGAACGCCGGAGCCGATCTGGTGGCGAGGGTGGCCGACTCCGTGCGGCACACGGCGGCCTTCATCGCGGCCCGTCGCCGCACACCCACCGAGTCGTCCGAGACCGATCTCTTCCTCACCGCCGAGCAGTCCCTCGTCCTCGGCCACCCGCTGCACCCCACACCCAAGAGCCGCGAAGGGCTCTCGGAGTCCGAGACACTGCTCTACTCACCCGAGTTGCGCGGCTCCTTCCCGCTCCACTGGATGGCCGTCGACCGCTCCGTGCTCGCCACGGAGTCGGCGTGGACGAAGGCCGGCAGGCCGGTCCCCGCGGAGGCGCTCCTCGCACCCCACGCCGAGGGGCTGAACCTCCCCGAAGGGACCACGGCCCTCCCGCTCCACCCCTGGCAGGCCGCGGAGGTCCTGCGCCGGCCCGAGGTCGCCGCCCTCTGCGAGAAGGGCCTCCTGCACGACCTCGGCCCGCACGGCGAACGCTGGCATCCCACGTCCTCCGTCCGTACCGTGTACCGCCCGGGCTCCGACCTCATGCTGAAGCTGTCCCTCGGCGTACGCATCACCAACTCCCGCCGGGAGAACCTCCGCAAGGAGCTCCACCGCGGAGCCGAGGTGCACCGGCTGCTCCGCACCGGCCTGGCCGACCGGTGGCAGGAGGCACACCCGGGCTTCGACATCGTCCGGGACCCCGCCTGGCTCGCCGTCGACCAGACGGACGGCAGCCCCGTCCCCGGCCTCGACGTGATGCTTCGCCACAATCCGTTCGGCCCGGCCGATGACGCGGTATGCATCGCCGGGCTCACCGCCCCCCGCCCGTGGCCCGGCCGTACCGGCACGCACTCGCGGCTCGCCGACACGGTCTCCTCGCTGGCCGCCCGCACGGGCAGGACCACCGGGGCGGTGTGTGCCGAGTGGTTCCTGCGCTATCTCGACCGTGTCGTCCTCCCCGTCCTCTGGCTCGACGCCCACGCCGGCGTCGCCCTGGAGGCACACCAGCAGAACACGCTCGTACTCCTCGACGCGGACGGCTGGCCCGTCGGCGGCAGGTACCGCGACAACCAGGGTTACTACTTCCGCGAGTCCCACCGGCACGCACTCGAGCGCCGGCTCCCGGGCATCGGGACCGTCAGCGACACCTTCGTGTCCGACTCCGTCACGGACGAGCGGCTCGCCTACTACCTGGGTATCAACAACGTGTTCGGACTGATCGGCGCCTTCGGCGCTCAGCGGCTCGCCGACGAACAACTGCTCCTCGCGGCGTTCCGCCGCTTCCTGGAAGGCGCCGCCGGGCTGGGCTCATCGTTGCCCGCCTACCTTCTGGAGACCGGCAAGCTCCGCTGCAAGGCCAATCTGATGACCCGGATGCACGGGCTGGACGAACTCGTCGGACCGGTCGACACCCAGTCCGTGTACGTCACCATCGCCAATCCGCTCCGTACCGACAAGGCATGACCGTCTGAACCCACGAGAGGAGAGCGTCACGGTGCATCAAACCGATGCCCACACCGGGACCGGTGCCGTTCCGCCCGACGCCACCGGCACCGAGGACACCCTGGAGCTACGGCTCACCGAAGAGCTCCTCGCCCTGCTCGGTGAAGGCCCCGCGGCAGCCGCCGCGGGGGTCGACGCCTCCGCTCTCGTGGGCAACCCCGGCGCGTGGAGCCCGGTCACCACCCCCGCCGGGCTGTTCCAGCTCGTCGCGGTGGAGACCGAACGCGATCTGGCAGTGATCAGCCGCTGGATGAACGATCCCGCTGTCGCCACTTTCTGGGAGCTCGCCGGACCGGAGCCGGTCACCGCGGCGCATCTCCACCGGCAGCTGGCGGGGGACGGCCGCAGCGTCCCCTGCCTCGGAGTCCTCGGCGGTACGCCCATGAGCTACTGGGAGCTCTACCGCGCGGATCTGGACCCGCTCGCGCGCCATTACCCGGCACGGCCCCACGACATGGGGATCCACCTCCTCATCGGCGGTGTGGACAACCGGGGTCGGGGCATCGGCACCGTACTGCTCAGGGCCGTAGCCGATCTCGTACTCGACAACCGGCCGCTCTGCGGACGTGTCGTCGCGGAGCCGGACCTGCGCAACACCCCGTCCGTGTCCGCCTTTCTGAGCGCCGGCTTCCGGTTCTGCGCGGAAGTGGACCTTCCCGACAAGCGTGCCGCCCTGATGATCCGCGACCGAGCCCACCGTGACCGCCTGTGAACAACTCGCCGCACCGCCCAGCCCGCTCGAACCCCATCGGTCCCACCCGGAGGAGTCCCCGTGCCGACATATCCTGCGAGCAATCATCCGGCGAAGCCTCATACGCCGCTCGACACTCCGGAACTCAACCGGACCGTCTGGGACCGGGCGGCGGCGAGGCTCCTCGCCAAGATGCTCGGTGAGTTCGCCTACGAGGAGGTCATCGAGCCCGTCCCCCGGACGGACGGCGGCCCGGGGCGGACCGGTGGCTACACCCTGCCTCTCGACGACGGCGCGACCCTGAGCTTCCACGCCCGGCGAGGTGTCTACGGCAGCTGGCGCGTCGATCCCGCGTCGATCACCGAGACCACGGCCGGGGCCGACGGGGACAAGAGCTCCGGCACACCCTTCAGGGACCCGCTGCGATTCCTCGCCCGCGGGCGCCGTCTCCTCGGTCTCGACGGTGCCACGCTCGCTCACCTGATCCGTGAGCTCACCGCCACACTCACCGCCGACGCCCGCCTCGACCACACCGCACTCACCGCGGCGCAGCTCGCCGAGCTTCCGTACGCCGAGCTCGAAGGCCACCAGACAGGTCACCCCTGGCTCGTGGCGAACAAGGGACGTCTCGGGTTCTCCGCTGCGGACGCCGCCCGCTTCACACCGGAAGCCCGGTCCGCGACAGCGCTGCCCTGGATCGCCGTCAGCACCCGTATAGCGGGTTACCGGGGAGTGGGCCGTGTCGCCACCCCCGGAGACCTCTACGACCAGGAACTCGACGCGGACGTCCGGGAGTCCTTCGCCGCGATCCTGCGCGCACGGGACCTCGACCCCGCGGACTACCTGTTCCTTCCCGTGCATCCGTGGCAGTGGGACGAATGGATCGTCCCCCTCTTCGCCCCCGCGATCGCGGACGGCGAGATCGTCCCCTTGCACGCCGACGACGACCTCCGGCTGCCCCAGCAGTCCATCCGCACCTTCACCAATGTGGGGCGGCCCGACCGGCACACGGTGAAGCTGCCCCTGTCGATCCTCAACACCCTCGTCTGGCGGGGCCTGCCGACCGAGCGCACGCTCGCCGCCCCGGCCGTCACCGCGTGGGTCCAGGGGCTGTGCGAAGGCGATCCGTTCCTCCGCGACACCTGCGGCGTCATCCTGCTCGGCGAGGTCGCCTCGGTGGCCGTCGAGCACCCGCTCTACGACCACCTCCCGGAGTCTCCGTACCAGTTCAAGGAGATCCTCGGGGCGATCTGGCGGGAGCCCCTCCAGCCGCGGCTGGCATCCGGCGAACGCGCCCGTACGCTGGCCTCGCTGCTGCACACGGACCCCGAGGGCCGTTCCTTCACGGCTGAGCTCGTCGCCCGCTCGGGACTGCCTCCCGCTGTCTGGCTGACCCGTCTCTTCTCCGCGCTGCTGCCCCCGCTGCTGCACTTCCTGTATCGCTACGGCACGGTGTTCTCCCCGCACGGCGAGAACGCCATCGTCGTCTTCGACGAGCACGACGTCCCCGTGCGGCTCGCGATCAAGGACTTCGTCGACGACGTGAACGTCAGCGCCAGGCCGCTGCCCGAGCACGACACGATGCCCCCGGACGTCCGCGGCATCCTGCTCACGGAGGAGCCCTCCTTCCTGACCCAGTTCATCCACTCCGGGCTCTTCGTGGGCGTCTTCCGCTATCTGTCCCCCCTGTGCGAGGAACAACTGGACGTACCGGAGAGTGAATTCTGGTCACTCGTCCGGGCCGAGATCCTCAGACACCACGGCAGGTACCCGGACCTCAAGGAGAGGTTCGAGATCTTCGACATGCTGACGCCGACGATCGAGCGGCTGTGTCTCAACCGCAACCGTCTGCATCTGGACGGTTACCGCGACCGTTCGCAGCGCCCGCACGCCGCCGTCCACGGCTCCGTCCCCAATCCGCTCCACCCCTCCGCGTGAGTCCGGGACCGGCCGACGTTGTCGGTGGGGCGCCGTAGGGTGGTCGGGCTATGACGAAGCCATCTCTCCCCGATCTCCTCCACGCCGCCGTCACCGCCGTCGGCGGTACGGAACGCCCCGGCCAGGTCTCCATGGCCGAGGCCGTCGCCGAGGCCGTCGACGACAACGCCCATCTGCTGGTCCAGGCCGGCACCGGCACCGGCAAGTCCCTCGGCTATCTGGTGCCGGCGCTGGCCCACGGCGAGCGGGTCGTGGTGGCCACGGCCACGCTGGCCCTCCAGCGCCAGCTGGTGGAGCGGGACCTTCCGCGTACGGTCGACGCGCTGCATCCGCTGCTGCGCCGTCGGCCGCAGTTCGCGATGCTCAAGGGCCGGTCGAACTACCTCTGTCTGCACCGGCTCCACGAGGGGGCGCCGCAGGACGAGGAGGAGGGGCTCTTCGACCAGTTCGAAGCGGCGGCGCCGTCGAGCAAGCTGGGTCAGGACCTGCTGCGTCTGCGCGACTGGTCGGACGAGACGGAGACCGGCGACCGTGACGACCTGACGCCGGGTGTCTCGGACCGTGCCTGGTCCCAGATCTCCGTCTCCTCGCGCGAGTGCCTCGGCGCCACCAAGTGCGCGTACGGAGCCGAGTGCTTCGCGGAGGCGGCCCGTGAGAGGGCCAAGCTCGCCGATGTCGTCGTCACCAACCACGCCCTGCTGGCGATCGACGCGATCGAAGGCGCCCCGGTGCTCCCCAAGCACGAGGTGCTCATCGTCGACGAGGCCCATGAGCTGGTCTCCCGGGTCACCGGGGTCGCCACCGGCGAGCTCACGCCCGGGCAGGTGAACCGGGCGGTCCGCCGAGCGGCGAAGCTGGTCAACGAGAAGGCGGCCGACGCCCTGCTGACCGCTTCCGAGGGGTTCGAGCGCGTCATGGAGCTGGCGCTACCTGGGCGCCTCGAAGAAGTGCCGGAGGACCTCGGCTACGCCCTGATGGCCCTGCGTGACGCCGCGCGTACGGTGATCTCCGCCCTCGGCGGCACCCGGGACAAGTCCGTCCAGGACGAGGACGCGGTGCGCAAGCAGGCCATGGCGTCGGTCGAGTCCATCCACAACGTCGCGGAGCGCATCACGCAGGGCTCGGAGTACGACGTCGTCTGGTTCGAGCGCCATGACCGCTTCGGGGCGTCGGTCCGGGTCGCGCCGCTGTCCGTGTCCGGGCTGCTGCGCGAGAAGCTGTTCGCCGACCGCTCGGTGGTGCTGACCTCGGCGACTCTCAAGCTCGGCGGCGATTTCAACGGGGTGGGGGCATCTCTGGGACTCGCGCCCGAGGGAACGGCCGGCGAGGACATCCCGCAGTGGAAGGGCCTCGACGTCGGCTCGCCGTTCGACTACCCGAAGCAGGGCATCCTGTACGTCGCCCGGCACCTGGCCACGCCGGGCCGGGAGGGTTCCCGTACCGACATGCTCGACGAGCTCGCCGAGCTGGTGGAGGCGGCGGGCGGACGCACCCTGGGCCTGTTCTCGTCCATGCGAGCGGCCCAGGCGGCAGCAGAGGAACTGCGTGGCCGGCAGGACAAGCCGATCCTGCTGCAGGGCGAGGAGACACTCGGCGAGCTGATCAAGAATTTCGCGGCGGACCCCGAGACCTGTCTGTTCGGGACGCTGTCTCTCTGGCAGGGCGTCGATGTACCCGGCCCGAGCTGCCAGCTCGTGATCATGGACCGGATTCCGTTCCCCCGGCCGGACGACCCGCTGATGAGCGCCCGGCAGAAGGCGGTCGAGGACGCCGGTGGCAACGGGTTCATGGCGGTGGCGGCCACCCACGCGGCGCTCCTGATGGCGCAGGGAGCGGGCCGGCTCGTCCGCGCGATGGGCGACAAGGGCGTGGTCGCGGTGCTCGACCCCCGGCTGTCCAACGCCCGGTACGGGAGCTACCTCCGCGCCTCCCTGCCCGACTTCTGGTACACCACGGACCGAAACCAGGCGCGGCGCTCGCTCGCGGCCATCGACGCAGCGGCCAAGACCGCTCAGTGAGCACTGCGGACGCACCAGGCCCCGGGATCGGCGCAGGGATCCCGGGGCCCGGTCCGAACCGGCGGAACTCACACGCGGCGCAGCACCGCCACGACCTTGCCCAGGATCGTCGCCTCGTCACCGGGAATCGGCTGGTAGGCGGAGTTGTGCGGGAGCAGCCATACATGGCCGTCCTCGCGCTTGAACCGCTTGACCGTGGCCTCGCCGTCGAGCATGGCTGCCACGATGTCGCCGTTCTCCGCGACCGGCTGGCGCCGGACCGTGACCCAGTCCCCGTCCATGATCGCTGCCTCGATCATCGAGTCACCGACGACCTTCAGCACGAAGAGCTCGCCGTCGCCGACGAGCTGGCGGGGGAGCGGGAAGACGTCCTCGACGGACTCCTCGGCGAGGATCGGACCGCCGGCGGCGATCCGGCCGACCAGCGGCACATACGAGGCCGCGGGCTTCCCGGTGGTGTCGGTGGGCTGTGTGCTTGGCTGGTCCGAGCCCCGGACCTCGTAAGCGCGCGGCCGGTGAGGGTCGCGGCGCAGGAAGCCCTTGCGCTCCAGAGCCATCAGCTGGTGGGCGACGGACGAGGTGCTGGACAGCCCCACCGCCTGGCCGATCTCGCGCATCGACGGGGGATAGCCCCGACGCTGCACGGAATCCCGGATCACCTCGATCACACGCCGTTGCCGGTCCGTGAGCCCGGAGCTGTCCGCCCGGATTCCTGGAGGGCGGCCGGGCAAGGAGCGTGCGGGGCGAGCGGGCTCAGGCCCCTCCGCGTTCATGACTGAGTCATTCATGGCATGCACCGGCTCAAGTCGGCTCTGGGAGCGGTGGTCCTGGGCAGTGATGGTGGCACTGTCTGCGGTGGTGGTCACGTCGGCCCCTCTCGAATGGTCTCCCTAGTTAGGCAACGGTAGTAGCTTTCGAAAGGTTGCGCCAAACACACGTTCGAGTGAAAAACAAATAAAGGGCTGTCGCGCGCTTACCGAGAGGTGTATGAGCTGAATGCTGTGGGCCGGAATCGAGCGCCCTTCCCGGGTGCCACGCTAGCGTTCCGCCGGTCCGTTCCGGTGTGCGGGGGTGTGTCCACGGCGTGCCGCGGTGGTCTGCTTCCGGCGGGTCGCCCGGCCTGCCTGCCGGGTGGCCCCCGCAGCCGGCGTGCCACGCCTCTCCCGTACTCTCGTGGCGGGCCGTAGGCTGCCCCCCGGCTCGTGGGGAAGCGCGACACGCGCGGGGGTGGAGATGAAGCAAAACCCTAGATGTAGTGGTTGCCCTGCTGTCTCCACCCACAAGTAGTGGTACCCGGTCCATCGGATCCGAGTTCATCGCCTATGCTGGTGACTGTCTTCAGGGGCCCCGAACAGGGCCCGGAGGGCTATTCAGTCGTGCTGTGAAGGAGGGTTCGGAGACATGCACTGCCCCTTCTGCAGGCACCCCGACAGCCGGGTCGTGGACAGTCGCACGACGGACGACGGGACGTCGATCCGACGGCGCCGCCAGTGCCCCGACTGCTCCCGTCGCTTCACGACGGTGGAGACCTGCTCACTGATGGTGGTCAAGCGCAGCGGCGTGACCGAGCCCTTCAGTCGCACCAAGGTCATCTCGGGGGTCCGCAAGGCGTGCCAGGGCCGCCCGGTCACCGAGGACGCCCTGGCGAAGCTCGGCCAGCGGGTCGAGGAAGCCGTGCGGGCCACGGGGAGCGCCGAGCTGACGACGCACGACGTGGGTCTGGCCATACTCGGCCCCTTGCAGGAGCTCGACCTCGTCGCGTACCTGCGTTTCGCGTCGGTGTACCGGGCCTTCAACTCACTCGAAGACTTCGAGACCGCTATCGCGGAGCTCCGCGAACAGCGGCCCCGCGCAGAGCAATGCGGGAGCGGCGAGACCCTGGAGGTCCCCGCCCCCTCCGCAGTCGCCGCTGATTGATCACCGAGCCGGCCGCCGACGGCGGCGGAACCGGCGGTGGGCGGCACCAGACCTGTTCCGAGACGCACTGAGTGGCGTCCGGAGCATCAGACACACACTGTGCCCTGGGAAGAACTGGGCACTTCAGGGCGTTTTTGCCCATATATGGGAGGCGGCATGACAGAGACGGCGAGCGGCCCGGCACGAGGTTCCCGCACCAAGGGAGCCAAGTCGACTGCGACCAAGCAGGGCCTGCGCATCGAGCGCATCCACACGACTCCCGGCGTGCATCCGTACGACGAGGTCGCGTGGGAGCGCCGTGACGTCGTCATGACCAACTGGCGCGACGGCTCGATCAACTTCGAGCAGCGTGGCGTCGAGTTCCCCGACTTCTGGTCGGTGAACGCGGTCAACATCGTCACCAGTAAGTACTTCCGGGGGGCTGTCGGCACGCCACAGCGCGAGACCGGTCTGCGACAGCTCATCGACCGGATCGTGAGGACGTACCGGAAGGCGGGCGAGGACTACAACTACTTCGCTTCCCCCGCCGACGCCGAGATCTTCGAGCACGAGCTGGCCTACGCCCTCCTGCACCAGATCTTCAGCTTCAACTCGCCGGTCTGGTTCAATGTCGGTACGCCCCAGCCGCAGCAGGTCTCGGCCTGCTTCATCCTGGCGGTCGACGACTCCATGGAGTCGATCCTCGACTGGTACAAGGAAGAGGGCATGATCTTCAAGGGCGGCTCCGGTGCCGGCCTGAACCTGTCCCGCATCCGCTCCTCCAAGGAACTGCTCTCCTCCGGCGGCAACGCTTCCGGCCCGGTCTCCTTCATGCGGGGCGCCGACGCCTCCGCCGGGACGATCAAGTCCGGTGGCGCCACCCGTCGCGCGGCCAAGATGGTCATCCTCGACGTCGACCACCCCGACATCGAGAACTTCATCGAGACCAAGGTGAAGGAGGAGGAGAAGATCCGCGCCCTGCGCGACGCGGGCTTCGACATGGACCTGGGCGGCGACGACATCACGTCCGTCCAGTACCAGAACGCCAACAACTCGGTCCGCGTGAACGACGAGTTCATGAAGGCCGTCGAAGCCGGCGGGAAGTTCGGCCTGCGAGCCAGGATGACCGGCGACGTCATCGAAGAGGTCGAGGCCAAGTCCCTCTTCCGCAAGATGGCGGAAGCCGCGTGGGCCTGCGCCGACCCCGGTATCCAGTACGACGACACCATCAACAAGTGGCACACCTGCCCGGAGTCCGGCCGCATCAACGGCTCGAACCCCTGCAGCGAGTACATGCACCTGGACAACACCTCGTGCAACCTGGCCTCGCTGAACCTGATGAAGTTCCTCAAGGACGACGGCGAGGGACACCAGTCCTTCCAGGCCGAGCGCTTCGCCAAGGTCGTCGAGCTGGTCATCACCGCGATGGACATCTCGATCTGCTTCGCGGACTTCCCGACCCAGAAGATCGGCGATAACACCCGCGCCTTCCGCCAGCTGGGCATCGGCTACGCCAACCTGGGCGCCCTGCTGATGGCGACCGGGCACGCGTACGACAGTGACGGCGGCCGTGCGCTCGCCGGCGCCATCACCTCGCTGATGACGGGCACGTCCTACCGGCGCTCCGCCGAGCTCGCCGCGGTCGTCGGCCCGTACGACGGCTACGCCCGCAACGCCGAGCCGCACCAGCGCGTCATGAAGCAGCACTCGGACGCCAACGCCGTGGCCGTCCACGGCGACGACCTGGACTCGCCGGTCTGGGCCGCCGCCACGGAGGCCTGGCAGGACGTGATCCGCCTCGGCGCGAAGAACGGTTTCCGCAACGCCCAGGCGTCGGTCATCGCCCCGACGGGCACCATCGGTCTCGCGATGTCCTGCGACACCACCGGCCTCGAGCCCGACCTCGCCCTGGTCAAGTTCAAGAAGCTCGTCGGCGGCGGCTCGATGCAGATCGTCAACGGCACGGTCCCGCAGGCCCTGCGGCGTCTCGGCTACCAGCCGGAGCAGATCGAGGCGATCGTCGCCCACATCGCCGACAACGGCAACGTGATCGACGCCCCCGGCCTCAAGACCGAGCACTACGGGGTCTTCGACTGCGCCATGGGCGAGCGTTCCATCTCGGCCATGGGCCACGTCCGGATGATGGCGGCCATCCAGCCGTGGATCTCCGGCGCGCTGTCCAAGACAGTGAACCTGCCGGAGACGGCCACCGTCGAGGACGTCGAGGAGGTCTACTTCGAGGCGTGGAAGATGGGCGTCAAGGCGCTCGCGATCTACCGCGACAACTGCAAGGTCGGCCAGCCCCTCTCCACCAAGAAGTGGGAGGAGAAGAAGACCGAGGTGACCGAGAAGACCGAGGACACCATCCGTGCCGCGGTCGAGAAGGTCGTCGAGTACCGCCCGGTCCGCAAGCGTCTGCCCAAGGGCCGTCCCGGCATCACCACCTCCTTCACCGTGGGTGGCGCCGAGGGCTACATGACCGCCAACTCCTACCCGGACGACGGTCTCGGTGAGGTCTTCCTGAAGATGTCCAAGCAGGGTTCCACCCTCGCGGGCATGATGGACGCCTTCTCGATCGCGGTCTCGGTCGGTCTGCAGTACGGCGTGCCGCTGGAGACCTACGTCTCCAAGTTCACCAACATGCGCTTCGAGCCGGCCGGTATGACGGACGACCCGGATGTGCGGATGGCGCAGTCGATCGTCGACTACATCTTCCGCCGCCTGGCGCTCGACTTCCTGCCGTTCGAGACGCGCTCCGCGCTCGGCATCCACTCGGCCGAGGAGCGTCAGCGTCACCTCGACACCGGCTCGTACGAGCCGGCCTTCGGGGACGGGGATCTCGATGCGGGGAGTCTCACGCAGTCCGCTCCTGCGCACGTGGAGCCGCTGAAGGCCGTCGCGTCGCCCGAGGAGAGCGTCGCTGAGAAGCCGGCCCCCAAGGCCGCGCACACCTCGGCCGAGCTGGTCGAGATGCAGCTCGGTATCAGCGCGGACGCGCCGCTGTGCTTCTCGTGCGGTACGAAGATGCAGCGCGCCGGGTCCTGCTACATCTGCGAGGGCTGCGGCTCGACCAGCGGGTGCAGCTGACCCTGAGTGGAGCCGCACCGGACAGGACGTCCGGTGCGGTCCGCCCGGGTGGCTGACCAGCAGATCACGAAGGGGACCGGCCGGTGGCCGGTCCCCTTCGGCCTGCCGGCAGGATGAACCGCCGTGTCCCGGGGGTCGCCGTCCGAGCGGCGGTGGTGGAGCAGCACGGTGCCGTCACCGAAGCGTGGGTGCCGGTGAGGCGGAGACCGGAGGCTGCCGCCCCGGTGGGTGTCAGCGTGAGCGGTTCCCCATCACTTCGGTGAACGAATCGGGATCGCCGTCGAATCCGCGGACCGCACCGCTGAAGCCCCAGGACCCCGAGGCGTCCCGGACGAACTCAGCGACGACCGCCGCCGTGGCGGCCGACACCGCGGAGAAGTCGTCCTCCGCCAGATTCGTGTAGCCCTCGCGGATCTGAACGGCCGTGTGCTCTATCTGACCGAAGGTCTTGTGGCCGTCACGCTGCTGGATGGCCACGCCGACCACGACCCTGGAGTACGCGTCCGACAGCCGGTCGAGTTCGAGCGTCATGACCTCGTCGAAGCCGTAACCCTGCCCCGTCCGGCTGTCCCGGTTCAGTGTGATCGTTCCGTCCGGTGCCCTGCTGTCGAAGTGCACGAGGTAGACGGGGCTGCCGTAGGGCGCGTCCGTCCCGTAGGTGGCCGCGATGATGTCGAGGTCGTTGGCGGGCTCACCGACGTCGCTGGGGTCCCATTTGACCCTCACTTCGACCTTCTCGATGTCCTTGTTGGGAGTGCTCATCGGACGTGCCTCCTCGCTGCTGGACCGACGGACCTCTTCCTTCCTCAGATCATGTCCGTAACTGTCCGTGGATCCAACCACGTTGGAATCGGACGTTGTATTCGGGCCATCGAGTGGCCGGAGTTGTGCGTTGACGGTGCCGGCGGGATACCGGCGGTCCGGAGCGTGACCCGCGCCACGCCGGGCGCCGTACGATGGCGCCGTGCTGGTCAAGTGGATTCGCTGCACCGTGGTGGACCGCCGCGGTTTCGAGCGGGGGCAGCGGAAGTGGGCGGCGCTGCTCGGTGAGCCGGGATTCCGGAGTCAGAGCGGCGGGTGGAGCCGAGGTCGGCCCGAAGTCGCCCACGTCTTCGCGTTCTGGGAGAACCGGGTCTTCTACGACTCCTTCATGGCCCGCGGACACGATTCGCTGGCCGCCGCGCAGTCCGGCATGTGCAAGGACATGCAGGTCAAGCTCTTCGAGTACCGCTTCGACGTGAAGACCGGATTCGTGCCGGACTTCACGGACGCGGACGTGGTGCGGGTCGCGCACAGCCAGGTGCACGAGGACCGGGCCGACCACTTCGCGCTCATGCAGCGACGGGTGTGGAACCCGGCCATGGCGGGTTCACCCGGGATGCTGCGTGGAGTCTTCGGAGAAGCCCCGGGGCACGAGTTCCTGGTGCTGTCCATGTGGCAGTCGAGCGCCGAGCGCGGCAAGTACCGGCCGGGGGGTATCGCCCGGCTCTCGGCGCGGGCGGAGACCGAGAGGGATGTCGAGTCGCTCGCCGGGGACGTGGTGCAGCTCGAACCGTCGTGGACGGTCTGACCCGCGCGTACGGCAGTTTCCTTGGTCACATACGCCCGATGGAGCCCGCACAGTTGCTCGATCCGGCCGGACGGCATCTAGGGTCGGTACATGGCACGACCGCAACGCATCGTCCTCGTCCGGCACGGTGAGTCCGAGGGGAATGCCGACGACACGGTCTACGAACGTGCGCCCGACCACGCGCTCGGACTCACGGCGAAGGGCCTGCGCCAGGCGCGGGCCGCGGGATCCCGGCTGTGTGAGACGTTCGGCGACGAGCGCGTCAGCGTCTACATCTCGCCCTATCGGCGCACCCACGAGACCTTCAGGGCCTTCGGGCTCGAACTCGAGCACGTGCGTGTCAGGGAGGAGCCCCGGCTGCGCGAGCAGGACTGGGGAAACTGGCAGGACCGTGACGACGTGCGGCTGCAGAAGGCGTACCGGGACGCGTACGGACACTTCTTCTACCGCTTCGCGCAGGGTGAGTCCGGGGCCGACGTGTACGACCGCGTCGACGCGTTCCTGGAGAGCCTCCACCGCAGTTTCGAGGTCCCCGACCACCCGCCGAACGTCCTGCTGGTCACCCATGGTCTGACCATGAGGCTCTTCTGCATGCGCTGGTTCCACTGGTCGGTGGCGGAATTCGAGTCGCTGTCCAATCCTGGGAACGGCGAGTCCAGAACGCTGCTGCTCGGTGAGGACGGCCGCTATACGCTCGACCGGCCCTTCGAGCGGTGGCGCACTCCCGAGCCGTACGGCATCACCGGATAGAGTGGCAGAGCGATGACCGCTGACTCCGCTTCCGACCGTTTCGAACGCGCTCTGGCCAGCCTGCGTGGACTGTCCGTGGGAGATGCCCTCGGCTCCCAGTTCTTCGTCCCGGCCCATTACCCCCTGCTCAAGAGCCGGGACCTTCCGCCCGCCGACTGGCAGTGGACCGATGACACCGAGATGGCCTGCTCCGTGCTCGCCGTGCTGACCTCGCACGGGCGCGTCGACCAGGACGCTCTCGCCGGCTCCTTCGCCCGGCACCACGATTTCGACCGGGGCTACGGGCCCGCGGTGAACCGGCTGCTCAGGCTGGTGAGGGAAGGCGGCGACTGGCGAGAGCTGGCATCCGCCCTCTTCCAGGGGCAGGGTTCCTGGGGGAACGGTTCGGCGATGCGTATCGCACCGCTCGGCGCCTGGTACGCACATGATCCGGAGCAGGCCACCCATCAGGCCGAGATCTCTTCGTACACCACACATCAGCACCGTGAAGCCGTCGTGGGAGCGATGGCCGTCGCGGCGGCTGCCGCCCTCGTCGCCGCGCCGGGAGGGCCGCCGACGCCGGAGGACCTGATCGACGGCGTCGTCGCCCTCGTCCCCCGCAGCGCTGTCGGTGCCGGACTGCGCAGGGCGCGCGACATGCTCGACTACCGGGACGCGGGAACGGTCGCGGCAGTGCTCGGCAACGGCCGCCGTACGAGTGCGCACGACACTGTGCCGTTCGCCCTCTGGTCGGCGGCGCGGAACCTCGGGGACTTCGAACAGGCTTTCTGGGTGACGGCGCAGGCAGGCGGCGACGTGGACACCACCTGCGCCATCGTCGGAGGAATCGTCGCGGCAGCGCCCGCCGGTGCTCCCCCGGCCGAGTGGCTGGCCCGGACGGAAGCGCTGCCCGGCTGGGTCCCCGCCGCACCGGCGCGCCACTGACCCTCCACGGGGGCCGGTGGGCCTGCGTACGTCGAAGGCAGCCGTGTGGCCACGGCGTTGCTTTTTCACTGTCACGGTCCTGCCACAGCGGCGACCCCGAACGGTCCGACAGCCCGGTGGCGACTTACTCTTTCCGCCACGCCGCCCTCATCGATCTTGACGGGCGTGCGCCTTAGAGAAGCCGGGGCCGTCGCGCCGCGATGTGGCCGTGCGAGCGGACCCCGGTGGGGGAGGGGTCCCATGTCCGATCAGTCGTCCGATGCGTCCAGCCGGCCCGAGACGTCACCGGAGCCCGGCGACGCGGTGGAATCCGCTTCAGGTACCGGGTCCGGTCCGGGGAGCGAGGCGGCACCCGGGGGTTCCGGCAGGTCCAAGGCCGAGGGAAAACCGGCGCGGGCTTCCACCCTGCCGGTGCCGCCCCAGAAGGCCGGCCCCGATGTGCCTCAGGTGCCCTCCTATCTCCAGGCGCCGCCCCAGGCGGATGTCTGGCAGCGCCGTGGGCAGCAGCCGCCCGGTGTGCTCTCGCGGCTGCGGCCTCCGTCTCCGCCCGCGATCGGGCCGAAGACACTCTGGGCGGTCTTCGCCACTGCCCTGCTCAGCGCCCTCCTGCTCGGTGACGGCCTGGGGCCCAACCTGCTGATCGTGGCCGCACCAGCCGTCCTGGGAGCGTTCTTCGCGGCACGCTCGGCGGGGCGCAGGCTGCGGCCCTGGACCGCGGTGTGGGCGGTGGGCGGCCTGGCGCTGCTGGCGATTCCGGCGCTTCGCGAAGCAGGGTGGCCGGTCTTCCTCGCCGTGGTGTCGGCCCTTGCCCTGGGCTCGCTCGCGCTGCACGGAAGCCGCAGCTGGCCGGGCGTGCTGCTCGGATCGCTGGGGCTGCTCCCCTCGGTGGCGGCCGGCGTGCGCTGGGGGTGGCGCGGGGTACGTGAGCGGGCGGACGACTCCCGGGGCCGGGTGCGCACCGTTGTGCGCAGCACGGCGGTGGCCGTCGTGCTGCTCGTCGTGTTCGGCGCGCTCTTCGCCTCCGCGGACGCCGCAGTTGCCGACCTGCTGGGCAGTCTCACCCCTGATGTGTCGGTCGGGGACAGCCCCTGGCGCGTCTTCCTCTTCCTGCTCGGTCTGGTCGGAGCGCTCGCCGCCGCGTACAGCGCTGCGGCGCCGGTGCGCTGGGACGGAATCACTGTCCGGCCGGGCAAGGCCAGGAAAAGGGCGGAGTGGGCCCTTCCGCTGATCGTGCTCAACCTGCTCTTCGCCGCCTTCATCACGCTCCAGCTCGTCGTCCTTCTCGGCGGGTACGACAAGGTGCTGGACGAGACAGGCCTGCTGCCCGCCGAGTACGCCCGGCAGGGCTTCTGGCAGCTCCTCTGGGCCACCCTGCTGACGCTGCTCGTCATCGCCCTCGCCCTGCGCTGGGCCCCACGGGGCGGGCCGCGTGACCGGACCCTGGTCCGGAGTGTTCTCGGCGCCCTGTGCGTACTGACGCTCGTCGTCGTGGCCTCCGCGCTGCGCCGCATGGACCTCTACGTGGATGCCTTCGGGCTGACCCGGCTGCGGATCTCCGTGGCAGCAGTGGAGCTCTGGCTCGGAGTGGTGCTGGTCCTCATCCTCGTGGCCGGTGTCTTCGGTGCCAGGCTGCTGCCGCGCGCGATCGCCGTGAGCGCGGCCGCCGGTGTGCTCGCCTTCGGGCTGATCTCGCCCGACGGGCTGATCGCCCGGCAGAACGTCGACCGGTACGACAGCCACGAGACGATCGACATCGAGTACCTCAAGGGGCTCTCCGCGGACGCCGTTCCGGCCCTGGACCGGCTGCCGGAGCCGCTGAGGTCCTGTGCGCTGGTGAACATCCAGCGTGACCTCGCCCTCCTGGACACTCCGTGGTACTCCTCCAGCTGGGGCGAGGTCAGGGCCCGGGACATCCTGGAGGAGCACCCTGTACGGGACCACGAGGCCGACTGCCGCAGCCTCGGAACGGAAACCGACGGGCGGGAAGGTCACGAGGAGGAGGACTCCTACGACCCGTACTGAGCGAGGCCACCCGAAGGCCGGCCGGCCCTCGGGATCCGGCCGGCGGTCTCCGCATGGCGCGGTGACCTCCGGATCGTTCTGTCGTACGTGGGCGATCCCTCCGGACACCCCGAACGCCTCGTTGTGACAGGGGTGTTCGGGGAAGGCGCTCGTGCCGGCGAGGTCTGTACCGCACCGGCGTCCCACTCGCCGTGCCGGCCTCCGTGCGCACTGCCGGCCACGGCCGGACACATGCCGAAGCGCTGCACGGTGCCCCGGGGTGTTCTTGCCGTGCCCATCGGCGTAACCTGGCAGGCGCCATGCCGTACGAACCACCCACGCACACCGTCGAGCGCTCACTGCGCACCACTTCCGGTGCCAGGACCGTCGCCGGTGTCGACGAGGTCGGACGCGGAGCGTGGGCCGGCCCCGTCACCGTGTGCGCGGCCGTCACAGGTCTCCGCAGGCCCCCCGAGGGCCTCACCGACTCCAAGCTGATCAGCCCCAAGCGCCGGGCGGAACTCGCCCCGATGCTCGAGAAGTGGGTCACGGCCTACGGGCTGGGGCACGCGTCACCACGGGAGATCGACGACCTCGGCATGACCGCGGCGCTCCGTCTCGCGGCCGTCAGGGCGCTCGACGTGCTGCCCGTGCGGCCGGACGCCGTGATCCTCGACGGCAAGCACGACTACCTCGGAACGCCCTGGAACGTCCGTACCGTGATCAAGGGCGACCAGTCCTGCGTCGCCGTCGCCGCTGCCTCGGTGATCGCCAAGGTCCACCGGGACACGATGATGGCCGAACTGGGCGCGAACACGGGCGAGTACGCAGACTTCGCCTTCGGCGCGAACGCCGGTTATCCGTCACCGGTGCACCGGGCCGCGCTGGAGGAGCGGGGGCCTACGCCTCACCATCGCCTCAGCTGGGCGTACCTCGACGCGCTGCCCAAGTGGCAGCACCTGAAGAAGGTCCGATTCTCCGCCGAGGCGGCGGCACTGGAAAGCGGGGGCCAGCTCGGCTTCGACTTCTGATCGCACAGGCACACCCCAGCCGCCGACGCGTTCGCGTCGGCTGTGAAAGACAAACCATTCATGCCTCTCATCTCCGAGGAGCCTCAGATTCCCGAGAGCGCCCAGGGTCCCCGCGTCACACCGGCCGCCGGCCGCACCGCACCGACCCCCCGTCCCGTACCCGGCCCGCGTTCTGCGGCCACCCCGCGTCCCGGAAGCCCGGGCCGCGGCCCCGCGCGGCCCGCGCCCCCGGCGCAGCGCCCGCATCCCACATCCGCTGCTCCCGCTGCTCCCGCTGCTCCGGCAGCTCCTGCCGGGCAGAAGCTGCCGGAGGAACGCTCCGCAGCGCAGTTCCAGCTGATTCCCGCTTCGGCCGACGGTGCGATCGACGCCGCCGACGAGGCCGTCGATCTGCTGCTCGACTCCGGTCGGGCGCCCGGCGACATCCTGGTGCTCACCACCGGCGAGCAGCACCCCTGGGCCGCCCACGAACTCTCCTTCGGAGAGGCCGCTTACTGGGCCCAGCACGACGCGGGTGACGATGTCTTCTTCGCACGCACGGTGAACGCCGACCGCTGCGCCACCCGTTCCGTCGTCGTCGTCGCGGTCAACGGCGACCTCGACGACGCGGCCGCCCGTGCCCTGCCCGACGTGCGGGAGCGCGCCGGTGCGCTGCTGATCGTGTGCGGAGACCCGCAGAAGGTCAACTCGGCACTTGGCGCGGGAGTCTGAGCCGTACGCCCGTGGGTCCCGGCCGTCCGTGAGGGCGACCGGGGCCCACGCCGTTCACCGGGCGGCGCTCCGTCGCAGTGCCTCGGCCGCTCCGCCGCCGGTGCGCAGCGGAACGGACTCGTGGTCGGTGGAGGTGTCCGCCAGCGCCGACGGCTTGGACAGCAGTGTCGGTCTGCGGCCGCCCCGGCCCTCGCCGAGAACCTGCCAGCCTCCACGCGTCAGAGTGATGTAGGCGCCGCAGCGGAGGCCGTGCAGCGTGCAGGCGTCCCTGAGCCCCCACATCCACGCCCCGTCCTCCTCCGTCCAACGCTCGTCACCCTCGCGGCAGTAGAGCAGGACGGCTGTACGCACCGGGGTGCGGCGGCGCAGATCGTGCGGGATCACCCGGCGCAGATGCGCGAGCAGAGCATTGCGGAACTCCCAGCCGTCCGTGGCCACGCTGGACCGCCGGGCGAACGAGGCGCTGGCCGTGAGCCGCTCCTCGTGGTCGAGGACGGCGACGACCGCGGTGGCCGGAGTCGGCCGGTGCCGTGCGTGCAGACCGCTGACGACTTCACGCGGACTGCGCAGCAGAGGTATGCCCGCCGCGGCCCACTCGGCCGGTTCGAGCATTCTGGCGACTTGGTTGACGGAGCCTGCGGACGCCGACAGCGAAGTGGCTGCGGACGGAGCGAATCCGAAGGTCACGGTCCTCCCTTCGCTACGCGCCCACGGTGCGGGCAGGGTCGAGTGAGGGCGCGCCGCGGCACAGCCCTTCCGGGCCCGCGAAGAGACCGTGCGGGGAGCGACTCCAATTCTTCCTGTCGTATCGGCAGGCGGCAACGAGCAATTGGCGCGGCTGACGGGTATCTGACGGAATGACACGGATATCCCTGCCCGTTCGGCGACGAACGAAGCCATTCGTCACGCCTGGACCGCGAGGACCAGCGGAAACACTCCCTGCGCTCCCGCTCGCCGGAGCAGGCGCGCCGCGACGGCAAGGGTCCACCCGGTGTCGGAGAGATCGTCCACGAGCAGGACGGGCCCTCCCGCGGCCGCGAGCGATTCCGCCAGCGCGGGCTCCACGACGAGGGCCTCGTGCAGCGCCCTCACCCGCTGCGCGCTGTTGGTCTGGGAGACGCGCAGGTCCTCGCTGCCCGGGGCGTAGGTGACGGTGCCCAGCAGGGGCATCCGGCCGACCTCGGCGATACGGCTGCCGAGCGACTGGACCAGCTGGGGCCTGCGGCGTGAGGCGACCGTGACGA
This sequence comes from Streptomyces sp. NPDC102441, assembly GCF_044765585.1. Lineage (NCBI taxonomy): Bacteria > Bacillati > Actinomycetota > Actinomycetes > Kitasatosporales > Streptomycetaceae > Streptomyces > Streptomyces sp. NPDC102441. Next base: position 81,000 of record NZ_JBIWKH010000008.1, read on the forward strand.
CTCCGACCGGCCGGGGTGCCGCGTCAGGGGCCCCGGAGGCCCAGCCGCCGGGGCCCTTCGCCCAGTCGGTGATGACCGTGACCACCGCGCTCGACACGTCGTCGGGGACCGGGGTGTCCTGCGCCTGGGCCGAGAGCAGGGGACGGAGCCTGTTGCCCCACCCGATGTCCGAGAGCCGGCCGAGCGCCCGGCCGGGAAGGGCCAGTTCCCCGGCCGGGATGCGGCCCTTGAGATCGACCCCTACCGCGGCGAGCCCCGTGGGCCACATCTTGCGCGGCTCCACCTCCACCCCCGGCCTGCCGAGCTCGCCGCGAGCCCCGTCGAGGGCGGCTGTGGAGACCTTGTCGTCGAATCGTGTGCCCGCGCAGTTGTCGCAGCGGCCGCACGCGGTGGCCTCCTCGTCGTCCAGCTGGCGCCGGAGGAACTCCATGCGGCACTCGGTCCCGGACGCGTAGTCACGCATGGCCTGCTGCTCGGCGGCCCGCTGCCGAGCGACCCAGGCGTAGCGCTCGGCGTCGTAGACCCATGGCTCGCCCGTGGAGATCCAGCCGCCCTTCACGCGCTTGACCGCACCGTCGACGTCCAGCACCTTGAGCATCGTCTCGAGGCGGGTGCGCCGCAGGTCGACCAGAGGCTCCATGGCGGGCAGCGACAGGGGCCGGCCGGCCTGGGCGAGGACGTCCAGGGTCCGGCGGACCTGCTCCTCCGGAGGGAACGCGACCGAGGCGAAGTACTGCCAGATGGCTTCGTCCTCCTTGCCCGGGAGCAGCAGGACCTCGGCGTGCTCGACCCCACGTCCCGCCCGCCCGACCTGTTGGTAGTAGGCGATGGGCGAGGATGGCGATCCCACATGCACGACGAAGCCGAGGTCGGGCTTGTCGAATCCCATACCGAGCGCGGACGTGGCCACCAGGGCCTTGACCCGGTTGGCCAGGAGATCGTCCTCGGCCTGCTGCCGGTCGGCGTTCTCCGTCCGGCCGGTGTACGACGCGACCGGGTGCCCGCACTGGCGCAGGTAGGCCGTGATCTCCTCGGCGGCTGCGACCGTAAGCGTATAGATGATGCCCGAGCCCGGCAGCTCGCCGAGATGGTCGCCCAGCCAGGCCAGACGGTGCGCGGCGTTGGGCAGTTGGAGCACCCCGAGGCTGAGGCTCTCCCGGTCCAGCGGTCCTCGCAGCACCAGCGCGTCCGTGCCCGCTCCCGTGCCGAGCTGCTCCGCGACGTCCGCGGTCACTCGAGCGTTGGCGGTGGCCGTCGTAGCCAGCACGGGAACGCCTGCGGGCAGATCGGCGAGCATGGTCCGCAGCCTTCGGTAATCCGGCCGGAAATCGTGGCCCCAGTCGGAGATGCAGTGCGCCTCGTCGACCACCAGCAGACCTGTCGCGGCGGAGAGGCGCGGCAGCACCTGGTCCCGGAAATCGGGGTTGTTGAGCCGCTCCGGGCTGACCAGCAGAACATCCACCTCGCCCGCCGCCACCTCGGCCTGAACGGTGTCCCACTCCTCGGTGTTGGAGGAGTTGATCGTGCGGGCGCTGATACCGGCCCTGGCCGCCGCCGCCACCTGGTTGCGCATGAGGGCGAGCAGGGGTGAGACGATCACTGTCGGCCCGCTGCCCCGGGCGCGCAGCAGCGAGGTCGCCACGAAGTACACCGCGGACTTGCCCCATCCCGTCCGCTGGACGACCAGGGCTCTGCGCTTGTCGGCGACGAGGGCCTCGATGGCCCGCCACTGGTCCTCGCGCAGCCGGGCGTTGCCGGTGGTGTCCCCGACCAGACGGGCGAGTACGGAATCGGCTGAGGCCCTGAGCTCTGCACGGTCTGCGTTGGTCATGCCCCCATGCAACCCGATGCCTACGACAAACCGCGAACGGTGGCCCGAGCCTGTGGAAAAAGTTATCCACAGGGGTCGCGGAATTCGGCGGCCCGCGGGACGGTCATGCCATGAACAAGCACGACGAATCCACCGGACCTTCCGAGGCCCAGCAGGTCACCCTGCGCGGTCCCGCCGAACTGGCCGACGCCCTTCCGTACCTGATGGGTTTCCATCCCGACGACAGCGTGGTCATGGTGGCCCTGCACGGTGGCCGGGGCCGCTTCGGCGGCCGCCTCAGGCTGGGGATCCCGCACGAGCCGGCGGAGTGGGCGCCGGTCGCCGACCAGCTGGCGCGATGCCTGATCGCGGGAAGCGAGAGGCGTGAATCCCGCCCTGACGCCATTGTCGTCTTCCTCTGCCAGGACCCGGCCGAGGGGGAGAGCGCCTCGCAGGCCATGGAGCGGCTGAGGCCGCTCGCGCAGCTTCTGCGTACGGCCTGCGGGGCCCTCGACGTTCCCGTACTCGAAGCGCTCTGCATCTCCGACGGCCGGTACTGGTCCTACTGCTGTCCCGATGACCGCTGCTGTCCGCCCGAGGGCAACCCGCTGGCGCTCCCGGGCACCACGGTGATGGCGGCCGCAGCCGCGTACGCCGGCGTTCAGGTGCGTGGATCGCTGCGGGACATGGAGGCGCGGCTCATGCCGTGGGAATCCGCGGCGGCACAGGAGCAGGAGCGGGCCCTGGACTCGGCGGGTGCCGTCCTGGTCTCCCGCATTCTGGACGTCGACGGGCGCGGTCAGGTGGCGGGAGAGACTCTGGCGCTCGCGCGGGACCTCATGGAACGCCTGGGTAAGGCGCCGGCCACCGGTTCGGCCGGGACGGACGGCGCCGACGACGGTCTGATCGCGCCCGAGGAGGCGGCGGCCGTGATCCTCGGCCTCCAGGACCGCGAGACCAGGGACCGGGCCGCCGAATGGATGGAGGGCTCCGACGCGGAGGCGGCGCTGCGGCTGTGGAGCGCTCTGGCCCGCCGGTGTGTCGGGCCCTACGTGGAGCACGCAGCGGCGCCGCTCACGCTGGCCGGCTGGGTCTCGTGGTCCATCGGTGACGAGGCGGGTGCCAGGGTGGCGCTGGGCCTGGCTCTGCGGGCGGACCCCGGCTACACCTTCGCTCAACTGCTGCACCAGGCGTGCAATCAAGGACTTGACCCGGAAACACTGCGTAGCTGTCTCCGTGGCGAGCGCACCCTGCGCGAGGACGGAAGCGACAGCGCCCCTCAGGAACCCCACGGCGGGCGTCGTACGGAGCGACGCGCCGAGCCGCGGCCTCCGCGCACTCCGGCCGCACGGCGCAAACGGAGGGTGACGGACCGGCCGGCACCGGGCTCCGCATCCCGCCCGCGCCCGTCCGCGAACCGGGACCGAGCCCGTGACACCCGGCGGCTGGGTCACCGTGGCGCCAGGAGCCGCGATTGACCAACCGATTTCCCGGACGGTACGGAAGGGCTCCGCCGGGTCGGCCGCGCTGCGGAGGGAGCCGGGGCGGTGGCAGACCGGTGTTGCGAAGGGAGTGTTTATCGTCAGGAAGACGACTATGATTTCGGCATGCCGCCCTACGACCCGTCGACCTTCCCGCCCTTCGCTGTCACCGTCGACCTGGTTGTCCTCACGGTGCGACGTCACGCCCTCTGCGCATTGGTGGTACGCCGTGGTGAATCGCCGTTCCAGGGGCGGTGGGCACTGCCGGGCGGGTTCGTCAGGGCCGATGAGGACCTCGGCGCGGCGGCGGCGCGTGAACTCGTCGAGGAGACCGGGCTCTGCGCGCAGGACCCCGTCGCCCCCGCTGTCGGGAACGGCGCCCACCTGGAACAGCTGGCCACCTACGGCGACCCGGGGCGCGACCCCCGGATGAGGGTGGTCAGCGTGGCGCACCTCGCGCTCGCGCCCGACCTCCCGGCCCCGCGCGCGGGCGGGGACGCGAACAGTGCTCGCTGGGCGTCGGTGGAGGACCTGATCGGACCGGGGGGTGGGTTCGCTCGCGACGGTGAGCAGTCCGCTCCGCTGGCCTTCGACCATGCGAGGATTCTCGAGGACGGCGTGGAACGGGCCCGTTCGAAGATCGAATACTCCTCCCTGGCCACGGCGTTCTGCCCTCCGGAGTTCACGGTCGGTGAGCTGCGGAGGGTGTACGAGGCGGTGTGGGGTGTGGTCCTGGACCCCAGGAACTTCCATCGCAAGGTCACGGGCACGCCCGGCTTCCTGGTGCCGTCAGGCGGGACCACCACGCGGCAGGGGGGTCGCCCCGCACAGCTGTTCCGGGCGGGTGCGGCGACCGTGCTCAACCCCCCGATGCTGAGGCCGGAAGTCTGAGTCGGGGCCCGCACCGGGGTCTCATGCGGCGCAGGCCTGCGGAACGCCCATAGAAGCAGTGGTGCGCAAAAAGTCTTAAATGTCGCGTTATCTTGCTGGGGTACCCCACCCTGCCGCCGAGCGGTCTCACCCTCAGCGAGAGAAGCGATGCTCCAGGCCATCGGACTCACCAGCGCCCCACACCGCGACCGTCCACCCGTCGTGGACGATCTGACCTTCGAAGCTTCGCCCGGCAGTGTCACCGCGCTCCTCGGCGCTCCTGGCTCCGGCAAGACCACGGCCCTCCGGCTGATGCTCGAGCTCGAAGCGGGCAGAGGCGTCACCTATTTCAAGGGCCGCCCGCTGCACCGCATCGGCCATCCCGCCCGTGAGGTCGGGGTGCTCCTCGGGGACGTGCCGGGGCATCCCGCCCGCACTGCGCGCGGTCAGCTCCGCATGCTCTGTGCCGCAGCGGGAGTTCCCGCGTCGCGAGCCGACGAACTGCTGGAGGTCGTCGGCCTCGCGGGGCTGGGGGACCAGCGCATCGGAACCCTCTCGGCCGGGATGGACCGTCGGCTCGGCCTCGCATCGGCACTGCTCGGTGATCCCCACACGCTCGTGCTCGACGAGCCCGCCGAGGGTCTCTCGCCGCGTGAGAGGAGCTGGCTCCACGGTCTGCTCCGCGCACACGCGGCCGAGGGTGGCACGGTCCTGCACACGACCGGCGACCCCAAGGAAGCTGCTCGCGCGGCCGACCGTGTGGTCACCATCGACGAAGGGCGCCTCGTCGCGGACCAGGACGTCGCCGACTTCTCCCGCACCCGCCTGCGGCCCCGGGTCGCCGTGCGGACCCCGCACGCGGCCCGGCTGGCCGCCGTGGTGAGCCGTGAGGCCCGTGCGGCCCGGCGTTCGGTCGAGGTGGTCGCCGAGGACGGCAGCCGGCTGTCGGTGTACGGCAGCAGTTGCGCGGAGGTCGGGGACACGGCCTACCGGCACGGCCTTCCTCTACATCAGCTCGCCGACGAGACCGGGGACGCGGGCCCGGTGGCCACCCCGGCGCGAGGCCCGGCCGGCGGTCCGGTGCGGGCTGTCCTCCCGGGGCCCGCCTCGGCCGTGGCGATCTCGGAGCTGCCCCCTCCGATTCCCGTGCGCCCGGCCCGTGGTCCGCTCCGCCCCCTGCGGTACGAACTGCGCCGCCTCTTCGGCGTCAGGACAACCGCGCTGATCATGACGGCCGTTCTGGTCATGTCGGCGGCTCTCTCCGTGCTGCTGGCCCGCTCCGGGCGGACGCCCCTGCCGGATCTGCTGGTTGCCTGGCCGGACCTGTTGCCCCTGCCGCCTGCCGCGTTCGCCGCCGGGCTCCTGGGCGCCCTCTCCTTCGGTGACGAGTTCCGCTACCCGGCGCTCGCCGCGGGGCGGGGTACGGTCCCGCGCCGCCTGGGTCTCCTGCTGGCCAAGCTGGTGGTCTCGGCGGGCGTCGCGCTGCTGCTCGCCCTGCTCTCCGTGCTGGCGGACGCCGAAGCCCTGCATCTCGTGTACGGAGGCGACTTGGTGACCGTGCCGGCAAACGCTCCTCAACTCGCCGCCAGTTGGGCGGGGCTGTCCGTCGGGTGCGCCTGGGCGGGACTGCTGGGAGCCGGTGTGTTCCGGCTGACGGCTGCTGGAGTCGCGGCCGTACTGGCGGTCCCGGTGCTTGTCGTACCGCTGATGCAGAAGCTACTGGCGGGACCGTCCGCTCGTTCGATCACCGGACTGCCGGGCCGACTGCGTGAACTGGGATGGGCGCAGTGGCCGTACGAGACGGACCGCTGGGCCATGGCCGCGGTGAGGGTTGTGGCCCAACCCGTCGGGCTGGCGCTTTCCTTGTCGTTGTCCGCCTTGGTCTGCGCGTATGTGTTCACCAGCCTTCGAGGGAGAGCTCGTTGGTGACCGTATGGGCTAGGCCCCATGGCCAATCGAGGGCAACTCTCCTGAAAAGATGTGATTTCTACCGATAACGCGTCAATTGGGAGGCGGGTGCCGATCACCCTTTCGTGTGCTTTTCAGCAAAGACCTCAAGGGTCGGGTGAGCCGCGCCGACAAAGGATGCGTGAGTACCCTTGCGCACACCATGATGACCGCCGCCCGCTCCGCCGACTCCGGCCTCGCCGGCCCGGGCGAACTCGACCGCTACCCGTACACGGAGGCGCCGGCCGGCGAGCGCGCAGCCCTCCGTTCCTGGGGTGGTGCCGAATCCGAGCTGGGGCGGGCGAGCCGACGCGGCTCCGCCAGTCGAGGCCGTGGGCTTCACGGCCAACTGGTCCAGCAGCTCGGTCAGATGATCGTTTCCGGTGACCTCGGTGCCGACCGGCCGCTCGTCCCTGAGGAGATCGGCCAGCGATTCGAGGTGTCCCGCACCGTTGTGAGGGAGTCCCTGCGTGTTCTCGAGGCAAAGGGCCTGGTCAGTGCCCGGCCCAATGTGGGCACGCGGGTCCGTCCCGTGAGTGACTGGAATCTGCTGGACCCCGACATCATCGAATGGCGTGCTTTCGGCCCGCAGCGCGATGACCAGCGCCGCGAACTGGACGACCTCCGCTGGACGATCGAGCCGCTCGCCGCCCGGCTGGCCGCCGGGCACGGGCGCGAGGACATTCAGCAGCGCCTCGGCGACATGATGGAGATCATGGGGCACGCGATGGGGCAGGGGGACGCCATCACGTTCTCCCGGGCCGACGCGGAGTTCCACGCGCTGCTGATCCAGGCGGCAGGCAACCGCATGCTCGAACACCTCTCCGGGATCGTGTCGGCAGCCCTGCATGTTTCGGGCGGCCCCGTCACCGGCTGTGACCGCCCTGCCGAGGTGTCCCTCGGTCACCACGCGCGGATCGTGGAGGCTCTCGCGTCAGGTGATTCCGCCGGCGCCGAGGCCGCCATGCGGCAGCTGCTGGTCGGGCACACCGACGGCGAGCGGGTGGTTCCCGCGCCTCGCGAGCACTGAACGCCGCAAGGTCGGGGTATGCGGACCGTGTGCTGCCGGGCCCTCGTGGTTCGGCAGCATGTTCATACGGATATGTGACCTCTGGTTCTGTTTGTCGCGAATGAGGTGTGACTGGGGCCACGCGAGTTGGGCGTAACACTCCTCGAAACAGTGCGATGACTTAAGAGGTGACCGCCGCGGAAGGAATACAGCAGCCACACAGTGCGCTGTGCAGTTCTGAGGCCAAACCCGCGCCGTCGGCAACATCCCCAGCCGACGGTCGTCGGCTCCAGCCCTCTCCAGGGCAGGGCCGGAAGCCGTTTCCATCGTTCCGAGAGGTTGTTCGTGTCGGCCAGCACATCCCGTACGCTCCCGCCGGAGATCGCCGAGTCCGAGTCTGTGATGGCGCTCATCGAGCGGGGAAAGGCTGATGGGCAGATCGCCGGCGATGACGTGCGTCGGGCCTTCGAGGCTGACCAGATTCCGCCAACCCAGTGGAAGAATGTTCTGCGCAGCCTCAACCAGATCCTCGAGGAAGAGGGTGTGACGCTGATGGTCAGTGCCGCGGAGTCGCCTAAGCGCGCCCGCAAGAGCGTCGCAGCGAAGAGCCCGGTCAAGCGCACCGCCACCAAGACTGTCGCGGCCAAGACGGCCGTGACGCGGACCGTCGCGGCATCTGCCGCCCCGGCGGCCGAGAGCGCGGACGTGGTGGCCGACGACGCTGCCGTTGCCGCTCCTGCGAAGAAGACAGCAGCCAAGAAGACGGTCGCGAAGAAGACCGCGGTCAAGAAGACCGCGGTCAAGAAGACCGCGGCGAAGAAATCCGGCAAGCAGGACGACGAGCTGCTCGACGGTGACGAGTCGGCCGAGGAAGTCAAGGCCGGCAAGGGTGAGGAAGAGGAGGGCGAGGGCGAGAACAAGGGCTTCGTCCTCTCCGACGACGACGAGGACGACGCGCCTGCACAGCAGGTGGCCGTCGCCGGCGCCACGGCCGACCCGGTCAAGGACTACCTGAAGCAGATCGGCAAGGTTCCGCTCCTCAATGCCGAGCAGGAGGTCGAGCTCGCCAAGCGCATCGAGGCCGGCCTCTTCGCCGAGGACAAGCTCGCGAACTCCGACAAGCTCGCGCCGAAGCTCAAGCGCGAGCTGGAGATCATCGCCGAGGACGGCCGTCGGGCCAAGAACCACCTGCTGGAGGCCAACCTCCGCCTCGTGGTCTCGCTGGCCAAGCGTTACACCGGCCGCGGCATGCTCTTCCTGGACCTCATCCAGGAGGGCAACCTCGGTCTGATCCGTGCGGTCGAGAAGTTCGACTACACGAAGGGTTACAAGTTCTCCACGTACGCCACGTGGTGGATCCGCCAGGCGATCACCCGCGCCATGGCCGACCAGGCCCGCACCATCCGTATCCCGGTGCACATGGTCGAGGTCATCAACAAGCTCGCGCGGGTGCAGCGCCAGATGCTCCAGGACCTGGGCCGTGAGCCCACCCCGGAGGAGCTGGCCAAGGAGCTCGACATGACCCCCGAAAAGGTCATCGAGGTCCAGAAGTACGGTCGCGAGCCGATCTCTCTCCACACCCCGCTGGGTGAGGACGGGGACAGCGAGTTCGGAGACCTGATCGAGGACTCCGAGGCGGTCGTGCCGGCGGACGCGGTGAGCTTCACGCTGCTCCAGGAGCAGCTGCACTCCGTGCTGGACACGCTCTCCGAGCGTGAGGCGGGCGTCGTCTCGATGCGTTTCGGTCTCACCGACGGCCAGCCGAAGACGCTGGACGAGATCGGCAAGGTCTACGGGGTGACGCGTGAGCGCATCCGTCAGATCGAATCCAAGACGATGTCGAAGCTGCGCCACCCGTCGCGTTCGCAGGTCCTGCGCGACTACCTCGACTAGATCGCGGACGGACATGGGCCGGGCCCGGAACCTGAAGAGGTTCCGGGCCCGGCCCATGTCCGCATGCGGCAGGCACCGGTGCGGATGACGCTGAGTGGGCACTGTTCACCTCGGCGTCAGGAGCCTCCATGCCTCGCGTTCTCGTCCGTGTCCTTCCCGCCGCCTTCACCCTGGTGCTCGCTGCGGCGGCGATACCCCTCGGCCCCCCGGCTCCCGCCGCGGCGGACAGCATCATCGTCGGAGGGAGGCCGGTGGCCGTCGCGGACAGTCCATGGGCCGTGGCCCTGTCGAGCCGTGACCGGTTCGGGGGAACCCGCGCGGGCCAGTTCTGCGGCGGAGTGGCGATCGCACCCACCAAGGTGCTGACGGCGGCACACTGCCTCAGGGAGGACGTACTGGGGGTGGCGGTCCCGGAGGTCCGGGATCTGCGGATCATCGCGGGACGGGACGAGCTCAGCGGGCCGGGCGGGCAGGAGATCCCCGTGCGGTCGACGTGGGTCAATCCGGGGTACGACCCGCGGACGAACGCCGCTGATCTGGCGGTCCTCACCCTGGCCCGGACGCTGCCGAAGAGCAGTGTCATCCCGATGGCCGGCGCCGGGAACGCGGCGTACGAGCCGGGCACCGCGGCGACCGTGTACGGCTGGGGGGACACGACAGGGTACGGCGCCTACGCGTCCGGGCTGCACGCGGCAAAGGTGCGGGTGCTGCCGGACGGCGACTGCGCCCGGGCGTACCCCGGCGGTACACACGGCGCGTACGACGCCTCATCCATGCTCTGCGCCGGTGACACCGCCGGTGGGCGGGATGCCTGCCAGGGGGACAGCGGAGGCCCGCTGGTGGCCCGTGGGCGCCTCATCGGGCTTGTCTCGTGGGGCAGCGGCTGCGGGAGCCCGGGCAGTCCCGGAGTGTACACCCGTGTGTCCGCGGCTATCCGGTGGATGGCCGACCGGAACTGAACCGCCAGGACGGCGCCATCGCGCCGGGACATGCGAGAACGGGCGGCATTCCCCGAGGGGAGGCCGCCCGTCGGCCGGTCCTGGACCGCGCCCATGGCTCGTCGTGGATGCGAGGTGTCAGTGTTGTTCCTCGTCGGCGGCACTGGCCTGCACGGCAGTGAGCCGATCTGTCTCATCCTGTATTTCCGCGGCGATCTTCTTGAGTTCCGGCTCGAACTTGCGCCCGTGATGGGCACAGAAGAGCAGTTCACCGCCGCTGATCAGGACGACGCGCAGATATGCCTGGGCGCCGCAACGGTCACAGCGGTCTGCTGCGGTCAGCGGGCTCGCGGGGGTCAGAACAGTAGTCACGTCGCCTCTTCTCTAGCTCGACGAGCTGTCGTACCAGGGTCAACATCCAACCAGGCCGAAAACGTTCCCGCTCGTGGCATTTCTTCGAAACTTCTTCTCGGGATGGCTGTCTGTCGCCGGTTGGCGGCGAATGTGCCGTATTGCGTAGCGCTACGGTTTCGCGTTGCTTGTGTGGGCCGGTCCGCCGGCTGGCTTGCCGGTTGTTCATGAGGACGTGCCCGGAGCCTAAATGGTTCATGCCTCGAAGGGAACGTGATGTGCGCGTCACCCTAACGAATGATCGAACGCGTATGCGAGGCTGGACTAGCATAAGGATTCCCCCTGGGTGGCGTTACAACCGCTCTACCAGGCCTCGGTAGGCTCTCAGCGGCTACCTTGGCCGAGCCCGATACCCACCGGGCCCCAAATGAAATTCAGCGAGGAGCGAACCGCGTGACCGCCGATTCCGTGCCGTCCACTGCGCTGCTGACCGGAGCAGGCGGCTCAGACAGGGACAGCTCCAACTACACCGCGCGGCACCTCCTCGTCCTCGAGGGGCTCGAAGCGGTCCGTAAGCGCCCCGGGATGTACATCGGGTCCACGGACAGCCGGGGACTGATGCACTGCCTCTGGGAGATCATCGACAACTCGGTCGACGAAGCTCTCGGGGGCTACTGCGACGCCATCGAGGTCGTCCTCCACGACGACTCCTCCGTCGAGGTCCGCGACAACGGCCGGGGCATTCCGGTCGATGCGGAGCCCAAGACCGGGCTCTCCGGCATCGAGGTCGTCATGACCAAGTTGCACGCCGGCGGAAAGTTCGGCGGCGGCGCCTACGCGGCGTCGGGCGGCCTCCACGGCGTCGGCGCCTCGGTGGTGAACGCGCTCTCCGCGCGGCTGGACGTCGAGGTGGACCTCCACGGCGCAACCCACTCCGTAAGCTTCCGGCGCGGTGTCCCGGGGATGTTCACCGAACAGGGTCCGGACAGCCCCTTCGACCCCGCCAACGGTCTCCGCAAGGGCAAGCGCGTCCCCAAGACGCGTACGGGTACCCGGGTGCGGTACTGGGCGGACCGCCAGATCTTCCTCAAGGACGCGAAGCTCAACCTGGAGACGCTGTACCAGCGGGCACGCCAGACCGCGTTCCTGGTGCCGGGCCTCACCATCGTCGTACGCGACGAGCGTGGCATCGACGGCGAGGGCAAGACGGAGGAGACGTTCCGCTTCGATGGCGGGATCAGTGAGTTCTGCGAGTACCTGGCGCAGGACAAGGCCGTCTGCGACGTTCAGCGCCTGACCGGAACGGGAACGTTCAAGGAGACCGTTCCGGTCCTGGACGACCGCGGACACATGACGGCGACCGAGGTCACCCGTGAGCTGGGTGTGGACATCGCCCTGCGCTGGGGCACCGGCTACGACACCAACGTCAAGTCCTTCGTCAACATCATCGCCACCCCCAAGGGCGGCACCCATGTCAGTGGCTTCGAGCGTTCGCTCACGAAGACGGTGAACGAGGTCCTGCGCTCCGCCAAGGTGCTGCGGGTCGCCGAGGACGACATCGTCAAGGACGACGCCCTCGAGGGTCTGACCGCGGTCGTCACCGTGCGGCTCGCGGAGCCGCAGTTCGAGGGACAGACCAAGGAGGTGCTGGGCACCTCGGCGGCCAACCGGATCGTGGCCAACGTGGTCGCCAAGGAGCTCAAGGCGTTCCTGACGTCCACGAAGCGTGACGCCAAGGCTCAGGCCAGGGCTGTCCTGGACAAGGCGGTGGCAGCTGCCCGCACCCGCATCGCCGCCCGCCAGCACAAGGACGCGCAGCGTCGCAAGACCGCGCTCGAGTCCTCCTCGCTGCCCGCCAAGCTCGCGGACTGCCGGAGCGACGACGTCGAGCGGAGCGAGCTCTTCATCGTGGAGGGCGACTCGGCCCTCGGCACCGCGAAGCTGGCCCGCAACAGTGAGTTCCAGGCCCTCCTGCCGATCCGTGGGAAGATCCTCAACGTCCAGAAGTCGTCCGTCTCGGACATGCTCAAGAACGCCGAGTGCGGAGCGATCATCCAGGTCATAGGGGCAGGCTCCGGGCGCACCTTCGACATCGACGCGGCGCGCTACGGCAAGGTCATCATGATGACCGACGCCGATGTCGACGGCTCGCACATCCGCACCCTGCTGCTCACGCTCTTCCAGCGCTACATGCGGCCGATGGTCGAGGCCGGACGGGTCTTCGCGGCCGTGCCCCCGCTGCACCGGATCGAGCTCGTCCAGCCCAAGAAGGGCCAGGACAAGTACATCTACACCTACTCCGACAACGAGCTCCGGCAGACCCTGCTGGAGCTGCAGCGCAAGAACGTCCGGTTCAAGGACTCGATCCAGCGGTACAAGGGCCTCGGGGAGATGGACGCGGACCAGCTCGCGGAGACCACGATGGACCCGCGCCACCGCACCCTGCGCCGGATCAACATCGGTGACCTGGAATCGTCCGAGCAGGTCTTCGATCTGCTGATGGGCAACGAGGTCGCCCCACGCAAGGAATTCATCACCAGCTCGGCCGCCACCCTGGACCGCTCTCGCATCGACGTCTGACCCCGTCCACCCGTGGGTGGAGGCCCTTTCTCCACCCACGGTCAGCCCCTGAGCCGATCCCATGACCTCCGTGCCTCCGTAGCGTCGAAGACATCGAAATCTTCACGCCCTCGGAGGCTGTCATGGCAGAGTTCTTCGACGTTCTGGTGATCGTCGCGGTTGTCGCCCTCGTCGTTGTGCGTCAGTTCTCGCCCCAGCGGGTGCGCGACCTGAAGCGGTGGTGGGTGCTGCCGTTGATCCTTTTCGTCGTCGCCCTGCGCAGTGACGGAGCCCTCGATGCCCGCCACGAATCACTGTCCGCGGTGATACTCGGCGCCGGGCTCGTGGTGGGACTGGTCACCGGTGCGGGATGGGGCTGGACAACCCGGCTGTGGCAGGAGGCGGACGGATCCCTGTGGAGCCGGGGCACCAGGGCCGGCCTCTGCATATGGGCAGGAGGGGTCGCGTTGCGCGTATCCCTGACCGTGGCCGCAGTCGTGCTCGGCGTGCACCAGGGGACGGCGGCCCTGCTCATATCGCTCGCGGCGATGCTGTTCGCGCGCGGCGGCGTATTGTCTCTGCGGGCCAGGGGCATACGCGAGCAGCACGGTGTCACCCCCGGTTTCCCGGCCGGCGACGCGCCGTCGACGGCCGCACCGGCCATGTCGAAGGGCGGGGCGTGAACCGCGGTACGTGGACGAGCTGGCCTTCGAGAGAGGCTCTCACCCGGGCGCCCCATACCCGCGCCTTGATCGGACGGTTCGTGTGGAGCGCGGTGTTCGTCGGCCTCCTCTGGAACACCTTCGCGGACGGGCGGTTCGCGCTCTGGCAGGTCGCGGTCGGCGTGGTCGCGGCGGCGGGCTGCTGGGCATCCGGCAGAGCGTTCTTCCGTACCACCAGGGAGCACCAGCTGTGGCCCTCCCTCGGGCTGCTGGTGCTGCTGACGGCAGTGGCGTTCGGAGCCCTGGCGGGGGGCGCCGGAGCGCTCGCGGTCCTGCTGTGGTGCGGGAGCGCCGTGGTTGCACTGCAGCGGCTCCCGCTGTTCGCTGCGGTTCCCCTCACCGCGGTGACGCTCTTTGCCTACGCGGTCGTCAAGGGTGACGGCTGGCTGACGACGGTGGCCACAACGGGTGGTCTGTGCCTGGGCGGGTACGTGCTGCGGCTCGATGCCGAGGCACGGGGCAGCTCCCAGCGTCTCCTCGCCCAGGAGCGGGCCGCCAGGGCGGCGGAAGCCGGGACGGCCGCACTGGCGGAAAGGTCCAGGATCGCCCGCGAGATTCACGACGTACTCGCCCACAGCCTCTCTGCCCAGCTGGTGCACCTGGAAGCGGCCCGGCTGCTGATCGAACGGGAGCCTTCCGCGGAATTCCGCGACCAGGTGCTGGAGAGAGTGGTGGCGGCGCGTTCCATGGCGCGCGAGGGCCTCGCGGAGACCCGTCAGGCGCTCTCCGCGCTCCGCGGGGAGATGACTCCGGTGGAGGACTTCCTGCGCCAGCTGGTGGCCGGTGAGTCGGCCGAGGTGTCCGTGGCCGGGGATCGGAGGGTGCTGACCGCGGAGGCGTCGCAGACGGTGCGGAGGGTGGCGCAGGAAGCACTGACCAATACCCGGAAGCACGCTCCTGGGGCAGCCGTCTCCGTCCGGCTGGCGTACCAGCCGGGCTGGGTGGCCCTGGAGGTACGGGATTCCGGTGGCCACCGTCCGGCGGGTGAGCTCGCTGTCAGTGGCTCCGGATACGGTCTTGTGGGGATGCGGGAGCGTGCCGAACTGCTCGGCGGGACGCTGGAGGCAGGGCCGGACGAGAAGGGCTTCGTGGTGAATCTTCGGGTGCCGGCGTGAGTGCGCGGGTGGTGGTCGCCGACGATCAGTCGGTGGTGCGTGAGGGCATTGTCATGCTGCTGGGCCTCCTGCCCGGCATCGAGGTGGTCGGGGCCGCGAAGGACGGGGACGAGGCGGTCGCCCTCGTCGCGGGGACCGACCCCGATGTGGTCCTGATGGACCTGCGGATGCCCCGCTGTGACGGCGTCGAGGCCACACGCAGGATCCGCAAGGAACACCCCCGCACCCAGGTGGTGGTCCTCACCACCTTCGCGGACGACGATTCGCTGTTCACCGCTCTGCGGGCGGGTGCGCGGGGGTATCTGACCAAGGACGCCCGTGGTGAGGAGATCGCTCAGGCCATCGAGGCCGTGCTCTCCGGCGAGGCAGGGCTCTCGCCGAAAGTGCAGAGCCGGCTGCTGGAGCGGGTCACGGCCCAGGCCGTCGAGACCGGGGCACCGCTGCCGTCCGAGCTGCCCGACGGACTCACCCCCCGGGAGGCCGAGGTGCTGGTCCTCATCGCGGACGGACTGTCCAACGCGGAGATCGCCCGGACACTGCACATCTCTCGGGCAACGGTGAAGACGCACATCAACAACCTCTTCGCCAAGACCGGGGCACGCGACAGGACCGGAGCCGTGCGCTATGCGTACGGCCAGGGGCTCGCACACCCGCCCGGCACTTCCGTCACCTGAAATGGTGAAGCACGGCGAATGAAGTGCCCGGGATCTTCCCAGTCTGCCCATTCTTGGCTAAGCGGCCGAAAAGGTTCGTGGACAAGGGAGTTGTCGGTGGAGAAGGAAGCAGGGCCGGAAGCCTCAGCGATGCGGCTCGACGACCCGTGGTACGAGGCGTCGGGCACCGCGTGGGGCGAGTCCGACGGCGCCGGGGCCATCGTGCCCGGCGGATGGTCCCGGCCGGTGGAGGGGCGTGGCCACAGCGCGGCCGAGATCTATCTGGAGGTGCAGAACAGCCCGGCATTCCGCGAAGTGCGCCGTCGCTACAGGCGGTTCGTGGTTCCCGCAGTGGTCGCCTTCCTGCTCTGGTACCTCGCCTATGTCATCGCGGCCACCACCGCGCACGAGCTGATGGCGCGTCCCGTCGTCGGCGTGGTCAATGTGGCCATGGTGGCAGGGCTCGGGCAGTTCCTCACCACGTTCCTGCTCACGTGGGCCTACGCACGTCATGCGCGCCTGCACCGGGACCGTGCGGCCCTGGACCTGCGCTGGGAGACCCAGGAGATGACAAGAGGGATCAGCCGGTGAGGGGAGACCATCAGACGCTGGCGCTGCTGCTGTTCAGCGTGTTCATCGCCGTGACGCTCGGCATCACCACCTGGGTCAGCCGCAACAGACAGGGGTCCGCCGAGGAGTTCTACGCCGGCGGGCGGCTGTTCTCCCCCATGGAGAACGGATTCGCCATCGCCGGTGACTACATGTCCGCCGCGTCCTTCCTCGGCATCTCGGGGCTGATCGCCCTGTTCGGCTACGACGGCATGCTCTACTCCGTCGGATTCCTCGTCGCCTGGCTCGTCGTCCTGCTCCTCGTCGCCGAACTCGTGCGCAACTGCGGGCGGTTCACGCTCGCCGACGTGGTGGCCGCCCGAATGGCGGAGCGTCCGGTGCGTACGGCGCTGGGCACCTCGTCCGTCACGGTCTCGGTGCTGTATCTGGTGGCCCAGATGGTGGGTGCGGGAAGCCTCGTGGCGCTGTTGCTCGGTGGCACGAGCGACACCGCCCGATCGTGGACCGTGGTGGGGGTCGGAGCGCTCATGGTGATCTATGTGTCGCTCGGCGGTATGCGTGCCACGACCTGGATCCAGATCGTCAAGGCGGTCCTGCTGATGGCCGGCGCCGTCGCGCTCACGGTGCTCGTCCTTCTCCGCTTCCACGGCGACATCAACGCCCTGCTGACTTCCGCCGCAGAACGCAGCGGTCACGGCCGGGACTTCCTCTCACCCGGACTGAGGTACGGCGGGAGCTGGACGGCGCGGTTCGACTTCATCAGCCTCGGCCTGGCGCTCGTCCTCGGCACGGCCGGGCTGCCGCACATCCTGTCGCGCTTCTACACCGTCCCCACGGCCCGGGCGGCCCGGCGTTCCGTCGTCTGGTCCATCGGGCTCATCGGCAGCTTCTACCTGATGACCATCGTGCTCGGGTTCGGAGCGGCCGCGCTCGTCGGGTCCGCGGACGTCCGGGCATCCAACGCCTCCGGGAACACGGCTGTCCCGCTCCTGGCACTGGTCCTGGGAGGCGGTGAGGGGTCGACCGGCGGCACGGTGCTCTTCGCCGTCGTGGCCGCAATCGCCTTCGCCACCATCCTCGCCGTCGTCGCGGGAATCACCCTCGCCTCCTCCGCCTCCGTCGCCCACGACCTCTACGCCTCGTTCCGGAGGCCGGGTGCCAAGCAGCGGAGCGAGGTCGGTGTGGCCCGGGTGGCCGCGGCGGGTATCGGGGCGGTGGCCATCGCCCTCGGCCTGCTCGCCCAGAATCTGAACGTCGCGTTCCTGGTGGGGCTCGCCTTCGCGGTCGCAGCCTCGGCCAACCTCCCGGCGCTGCTCTACACGTTGTTCTGGCGGAACTTCACCACCCGGGGAGCGGTCTGGGCCGTCTACGGAGGACTGATCCCCGCCGTCCTGCTCGTCCTGCTCTCGCCGGTCGTCTCGGGGAGTCCCACCTCGCTCTTCCCCGGCGTGGACCTCGCGCTCTTCCCTCTGGAGAACCCCGGGCTGGTGTCCATCCCCGCGGGCTTCCTGGCCGGCTGGATCGGCACGGTCACCTCGCCCGAGCCGCCGGACCCGGCCAAGCATGCGGAGACGGAGGTCCGGTCGCTCACCGGGGCGGGAGCGGCGTAGGCGGGGTGGCGGCTTCAGGATCCGGTGGCCCAGATGTACCGGTGCTCCGGACGGCCGGTCTCGCCGTACTTCAGCGAGAGCCGCACGCGGCCCGTGCGCTCCAGCAGCTTCAGATAGCGCTGGGCGGTCTGACGGCTCATCCCGGCGCTCTCCGCGAGCTCCTGGGCGGAGAGCGGCCCGTCGGCCGCCCGCAGGGCCTGGCGGACCAGTTCCGCGGTAGTCGTGGAGTGTCCCTTGGGGAGGTCGGACCCGCCCGTGGCCCACAGAGCCCCGAACAGCCGGTCCACCTCCGTCTGCTCGGCCTCGCCGCCGCCCTCGAAGGTGCGGCGAAGCGCCGCGTACGCCTCCAGCTTGGTGCGGAGCCCGGCGTACGCGAACGGTTTCACCAGGTACTGCAGGGCGCCGTGGCGCATCGCCGCCTGCACCGTGGCGACGTCGCGGGCGGCCGTCACCATGATCACATCGGAGTGATGACCGAGTGCGCGGAGCTCCCGCACCACGGCCAGCCCGTTGCGGTCCGGCAGATAGTGGTCGAGCAGGATCAGATCGATCGGAACCTCGCCGACCCTCGAGAGAGCCTCCGCTGCGGAGTGGGCCATGGCGGCCACCCGGAATCCAGGGACCTTGGCGGCGTAGGCCGCGTTGATGCGGGCGACCCGTACGTCGTCGTCCACGACCAGGACCTCGATCACGGGGCGTCTCCTGACGTCGTGGGCCGCACGGGGGCCGGCAGGCCGCCGGGGGTGGGGGAGCCGTGTGCTTCCGGGCCGCCCGGAGCGGGGATGCCGAGCCGTTCCGGTTCGCTCAGAGCCTCCGGAAGGACGACGGTGAACACCGCCCCGCCCCCGGGGGAGCCCGATACGGACACGCTGCCGCCCTGTCGCTCGGCGAGCCGCCGTACCAGCGGCAGGCCCAGACCGCGCTTGCCGTGGGCCGGGAGTTCCTTGGTCGACCAGCCCTCCATGAAGATGGATTCGTGATCACCGGCCGGCACGCCGGGGCCGCTGTCGCGCACCCGCAGCACCACCGTACGGCCCTCGGCCCGCAGCCCGACCTCGATCCGGGCGTCGGTCGACCCCGAGGCCGCGTCCAGTGCGTTGTCCACCAGATTGCCGAGGACCGTGACGAGCCCGCGCGGGTCCACCAGCCGGTCCGGCAGTAGGGTTTCCGGAGCCATACGCAGAGCGACACCGCGCTCGGCGGCCACGGTCGCCTTACCGACCAGGAGCGAGGCGAGCAGGGGGTCGTGGACCTTCTCGGTGACCTGCTCGGCCGTCGCCCGGTGGACCCCGACGACTTCCGTGACGAACTCCACCGCTTCTTCGTGCATTTCCAGTTCCAGCAGCCCCAGCAGCGTGTGAAGCCGGTTGGCGTGCTCGTGGTCCTGGGCGCGGAGAGCGTCGATCAGGCCATGGGTGGAGTCGAGTTCACGGCCGAGGTACTCGAGCTCCGTACGGTCGCGCAGTGTGGCCACGGCTCCGCCGTCGTCGGTCGGCATCCGGTTGGCGAGGAGAACGCGGCTGCCGCGGACCGTCACCAGATCGTCGCCGACCACCCGCCCGGCCAGAACGTCAGCGGTACGCCCCTCGCCCAGTGCCTCGTCGAGTTGCTTGCCCGCGGCGCCGGGGCCGAGCCCGAGCAGCCGCTGGGCCTCGTCGTTCAGGAGCCTGATGCGCCCTGTGCGGTCGAGCGCGACGACGCCCTCGCGGATGCTGTGCAGCATGGCCTCGCGCTCGGTCAGCAGCGCGGAGATGTCGGAGAACGCCAGGTCATGGGTCTGCCGCTGGAGGCGCCGGGAGATCAGATAGGCGGCCAGAGCTCCCACGGCCAGCGCCCCGCCCGCATAGGCGAACAGTCCGGGGATCGCGGCGAGCAGCCGGGCGCGGACGCTGTCGTACGCGATACCGACCGAGACGGCGCCGACGACCCGGTCCGACGCGTCGAGCAGCGGTACCTTGCCGCGGGCAGAGCGTCCGAGCGTGCCGCTGTCGATCTCCATCACGGACCTGCCGGCGAGCGCCGCACTCGGATCGGTGGAGACGACGTCGCCGATGCGGGACAAGTCCGTGTGCGACCAGCGCACCCCCTGCTTGTCCATGATCACGACGTATTCGGCCCCCGTCGCCCGCCTGATCCGTTCCGCCGCGGTCTGGACGGCGCCGCCCGGGTGCGGATCGGTGGTGACCAGTGAGGCGGCGATCTGCGGCTGCGCCGCGGTGCTCTGCGCGATCGCCAGGGCACGGCGCATCGCCTGGTCGTCGAGCTGGGCGCTGAGCGGTGCCAGGAAGAGGCCCGTGACGAGGACCGTGACGCCGGTGATGATGGCCAGCTGCATCAGCAGGACCTGTGAGAAGACCCGCCGCGGCCAGCCGAACCGGCGCGGTCCCCGGGGGGTGGTCGGTGGGGCGCTCATCATACGAACGGTAAGGGGCAAACCGCGCTTACCGAAATCTCCGTCGGCGAGCGCCCGCCGGCGCCCGTCTGCCGGAGCTCTTGCCCTCCGGCTCCTCGTCTGTGAGCGTCCCTGACGGGTATCCACCCCAGCGCAATATTCTTGCGATTCTTGCGCTAATCTTGCGTTCATGACGCGACGACTTGCTCAGGTTGCCCAGAAAGTAGGAGTCAGCGAGGCCACGGTCAGCCGCGTGCTGAACGGTAAGCCGGGAGTCTCCGACGCCACACGGCAAGCCGTCCTCTCCGCCCTGGACGTGCTCGGCTACGAGCGTCCGACACAGCTCCGTGGCGAGCGTGCCCGGCTGGTCGGGCTGGTCCTGCCCGAGCTGCAGAACCCGATCTTCCCGGCCTTCGCCGAAGTGGTCGGGGGTGCGCTCGCCCAGCAGGGGCTGACCCCGGTGCTCTGTACGCAGACCAAGGGCGGGGTGTCCGAGCCCGACTACGTCGAGCTCCTGCTGCAGCAGCAGGTGTCCGGAGTCGTGTTCGCCGGCGGGCTGTACGCACAGGCCGACGCCCCCCACGATCACTACAAGGTGCTCGCCGACCGCAAGATCCCGGTCGTCCTGATCAACGCCGCCATCGCCCGTCTCGGATTCCCCGCGGTCTCGTGCGACGACTCGGTGGCCGTCGAGCAGGCCTGGCGTCATCTTGTCTCGCTCGGCCACGAACGGATCGGATTCGTCCTCGGGCCGGCCGACCACGTGCCTTCGCAGCGCAAGCTCACAGCTGCCCGCGCGCTGGCCGCCCGGTCGGGTGCCGTCGTGCCGGACGAGTGGGTCTCCCGGGCCATGTTCTCGCTCGAGGGCGGCCAGGCAGCCGCCATGCGACTGCTCGACCAGGGGATCACCGGCATCATCTGTGCCAGTGACCCGCTGGCCCTGGGTGCTGTACGCGCGGCGCGCCGCCGGGGGCTGTCGGTCCCCGGCGAGGTCTCCGTGGTCGGCTACGACGACTCCGCGTTCATGAACTGCACCGAGCCTCCGCTCACCACGGTGCGCCAGCCGATCGAAGCCATGGGCAGGGCCGCGGTCGAACTGCTCTCGGCGCAGATCGGCGGGCGCACGGTGCCGTCGGACGAGCTCCTCTTCGAGCCGGAACTGGTCGTTCGCGGTTCCACGGCCCGCACGCCCCGGCCGGAGACCACCTGAGAATCTCCGCCGGCTGCCGCTGATCCGCAGGTCCTGCCGCCTACGGTCCTGCCGCCTACGGCGCGGCCACCTTCGGGGCGGGCAGCGGCTGGGGCGGACGCGGACCGGTGTACTGCCCGCTGGGCCGCATGCGCAGGGGGCGTTCCGCGTACTCCTCCATGGCGTGGGCGATCCAGCCCGCGGTGCGGGACACGGCGAACACCGTCTCGCCGGCCTCGGCGGGCATGCCGTACGTCACCGAGAGGACGGCCAGGGCCAGATCGACGTTGGCGTGCAAAGGGGTGTGGCGGGCGGTGGTCGCGACCACGTCACGGGCCGCTTCCATCGCCGGGGCCGCCTGTGGCATCTCGTCCAGCAGCGCGAACAGCGCACCCGCCCGTGGGTCCTCACCCGTGTAGAGGCGGTGCCCGAGACCCGGCACCCGCCGGCCCGCGCGCAGATGGTCCGCGACGACCGGAGCCGCGCCGCCCCGGTCCACGACCTCGGCCAGCATGCGGTGCGCCTGCCCGCTCGCGGCGCCGTGCAGGGGGCCCTCCAGCACGCCCAGTCCCGTGGAGACCACCGCGTACGGGTGCGCGTGGGTCGACGCCGCGACGCGTGCCGCCAGGGTCGAGGCCGCGAGATCGTGGTCGGCCAGCAGCGCGAGCGCGGCGTCGAGCACGGTCAGTGACGCCGCGTCGGCAGGCCTGGCGGAGAGCTTCGGCCACAGCCGGGTGGCGAGAGAGCCCTCGGTACCGTCTTCGCAGGCGGCCCCGTCCTCGCGGTCGGCCCCGCTTCCCTCTTCCCGCTCCCCGGCTGCGGGCAGCGCACCCACCAGGGTGGGGATCAGGCTGCGGGCGCTGTCGAGTACACCCTCGGGGGAGAGGTCGAACCGAAGAGGATCGGCGGACGAGGCCGCGGCGACAGCGGCACGGAGCCGGTCCGTCGAGCTGCTGTGGCGCGGCATCGCGGCGGCGGCACGCCGGGCCGCCGTCAGGGACTCGCGCGCCGCGGTGAAGCGGGTGCCAGGGCGGAGCTCACCGGTCCAGATCCACTCGGCGACCTCCTCGTAGCCGTGATGCCGGGCGAGCTCGGTCGCGTCGACACCGCGGAAGAAGTAGCGGTCCGGCTCGATGAACGTGATGCCGGTACGGAAGACGAGGTCACCCACGGCGGACGGCGGAGGCTCCCTGCGTCCGGAGCGGCGGGCCAGGGCGTCGACCTCGGCGGCATCGAACGTACTGCCGCGACCGCCCGGGATCCGCTTGCTGGTGAGCTGGCCCCGGCTCACGTACGCGTACACGGTCTCGGGCTTCACCCCGAGGCGTTCGGCCGCCTCCCGGGTCGTGAGCC
The DNA here is from genome assembly GCF_044765585.1 of Streptomyces sp. NPDC102441. Taxonomy (NCBI): domain Bacteria; kingdom Bacillati; phylum Actinomycetota; class Actinomycetes; order Kitasatosporales; family Streptomycetaceae; genus Streptomyces; species Streptomyces sp. NPDC102441. The sequence continues at coordinate 103,462 of NZ_JBIWKH010000008.1, forward strand.
CGCCCTGAGCCGCCCCTTCGGCTCCCGCGTCCTGCGTACCGGTCCCGTGCGGCGAGTCATGCGTCATGGCGTCCACCGTATCCATGTTCATGGATCTCGGATCACCTCCAGCGAGGCCTTCATATTGATTCAATCAATATTGACACTCTCCGAGTCAATCATAGACAGTCGAATCAATGTTCAGCTCACCGGTGGAGGAGAGACCTGCCATGCCTGCCTTGCACACGGAAACCGCCCCGCCCGACGCCCCCCGGGGTCTCGCCGGCGTGATCGTCACCGACACCGCGCTCGGGGATGTGCGCGGGCGTGAGGGCTTCTACCACTACCGGCAGTACTCGGCGATCGAGCTGGCGCAGAGCCGTAGCTTCGAGGACGTCTGGTACCTGATGTTCCACGGCGAGCTGCCCGGCCGAACGGCGAGCGCCGGTTTCGCCGCGCGCACGGCCGGCCTGCGCCGGCTGCCCGCCGAAGTGCGGGAGGTGCTGCCGGCCATCGCCCGCGCCGGAGTGGTCTCCGGCCCGCTCGCCGGACTGCGGACCGCGCTCTCCCTGCTCGGGGCCTCGGCCGGGTTCCGCCCGGTGTACGACATCGGCGCCGGCCGCCGCCGTGAGGACGCGCTCGCCGTATGCGCCGCGGTCCCCACCGTGCTGACCTCCCTGTACCGCCTCGGCCAGGGCCTGGACCCGGTTGAACCGCGTGACGACCTCCCGTTCGCCGCGAACTACCTGTACATGCTCACCGGCGAGGAGCCGGACGCCGTACGGGCGGCGGCCGTCGAGCGGTACCTCGTCTCCACCGTCGACCACGGTTTCAACGCCTCCACGTTCACCGCCCGGGTGATCGCCTCCACCGGCACCGACGTCGCCGCCTGCCTCGTCGGAGCCGTCGGAGCCCTCTCAGGTCCGCTGCACGGTGGCGCGCCCAGCCGGGCGCTGGACACCCTGGACGCGATCGGCACCCCGGACCGGATCGACAGCTGGATCCGCGAACGGGTCCTCGCGGGGGAACGGATCATGGGATTCGGGCATCCCGTCTACCGCACGGAGGACCCGCGCTCGCGCATGCTCCGCTCGGTCGCGCAGAGCTTCGGCGGCTCCCTCGTCGACTTCGCCGTCGAGGTGGAACGCCAGGTGGAGGCGATCCTCGCCGAACTCAAGCCGGGACGCGAGCTGCACACGAACGTGGAGTTCTACGCCGGTGTCGTCATGGAGCTCTGCGGACTGCCGCGTGAGATGTTCACGCCCACCTTCTGTGCCGCGCGCATGGTCGGCTGGAGCGCCAATATCCTGGAGCAGGCGGAGGACTCCAAGATCATCCGCCCGGCGGCCCGTTACACCGGAACCCCGCCTCCGCACCCCGTACCGGCACTCTGACCGACCCGAGGAAGGCCCTGTTGACCCCGCCCCGCGCCCCACAGATCCCGGTCGTCGTCCTGGCGGGGTTCCTCGGCTCCGGCAAGACGACACTGCTCAACCATCTGCTCCGCAACAGGGCGGGCAACCGGATCGGCGTCATCGTCAATGACTTCGGGTCCATCGAGATCGACGCCATGACCGTCTCGGGGCAGGTCGGTTCCACGGTCTCGCTGGGCAACGGCTGTCTGTGCTGTGCCGTCGACGCGAGCGAGCTCGACACCTACCTGGAGACGCTCACCGGCCCCGCCGCCCGGCTCGACGTGATCGTCATCGAGGCGAGCGGTCTCGCCGAGCCGCAGGAGCTCGTACGGATGCTGCTGGCCAGCGACAATCCGCACATCCGGTACGGGGGACTGGTCGAGGTCGTCGACGCGGCCGAATTCCCCGCCACACGGAAGCGCCACCCCGAGATCGACCGCCACCTCGCGGCCGCGGACCTGATCGTCCTGAACAAGACCGACCGGGTCTCGGACGAGGAACTGCGGGCCGTACGGGAGACGGCCGGAACGGCGGGCGGTGGGGCCGCGGTCATCCGCGCCGCGTACGGGAGGATCGACCCGGAGCTGCTCTTCGACCCGGTGCTCCGGCCGGACGAGGACGACACCTTCCGCCAGCTGACGTTCGAGGACCTGCTCCCCGAGACCGACCGCACGCACGAGGACCATCTGCACACGGCGTACGAGAGCGTCTCCTTCACCGCCGATGTGCCGCTCAGCCCCCGCCGCTTCATGGCGTTCCTCGACTCCAGGCCCGCGGGCCTCTACCGGATCAAGGGGTTCGCCGACTTCGGGGCGGGCGACCCCGGTAACCGGTACGCCCTGCACGCCGTCGGCAGGTTCCTGCGCTTCGTACCGCAGCGCTGGGCCCGCGGCGAACCGCGGCGGACCCAGCTGGTGCTGATCGGCTCCGGTATCGACGCCGAGGCGCTGCACAAGGAACTCGCGGGCTGCGAGGACGCGTCGCAGGACGCCACCGAGGAGCTGGAGCGCAGCATGTGGGGTGTCCTGCGGTACGTGCGGCAGCCGGACGGCGACGAGGCCTGAGGCCCCCCGCCGTCCGGCCGGGTCCTACAGCGGTCCGGCGATCACCGCGACCGGACTCGTCAGTGGCGTGCCCGAACCGTCCCGGCGCGGATCCGGGTCCGGGAGCACAGCCGGTGCGCCGTTCTTCTGGGCCGCCCGTGCCGGGGTCTCACCCGCCCAGGCGAACACCAGGACGTCCTCGCCCTTGAGGAAGCGCTGGCAGCGCACCCCGCCGGTGGCCCTGCCCTTTCGTGGGTACTGGTCGAACGGGGTGAGCTTCCAGGTCCGTTCGGAGTCGTCCAGCGTGCCGTGTGATCCGGCGACCGTGAACACCGCGGCGTCCGCGGAGGGATCCACCGCGGCGAACGAGAGAACGATGGCGTCGCCCGTGAGCTTGACGCCCGCCATGCCGCCCGCCGCGCGTCCCTGTGGACGCACCGACGCGGCCGGATAGCGCAGCAGCTGAGCGTCGGACGTGATGAAGACCAGGTCCTCCTCGCCCGTACGCAGCTGAGTGGCGCCGACGATCCGGTCACCGTCCTTCAGCGAGATGACCTCCAGCTCGTCCTTGTTGGACGGGTAGTCGGGCACCACACGCTTCACCACGCCCTGCAGGGTGCCGATGGCCAGGCCCGGCGACTCCTCGTCGAGGGTGGTGAGGCAGATCAGCTCCTCGTCCGCCTCCAGCGTCAGGAACTCCGAGATCTGCGCACCGCCGGACAGGTTCGGAGCCGCATGGGTGTCCGGCAGCTGGGGCAGATCGATCACCGAGAGCCGGAGCAGCCGTCCGGTGGACGTCACCGCGCCCACTTCGCCGCGTGCCGTCGCGGGGGCGGCGGAGACGATCGCGTCGTGCTTGGTGCGCTTGGCGTCCTCGGCCTGGCTGATCGGCTCGGCGTTGGCCGTGCGGGCCAGGAGGCCGGTCGAGGAGAGGAGCACCTGGCACGGGTCGTCGGCGACCTCCAGCGGTACCGAGGCGATCTGCGAACCCGCCGACTCCAGCAGCACCGTGCGCCGCTCGGTGCCGAACTTCTTCGCCACTGCGGCCAGTTCGGCCGAGACCAGCTTGCGCAGCTCGGCGTCCGAGTCCAGGATCGCGGTCAGCTGGGCGATCTCCTCGGTGAGCCTGTCACGCTCGGTCTCCAGCTCGATCCTGTCGAAGCGCGTGAGCCTGCGCAACGGGGTGTCCAGGATGTACTGGGTCTGGATCTCGCTCAGCGAGAAGCGCTCCATCAGGCGCTCCTTCGCCTGCGCCGAGTTGTCGCTGTCCCGGATGAGACGGATGACCTCGTCGATGTCGAGCAGCGCCACGAGGAGGCCCTCGACCAGGTGCAGCCGGTTACGGCGCTTGGTCCTGCGGAACTCGCTTCGCCGGCGCACCACCTCGAAGCGGTGGTCGAGATAGACCTCCAGGAGCTCCTTGAGCCCCAGGGTGAGCGGCTGTCCGTCGACCAGCGCCACGTTGTTGATGCCGAAGGACTCCTCCATCGGCGTCAGCTTGTAGAGCTGCTCCAGCACGGCCTCCGGCACGAAGCCGTTCTTGACCTCGATCACCAGACGCAGTCCGTGCGCCCGGTCGGTGAGGTCCTTGACGTCCGCGATGCCCTGGAGCTTCTTCGAGCCGACGAGGTCCTTGATCTTGGCGATCACCTTCTCCGGGCCGACGGCGAAGGGCAGTTCGGTGACGACGAGACCCTTGCGGCGCGCCGTGACGCTCTCTATGGCGACCGTGGCACGGATCTTGAACGTGCCGCGCCCCGCGGCGTAGGCGTCCTTGATGCCGCCGAGACCGACGATCCTGCCACCGGTGGGCAGGTCGGGGCCGGGAACGAAACGCATCAGCGTCTCGAGGTCGGCGCCAGGATGCCGGATGAGGTGGCGGGCGGCGGCGATGACCTCGCCGAGATTGTGCGGGGGCATGTTGGTCGCCATGCCGACCGCGATCCCGGAGGCACCGTTGACCAGGAGGTTCGGGTACGCCGCCGGGAGGACGACCGGCTCCTGCTCCTGGCCGTCGTAGTTCGACTGGTAGTCGACGGTGTCCTCGTCGATCGACTCCGTCATGAGTGATGTGGCGTCGGCCATCCGGCACTCGGTGTACCGCATGGCGGCCGGCGGGTCGTCGTTGCCCAGCGAGCCGAAGTTGCCGTGCCCGTCGACGAGGGGCAGGCGCATCGAGAACGGTTGTGCCATGCGCACCAGTGCGTCATAGATCGAGGCGTCACCGTGTGGGTGCAGTTTGCCCATCACTTCGCCGACGACGCGGGCGCACTTCACATAGCCACGGTCGGGGCGCAGCCCCATCTCGTTCATCTGGGACACGATGCGGCGGTGCACGGGCTTCATGCCGTCGCGGGCGTCGGGCAGAGCCCTGGAGTAGATCACCGAGTACGCGTACTCGAGGAAGGAGCCCTGCATTTCGTCGACGACGTCGATGTCGAGGATCTTCTCCTCGAAGTCGTCCGGCGGCGGGGTTTTCGTGCTGCGGCGGGCCATCGCGGCTGCGACTCCTTCACAGATTCTGTCGGGCAACCTCAGGTTCTGACGCCGACCATTGTGGCCCGCCGTACTGACAACGCCGACCTCGACCCGTCCGAAGCGGCACTCAGGGCCCCCGCGGGCCCCTCGTTCACGGCAGTATCTGCGACAACATTCACCCGATATCCGCGACAACATTCACCCGACGGGAACTTCGTCAGGCGCCCGTGCGCTTGGTCTTAGAGTGGCAGGTCCGGCAGGAAAACCTGTACCGATCGAAGGGACGTACATGCCCATGGGTCACACGGCCACAGCCCAGGCCGGTTCCGGCGGCTTGACGGCGACCGAGCACCGTCTGGCCAACGGCCTGCGCGTGGTGCTCTCCGAGGACCATCTGACCCCCGTCGCCGCGGTCTGCCTCTGGTACGACGTCGGCTCCCGCCACGAGGTCAAGGGGCGCACGGGCCTGGCTCACCTCTTCGAGCACCTGATGTTCCAGGGCTCGGGCCAGGTCAAGGGGAACGGGCACTTCGAGCTGGTGCAAGGGGCCGGTGGTTCCCTGAACGGCACGACCAGCTTCGAACGCACCAACTACTTCGAGACGATGCCCACGCACCAGCTGGAGCTGGCCCTGTGGCTCGAGGCCGACCGGATGGGCTCACTGCTCGCCGCGCTCGACGAGGAGTCCATGGAGAACCAGCGGGACGTCGTGAAGAACGAGCGCCGCCAGCGCTACGACAACGTCCCGTACGGCACGGCCTTCGAGAAGCTCACCGCCCTCGCCTACCCGGCCGGCCACCCGTACCACCACACGCCCATCGGTTCGATGGCCGACCTGGACGCGGCGACGCTGGAGGACGCGCAGGCGTTCTTCCGTACGTACTACGCCCCGAACAACGCGGTGCTCTCCGTGGTCGGGGACATCGACCCGGAGCAGACGCTGGCCTGGATCGAGAAGTACTTCGGCTCCATCCCGTCCCACGACGGCAAGCAGCCTCCGCGTGACGGCACGCTGCCCGGCACCATCGGCGAACAGCTGCGCGAGGTGGTCCAGGAAGAGGTTCCCGCGCGTGCGTTGATGGCCGCCTACCGGCTGCCGCACGACGGCACGCGCGAGTGCGACGCCGCGGACCTGGCGCTGACCGTGCTCGGCGGCGGCGAGTCGTCCCGCCTGCACAACCGGCTGGTGCGCCGCGACCGTACGGCGGTGGCGGCGGGATTCGGGCTGCTCAGGCTGGCCGGCGCGCCCTCGCTGGGCTGGCTGGACGTCAAGACGTCCGGTGGCGTCGAGGTGCCGCAGATCGAGGCGGCCGTCGACGAGGAGCTCGCCCGCTTCGCCGAGGAGGGCCCCACTCCGGAGGAGATGGAGCGCGCCCAGGCGCAGTTGGAGCGCGAGTGGCTGGACCGTCTCGGCACGGTCGCCGGCCGCGCGGACGAACTGTGCCGGTACGCCGTCCTGTTCGGTGACCCGCAGCTCGCCCTGACCGCGGTGGGCCGTGTGCTCGAGGTGACGGCGGACGAGGTCAAGGCCGCAGCCCGGGCGCACCTGCGCCCCGACAACCGTGCGGTCCTGGTCTACGAGCCGGTCGAACCGGCCGATGAGACAGAGGGCACCGACGCGCCCGAGGGGGCCGACAAGTGACCGACGCCGCCGTGACTGGAGTAGCGATGGAGTACCACCCGCAGCCGACCGCCGGCGAGGCCAGGCCCTGGGCCTTCCCCGCACCCGAGCGCGGTGCCCTGCCCAACGGGCTGACCGTGCTGCGCTGCCACCGGCCCGGCCAGCAGGTCGTCGCCGTGGAGATCTTCCTCGACGCACCGCTGGACGCCGAGCCCGAGGGCCTGGACGGTGTGGCCACGATCATGGCGCGCGCCCTGTCCGAGGGCACGGACAAGCACTCCGCGGAGGAGTTCGCCGCCGAGCTGGAGCGGTGCGGCGCCACGCTGGACGCCCACGCGGACCACCCGGGGCTCCGCGTCTCCCTGGAGGTCCCGGTCTCCCGGCTGACGAAGGCTCTCGGTCTGGTCGCCGAGGCGCTGAGGGCCCCGGCCTTCGCGGAGAGCGAGATCGAGCGTCTGGTGGGCAACCGCCTCGACGAGATCCCGCACGAGCAGGCCAACCCGGCCCGGCGGGCCGCCAAGCAGCTCTCCAAGGAGCTCTTCCCCGCCACGGCACGGATGTCGCGTCCGCGCCAGGGCACCGAGGAGACGGTCCGGCGGATCGACGCCACCGCCGTACGCACCTTCTACGACGCTCATGTCCGCCCGTCCACGGCGACGGCGGTCGTCGTCGGGGACCTCACCGGTGTGGACCTGGACGCGCTGCTCGCCGACACCGTCGGGGACTGGTCGGGCAACGCGGGCCGGACCCGGCCCGTGCCCCCGATCACCGCGGACGACACCGGCCGTGTCGTCATCGTGGACCGCCCCGGAGCTGTGCAGACGCAGCTGCTGATCGGCCGTATCGGCGCGGACCGGCACGACAGTGTGTGGCCCGCCCAGGTCCTCGGCACGTACTGCCTGGGAGGCACCCTCACCTCCCGGCTGGACCGCGTGCTGCGTGAGGAGAAGGGCTACACCTACGGCGTCCGGGCCTTCGGACAGGTGCTGCGCTCGACGGCCCCCGGTTCCTCGTCCGGGGCGACCGGCGCCGCGATGCTCGCCATCAGCGGCTCCGTCGACACGGAGTCCACCGGTCCCGCGCTCGACGACCTCTGGAAGGTCCTGCGCACCCTGGCCGCCGAGGGGCTCACCGACGCCGAGCGCGAGACCGCCGTACAGAACCTCGTGGGCGTCGCCCCGCTGAAGTACGAGACGGCCGGCTCCGTCGCGGGCACCCTGGCCGACCAGGTGGAGCAGCACCTTCCGGACGACTACCAGGCGAAGCTGTACGCGCGCCTGGCGGGCACCGGCACGGTCGAGGCGACCGCCGCCGTGGTCAGCGCGTTCCCGGTCGACCGGCTGGTCACCGTCCTGGTCGGGGACGCCGCGCAGATCGCGGAGCCCGTGAAGGCGCTCGGCATCGGCGAGGTGTCGGTCGTCACCGGCTGACAGAACGGGACAGGACGGACCCCGGCGAGCACACTCTCGCCGGGGTTCTGTCATTTGTCCGTATTGCAGGGAAAGTTGCCATTCATCCTGTGGGATGTACGACAAAAGGCCCTTTCCGTTTGGTTGCGGAAAGTGGCCCGATCTAGCGTCGGCCCGGCTGTCCGCCGGACGAATGCCGCGCCCGCGGCGCCGGACAGTCATCGCCGAGTCCCCGTCAGGCGCGAGCCTGGGGAGCCGGGGACCCACGAAGTCCCTGGGGTGAATCGGATCTCTGCGCCTCACAGGAGGCTCAGGGGCCCGTAGGAGACCTTCCTGCTCCGAACCCGTCAGCTAACCCGGTAGGCGAGAAGGAAGGAAAGGATCAGCCCCTCCATGGCGTTCATCCGTGCCACCGGGAAGCACCGTGCCCCGAGCCGCCTGACGCGCAAGAGCGCCAAGGTCGCCGGCGTCGCCGCCCTGGCCACCACCGGCATCATCGGCGCCACGGCGTCCCCGGCCCTCGCCGCGGACTCCGAGGTCGCCGCGGGCAGCACCGGTCTGACCCAGACGGTCGCCCTCGACACCACCCTCGCCACTCAGATCCAGGCCCAGGCGAAGGTCCAGCAGCACCAGGCCGAGGTCGCCGCGAAGGCCGAGGCCGAAGCGAAGGCCAACTCGAAGGCGAAGGCCGAGGCCAAGCGCAAGGCGGAGGCCCGCGCCAAGGAGGCCCGTGAGGAGAAGGCGCGCGCCGCCCGCGCCGCCGAGCGCGCCCGGCTCAACGCCTTCCACCTCCCGGTCGCCGGCTCGCACGTCACCACCGGCTACAAGTCCGGTGGCGCGCTCTGGTCCTCCGGCACCCACTCCGGTGTGGACTTCCAGGCCGCGTCCGGCACGTCCGTCGTCGCAGTGGGCGCCGGGACGGTCGTCGAGGCGGGCTGGGGTGGCGCCTACGGCAACAACATCGTGCTCAAGATGAAGGACGGCACGTACACCCAGTACGGCCACCTCTCCTCGATCGGTGTCTCCGTCGGCCAGAGCATGGGCTCGGGCGAGCAGATAGGCCTCTCCGGCTCGACCGGCAACTCCACCGGACCGCACCTGCACTTCGAGGCCAGGACCACCCCCGAGTACGGCTCGGACATGGACCCCGTCGCCTACCTCCGCGCCCACGGCGTCCAGGCCTGACCTCACGCCGCACCACAGCGCTCCGACGAAGGCCCCGGCACCCGCCGGGGCCTTCGCCGCGTCCTGGGGAGGACATGCGCCGAAGCCCGCGTGGAAGTGCTCCCTGGCCAAAAGATATCCATGGATTCCACCCCGCCATCGGAAATTGCGGCCGGTTGCAATAGAGTCACAGAACAGGCGTCGATCGGCCGCGTTTCGCGGGGATTAAGGCGGAGGTTCGGATATGCGCATTCCCGCGCATTCGGTATGCACGGCAATCCGTGACGACATCGTCTCCGGTGTCTTCGAGCGCGGCAGCCGCCTCACCGAAGAGGTGCTCGCGCGTCGCTACGGCGTCTCCCGCGTCCCGGTGCGCGAGGCGCTGCGCACCCTGGAGTCCGAAGGGTTCGTCGTCACTCGCCGGCACGCGGGTGCCTGTGTCGCCGAACCCACCGACCAGGAGGCCGCCGACCTCCTGGAGATCCGCATGCTCCTGGAGCCCCTCGGGGCAGCGCGCGCGGCGCAGCGCCGCACCGAGGCGCATCTCAAGGTGCTCCGCGGCCTGGTCAGGCTGGGCCAGGAGCGGGTGCGCCGGGGCGAGGGGGAGGACCTGCGCTCCCTGGGCGGCTGGTTCCACGAGACGCTGGCGCAGGCCTCGGGCAGTCCCGCGCTGATCGCGCTGCTCACCCAGCTCCGGCACAAGATCACCTGGATGTACGCGGTCGAGCAGCCGGTCCGCCCCGCGGACTCCTGGGCCGAGCACGGCGCTCTCGTCGACGCCGTGGCGCGCCGCGACGCGGAGCGGGCCAGGGCGCTCGCCACCCAGCACGCCGAGCGGGCCACCGCCGCCCACCGGCTGCGCCGCACACCGGGGCACACGGCGGGCCAGGCGCGGGTGAGGACTTCGCAACACCCCGTAAACATCGCGGGAGTCCGTCATTAACAATTGCGCCGTATACAAAGAGAGTAATTATCGGAGGGCTTTCTTTTTGCTGCCCTGATTCAGGTTTCCCAGCTCTGTCCACTCCGGTTCGGGTGAAAGGGAAAGCCGCGGCTCCCGGTGGGGATGCCGCGGCTTTTCCGCAGGAAAAAACTCCGGTTCGAAGTGGCCGGAATCAGACGGTCTCCGGGAGCTCCTCGAGTCCCTCGGCGACCAGCTTGGCCAGACGGTCCAGGGCGGCCTCGGCGTTGTCCGCCTCGGACGCGAGCACGATCTCCTCGCCGCCCTGGGCGCCCAGGCCGAGCACCGCGAGCATGGACGCGGCGTTCACCGGGTTGCCGTCGGCCTTGGCGATCGTCACGGGGACGCCGGAGGCCGTGGCGGCACGGACGAAGATGGAAGCGGGGCGGGCGTGCAGGCCCTCGGCCCAACCGACGTTGACGCGGCGCTCAGCCATGGTTCTGCCCTTCACGTAACAATGGGTTGTCTAGACCAGTCTCGCACAGCGGTGCGCACCGCTGTGCCCGGCATCACCGCCGGCGGCTCGCCGCCCGCCGGCTCCCTCAGCGTGCCCTCGCCGCCAACCCGCCGCGACCGGTGACACGGGCCGTAGGCTTTGCCCATGGAGCCCACTCCGGAGCAGAGTCCGCATCACGCGTACCCCGACCACTGGGAGGCGGACGTCGTGCTCCGCGACGGTGGCACGGCGCGGATCAGGCCCATCACCACGGACGACGCCGAGCGGCTGGTCAGCTTCTACGAGCAGGTGTCCGACGAATCGAAGTACTACCGCTTCTTCGCCCCGTACCCCCGTCTCTCCGCCCGCGACGTGCACCGCTTCACCCATCACGACTACGTCGACCGGGTGGGACTGGCCGTCACGATCGGTGGCGAGTTCATCGCCACGGTCCGCTTCGACCGGATCAACGAGCAGGGCAGGCCCGCGTCCGCCCCCGCCGACGAGGCCGAGGTCGCCTTCCTCGTGCAGGACGCCCACCAGGGCCGCGGCGTGGCCTCCGCCCTCCTCGAACACATCGCGACGGTGGCCAGGGAGCGGGGGATCCGCCGCTTCGCCGCCGAGGTGCTGCCCGCCAACAACAAGATGATCAAGGTGTTCCGGGACGCCGGGTTCACCCAGCAGCGCAGCTTCGAGGACGGCTCCGTCCACCTCACCCTCGATCTGGAACCCACGGCCGAGTCCCTCGCCGTCCAGCGCGCCCGTGAACAGCGGGCCGAGGCGCGCTCCGTCCAGCGCCTGCTGGCCCCCGGTTCCGTCGCGGTCATCGGCGTCGGCCGTGCGCCAGGGGGTGTGGGCCGGACGGTTCTGCGCAACCTCCTGGGTTCGGGCTTCACCGGGCGCACGTACGCCGTGAACACCTCCTTCGCCGCCGATACGGGAACGGTCGACGGGGTGCCCGCGCACCGCTCGGTGGGCGAGATCGGCGAGCGCGTCGATCTCGCGGTCGTCGCCGTTCCGGCCGGCCGGGTGCCCGAGGCCGTCGCCGACTGCGGCGAGAGCGGCGTCCAGGGCCTCGTCGTACTCTCCGCCGGTTACGCCGAGGGAGGGGCCGAGGGCCGGGAACGGCAGCGGGAGCTGGTCAGGCAGGCACGTTCGTACGGCATGCGGATCATCGGCCCGAACGCGTTCGGCATCATCAACACCTCCGGGGCCGTCCGCCTCAACGCCTCCCTCGCCCCCGAGTCACCCCAGCCGGGCCGCATCGGGCTCTTCACCCAGTCCGGCGCCATCGGGATCGCCGTCCTGTCAGGTCTCCACCGGAGGGGAGCCGGACTGTCGGCCTTCATCTCCTCGGGAAACCGGGCCGATGTCTCCGGCAACGACTTCCTGCAGTACTGGTACGAGGACGAGGACACCGACGTCGCCCTGCTGTACCTCGAATCACTGGGCAATCCGCGCAAGTTCACCCGGCTCGCCCGCCGGACGGCCGCCCTGAAACCGGTGGTCGTGGTGAAGGGTGCCCGGCACAGCGGGTCGAGTCCGCCGGGCCACGCCGTGCCCGTCAGCCGTATCCCGGACGCGACGGTCTCCGCGCTGATGCGCCAGGCGGGTGTGATTCGTGTCGACACCGTGACGGAGATGGTCGACGTCGGCCTGCTCCTCGCCGGCCAGCCCCTGCCGGACGGTCCCCGGGTGGCGATCCTGGGCAACTCGGAGTCCCTCGGCCTCCTCACCTACGACGCCTGCATGGCGGAAGGACTCCGCCCGCGCCCGCCGCGCGACCTCACCACGATGGCGAGTCCGCGGGACTTCCGGAACGCGCTGGCCGAGGCGCTCGCGGACCGGACGTGCGACGCCGTGATCGTGACCGCGATCCCCTGGGTGGGGGAGAACGGCGAGGCGGAGACCGGCGACGGCGAGGTCCTGGCGGCCGCGTTGCGCGAGGCGGCGGCCGGCGGCCCGGCCAAGCCGGTGGCGGTGGTGCACGTGGAGATGGGCGGCCTGGCGCAGGCCCTGGCCGCCGCCACGAGCACGGCCGCCCCTGCGGCCGCCCCGGGCCTGTCGGCACCCCTCGCCTCCCCGTCCGACGCTCCGGGCCCGGACAGCCCCCGCGTCGAAGAGCCGGCGCCGCCCGCGTCCGGCGTGGGCACGGCTGACACCGAGGGCCCCGGGTCCTCCGCCGGGCGGATCCCTGCCTACCCCGCCGCCGAACGAGCCGTCCGCGCGCTCGCCGAAGCGGTGAAGTACGCCCAGTGGCGGCGCCAGGCGGCCACCCCCGGCAGGGTTCCCGCATTTCTGGACGACACCATCGACGAGCACGGGACCGCCGCGCTGATCGGGACGCTGCTCGGCCCGAGCCCCGACCCGCGTGGCCGCCCGCTCACCCACGACGAGGCCCGTGAGCTGCTCGGCCACTACGGCGTCGCCGTACGGCCGGCTCTCCCCGCCCCCGATCCGGAGGCCGCCGTCGCCGCCGCCGCGGAGCTGGGCTACCCGGTGGCCCTCAAGACCACCGCACCCCACCTGCGGCATCGTGCCGACCTCGGCGGCGTCAGGCTCGACCTCGTCGGCGAGGACGCCCTGCGCCGGGCGTACGACGAACTGGCCGATCTGCTCGGCACGCCCGCTGAACTCCGGCCCGTCGTCCAGGTCATGGCACCCAGGGGCGTCGACACCGTCGTCAGGGCGTCCATCGACGCGGCCGCCGGTGCCGTCCTCTCCTTCGGACTGGCCGGCGCGCCCTCGGAGCTGCTGGGCGACACTGCCCACCGTCTCGTGCCCGCAACCGACCGCGACGCGGCCGAGCTGATCCGCTCCATCAAGGCGGCTCCGGTGCTGTTCGGCTGGCGTGGCTCCGCGCCGGCGGACACCGCGGCGCTCGAAGAGCTCCTGCTGCGGGTGTCCCGGCTGGTCGACGACCACCCCGAGGTGGTCTCGGTCGCCCTGGAACCCGTCGTCGTGGCCACGCACGGCCTGACGGTGCTCGGAGCGAGCGTCCGGCTGGCCCCGCCGCCCGCCCGCAGTGATCTCGGCCCCCGACGGCTCCCCAGCTACTGAACGCCACGGACCCGCGCACAGCGTCCCCGGCAGTCACCGGCCCCCCGTAGGATGGTTCCCATGGCAAAGACCGGTACGACGACCCAGGGGCTGCGCGCGGCGATCGAGCGCAGCGGCTACTACCCGGCCCTCGTGGCCGAGGCGGTGGAGGCCGCCGTCGGCGGGGAGCCGGTCGCTTCGTTCCTGGTGCACCAGGAGACCACCTTCGACTCCAACGAGGTCCGCCGCCATGTCACGGTCCTCGTCCTGACGGACACCCGCTTCATCGTCAGCCACACCGACGAGCAGGCCGCTGACACCAGCTCCCCGACGCCGTACGCCACGACGTCCACCGAGTCGGTCAAGCTGGACCGGATCTCGTCCGTCGTGGTCAGCCGCGTCGTCGCCAACCCCGAGAAGTACGTGCCGGGCACGCTGCCCCGTGAGGTCGTCCTCACCATCGGCTGGGGTGCTGTCTCCCGCATCGACCTGGAGCCCGCGGCCTGCGGGGATCCCAACTGCGAGGCAGACCACGGCTACACCGGCAGCTCCACCGCCGACGACCTGAGTCTCCGTGTCAGCGAGGCCGGGGACGGCCCCGACACGGTGCGCCAGACCCTCGCCTTCGCCCAGTCCCTCTCCGAGGCGACGGCCGCGACCACGTCGACCACCCGCTGATGGTCCAGCCCGCCTGGCAGGATCCCGTTCTGCTCGCTCCCGACACCGCGCCCGTGCCCGAATACGGCACCGGCTCGCTCGCCGATCTGCTGCCGACGCTCGTCGCGGGCCAAGGCGTGCCCGGCTTCGAGGCGACGATCCCGGAGCTCACCCCCGCCGACCGGAACTGCGTCTTCCTGATCGACGGGCTCGGCTGGGAGCAGATCAAGGCCCACCCGGACGAGGCCCCCTTCCTGCACTCACTGCTCCCCACCTCCCGCGGCGGCACCGGCCGGCCTGTCACGTCGGGCTTCCCGGCCACGACGGCGACCTCGCTGGCCTCCGTCGGTACGGGCCTGCCCCCGGGCGAGCACGGCCTGCCCGGCTACACGGTGCGCAACCCGGAGACGGGCGCGCTCATGAACCAGCTGCGCTGGAGGCCGTGGACCGACCTCAAGGCCTGGCAGCCGTACCCCACCGTCTTCCAGCGCGCCGACGCCGCCGGCGTACGCACGGCCCAGGTCTCCGCCCCCGACTTCGAGCAGACCCCCCTGACCAAGGTCGCGCTCAGCGGCGGTTCCTTCCTCGGCCGGCTCACCGGCGAGGACCGGATGGACCTCGCCGCCGAGCGGCTGGCCGCAGGTGACAGGTCCCTCGTCTACACGTACTACAGCGAGGTCGACGGCCAGGGACACCGCTACGGCGTGGACTCCGACGCCTGGCGGGGCCAGCTGATGTACGTCGACGGACTCGCCCGGCGCCTCGCCGAGCAGCTGCCGCCCCGCTCGGCCCTGTACATCACCGCCGACCACGGGATGATCGACATCCCGTTCGACGAGCAGTCCCGGATCGACTTCGACGAGGACTGGGAGCTGAGCGCCGGAGTCGCCCTGCTGGGCGGCGAGGGCCGGGCCCGCCATGTGTACGCGGTCCCCGGGGCCGAGGCGGACGTACTCACCGTCTGGCGCGAGGTCCTCGGCGAGCAGTTCTGGGTGGCGAGCCGTGATGAGGCCGTGGCGGCGGGCTGGTTCGGCCCGCGGATCGACGAGCGGGTGTACGGCAGGATCGGCGACGTGGTGGCCGCGGCCCACGACGACGTGGTGATCACCGCTTCGGCCAAGGAGCCCCACGAGTCCGCGATGGTGGGGATGCACGGTTCGCTGACCCCCGTGGAACAGCTGGTGCCGCTCCTCGAAGTACGCTCGTAGCCGGCCTTTTCCCTCGCACCCGCACCCACCTCCGAAAGGCGCGCACCTTCCCATGCCCGAGCTCGTGTTCTTCTCCGGGACGATGGACTGCGGAAAGAGCACCCTGGCTCTCCAGATCGGCCACAACAGGTCGGCGCGCGGACTGCAGGGAGTGATCTTCACCCGGGACGACCGGGCGGGGGAGGGCAAGCTGTCGTCGCGGCTCGGCCTGGTGACCGAGGCGGTCGAAGCCGCCCCGGGCATGGATCTGTACGGCTACCTCGTGAGCCGGATGTCGAAGGGCGACAAGGTCGACCACGTGATCGTGGACGAGGCACAGTTCCTCGCCCCCGAGCAGATCGACCAACTGGCCCGCGTCGTCGACGACCTCGGCCTCGACGTGTTCGCCTTCGGCATCACGACGGACTTCCGCACCAAGCTCTTCCCCGGCTCCCAGCGGCTGATCGAGCTGGCCGACCGGATAGAGACACTCCAGGTCGAGGCCATGTGCTGGTGCGGCGCCCGTGCCACACACAACGCCCGGACGGTCGGCGGGGTGATGGTTGTCGAGGGGGAGCAGGTCGTCGTCGGTGACGTCGACCGGCCCGCCACGGACATCGGGTACGAGGTCCTCTGCCGCCGGCACCACCGCCGCCGCATGACGAGTGCCACGGCACACGCGGGCGCGCTGTCACCGGACGTCCTGCCCGTCACCTCGGGCTGAGACGCGGAGAGGCGCCGGCGGCCGGAGCGCGCCCCTTCTGGAGGGGCGGCTCAGAGACAGGGCGTGGCGCGATGCCGGCGAGGAGGAAGACCGGGCCGTGCTGCTGGCTCTCCACTTCGCGTTCGGGCGCCGGGCCGGTGCCCGTAACTGACGTACGGGCGGGGCTCGTTCGGTCGGCCGGGCTTCGCTCGGAACGGACTCCGGTCCGCCCTTTCGCCACGGGAATCGCACGGGACTCGAACCGGTTATGACGACGTCGAGCGTCTGGCCACCGTGGCCGAACACCGGGCGTATCGATATCCCACAGAGACGGAGTGACAGTGACCCCCAACGACCAGGACCTGCCCGAGAGCGACGCCGATCGCGCCGCCGCCGCTGTCACCGAGGCCGACCTGACATATCTGCGCCGCTGCGTCGAACTGGCGGCGGAGGCCGTGGACGCCGGTGACGGGCCGTTCGGATCCGTACTCGTCGACGCGGACGGCACGATCCTGGCCGAGGACCGCAACCGTGAGACCACCACGGGGGACCCGACCAGGCACCCCGAGTTCGAACTCGCGCGATGGGCCGCGGCCCACCTGAGCCCCGAGGAGCGGGCCACGGCGACCGTGTACACATCGGGGGAGCACTGCCCGATGTGCGCGGCCGCCCACGGGTGGGTCGGCCTGGGCCGGATCGTCTATGCGAGCTCGTCCCAGCAGGCCCGGGACTGGAAGGCCGAGTGGGGCGTGCCCATCACCTCCCCCTTGCGCCCGCTGTCCATCCGGGAGGTCGTCCCCGGCCTCGAGACGGCCGGTCCGGTTCCCGAACTCGCCGATCAGGTTCGTGCGTTGGCGCTCCGCTCCCGCACCGGGGCCGCCCCGGCGGTCTGACAGCAGGGGCCGGCAGAGCGCGTGTCCGCCGGCCGGCGCGCGCGCAAGCCCTGTCCGTGGAGCCTGGCGAACCCGCGCGGAGGTCAGCTCGCGGGCGGCCGCACGATCGTGAACACCGCGCCTTCCGGGTCCGCCACCGTGGCCAGCCTGCCGCTGGAGGCTTCCCTCGGCGGCTGCAGCACGTGTCCTCCGAGCTCCACCACCCGGGCCGCCGCCTCGTCGGTGTCGGCGACCTGGAAGTACGTCATCCAGTGGGGGCCGCGGTCGCGCGGCAGGGCGTGTCCCACACCGTGCAGGGCGGCCACCGGGCGGCCCTGGATGTGCAGTGTCTGATAGTCGAAGTCGGCCGAGACCACAGCCTCGGTCCCGAATCCGAACACGGCCTGGTAGAACTTGGCGACCGATGCGGTCTCCCGGGTCACCAGCTCGTTCCACACAGGGGTGCCGGGTGTGCCCGCGAGGGCGGTACCGAGGTGCTCGGCGGCCTGCCAGACACCGAAGACCGCGCCGCTCGGGTCGGACGCGATCAGGAGCCGGCCGGCATCCCCGGCGTCGAGGGGGCCGACGGCCACCGTCCCGCCGCAGGAACGGATCGACTCCGCCGTGGCGTCCGCGTCCGCCGTGGCGAGATAGGTCGTCCAGGCGATGGGGAGGTGCTGGTCAGGCGGCAGCTGTCCGATGCCCGCGACCTCCTTGCCGCACAGCAGCGCTCGGACGTACGGACCCAGCTGTTCCGGCCCGGGCCGGAACTCCCAGTCGAAGAGCCGGCTGTAGAACTCCTGGGTCGCGGTCAGGTCGTGCACGATCAGACTCACCCAGCACGGTGCTCCAGGCGTGCGCCGGGCGGCAGCCTCGGTCATCTTCTTCTCTCTCCTCGTACCATCGGGGTGGCCGTACGGGGGGACGGAGCCTGCACGGTGCCCAGCGGTGCGGACACGGGTGCGTACGCTCCGTGCAGATGCTCGCACCACTGAGCCGCCGAGGCACCCCGGCCGCGCCGCGTTTCCCGGCTTCCGCTCAGGCAGAGGGCCGTTTTGGTGCGATACATCCAATTCGGTGCTACGTCGCCGAGGGCGGCCGTCCCTGCGCGAAGATGGCACCCATGAAGCCCATCATCAGTGCATCCGAATACCTGAGCGAGTCGACAGGTTCGCGGCCGCCGGTGCTGCTGGACATCCGCTGGCAGCTCGGCGGGCCGAACGGCCGCGCCGACTACGAGGCCGGGCACATCCCGGGCGCGGTGTTCGTCGATCTCGACTCCGAGCTCGCGGGTCCGGCGGGCAGCGGCGGCCGCCACCCCCTGCCGGACCTGGAGACCTTCGGAGCCGTCATGCGGCGGGCGGGGGTCGGGCAGGACACCCCGGTGGTGGTCTACGACGGCGGCCAGAGCTGGGCGGCGGCCCGCGCGTGGTGGCTGCTGCGCTGGACCGGGCACTCCGACGTGCGCGTGCTGGACGGCGGTCTCGCCGCCTGGACCGGTGAGCTGACCACAGGCGTTCCGGAGCCCGCGGAGGGAGACTTCCGGCCCCGGCCGGGCGCGCTCCCTCTCCTCGACGCGGACGCGGCCGCGAAAATGGCCCGCTCCGGTCTGCTGCTCGACGCCCGTGCGGCGGAGCGCTACCGGGGGGAGGTGGAGCCGATCGACCGCGTGGGCGGCCACATCCCCGGCGCGGTGTCCGCCCCGACCACGCAGAACGCCGGGGAGGACGGGCGCTTCCTGTCCGCCGGCTCGCTCGCCTCCCGGTTCTCCGCCCTGGGTGCCGACGGCGACACCCCGGTCGGCGTCTACTGCGGTTCCGGAGTCTCGGGTGCCCATGAGGTACTGGCGCTCGAGCTCGCCGGACACCGGGCCGCGCTGTACGCCGGGTCCTGGTCGGAGTGGTCCTCGGACGGGTCCCGCCCCGTCGCCACGGGGCCGGACCCCGCCTGACGCGACCGGGACCGGGACGGAGCGAGGGCCCGTACGCGGCTGCGTACGGGCCCTCCTCATGCCACGGACACCCGGGCCGTCCTCAGTCCTGCTTCTTCCGGCGTGTGCCGAAGACGATCTCGTCCCAGCTCGGCACGGCCGCCCGGCGGCCCGGACGCACGCCGTCCGCCTCGGCCTGGCGGTCCGTCGTCCCGGTCAGCCTGTCGCGGTGGCCGGCCACCGCGCGGGGCATCAGCACGTCGGCGTATGCGGAACCCGCACCGGCGGACGCCGCCGCGGCCGGGGGCTCGGCCGCCTCGGGCTCCTCCTGCGGCGCGGGCTCGATCGCCGGCGGTTCGGGCGGCGAGGGCCGCTCCGGCACGACCATGTCGCCACGGAAGCTCGGAACAGCCTCCAGGAGGCTCGTCAGCGAGTCGCGCTCGCCGGCGGACACACCGCTGACGCGCTCCTCCGGCTCCGGAGCGGGGCGCTCGATCTGCCGGTCCAGCGCGCGGTCCAGCGGCCGGTCGCGCGGCAGCCGCGCGATCCGGGGCACGAACGGGAAGCTCGGCTCCGGAGCCGCGACGTCGTCGGTCTCTCCGATCAGCGAGCGTGCCTCTTCGTCCACGGCCTGCACGAGCCGTCGCGGCGGGTCGTACGTCCAGCTCGCGGAGTGCGGTTCGCCCGCGACGCGGTAGACGAGGAGAACCTCCCAGGTGCCGTCGTCCCGGCGCCAGGAGTCCCACTGGACGGTTTCCCTGTCGGCTCCGCGCAGCAGCAGTCGCTCCTGCACCGCATCGCCGAGCTGGGGTCCGGTGTTCTCGCCGGGACGGCGCACAGGCGTCTTCCGTGCGCGCTCGGCCATGAACGCGCGCTCCGCGAGCACGGGGCCCTCGAAGCGGCGTACCCGGTCCACCGGGATGCCGGCGAACTGGGCGACCTCCTCGGCGGAGGCGCCGGCACGTATGCGCGCCTGGATGTCTCGCGGGCGGAGATGACTCTCCACCTCGATCTCGATCTGGCCGAGCCGGGCGCGGTCGTTGCGGACGGCGGCACGCAGCCGCTCATCGATCGGAAGCGTGTACTCCGTGCTGTCCGCAGCCTTGAGCACCAGTCGTGTGCCGTCGTTTGAGACGGCCACGACACGCAGTTCGGGCATGGGAACCTCCCGGGTGGTGCCTGCCGACGTCACGTGCGTCGCTGCTTCCGCTAGTCGAGTGTGACCTGCCCGGGTTCAGCCTGCCACAACCTTGCCAAGTTACCCGGCGTGTCGGGCCTTGGCCCTGGAACGCCACGATGGCACGGTTACCTGTTCGCGACGTGGGGTGACCGGATGGTCGCTCCACGCAGCGGGCGCCCGTGCGATGCCGCGGCGCCGCCGGTTCGGGGGCCGTCCTTCGGCCCCCTTCCGTAGGTTCCGGATACCCGTGCGGGAGTCCGGCCCCAGGGCTCGCCACAGTACTCCATTCGGGCCATCCGGGTGGACGGCGCGCCGCCGAAGTTCTCGCCGGGTACGGGAGTTGGCTTACCCCGATGTCTGCGGTATGCCCTCAATGCGTGTGCTGCTTCACAAAATCTACAGAATCGGAACTATCTGATTCGTTCAAATGTCTCTTCCTGGTGCAAGGTGGGGTAGTTGTCGACCAGGGGCTGATCATGGTTCAGAAGCCGCAGAACGGTGCGGAACGCAAGGAAAGGCGCATAGATCTGAGCCTCCCGCAGGTTGCGGGCAGTGCCGTCGCGGCGGTCGCGGCAGCGGTGATGGCCTCGCAGCTCGGTGTGTACGGAACCATCGCGGGCGCCGGTGTGATGAGCGTGGTGGCCACCTGTGGAGGCTCCGTCTTCCAGCACTTCTTCCGTCGCACCGGGGAACAGATCCGCGAGGTCACCGTCCAGGTGAAGCATCCGGCGGGCCGCCAGGTGACCGTGCACACGCGCGAGACGCTTCCCGCGCAGCGGCTGGAGGGGGACGACGCGACGCGGGTCCTGCGCACGGTGGAGCCCGCGGCGGACCGCACCACGGTGCTGCGGCAGGTCCGGCCGGGGGAGGCGAACCCCGGCGGGACGTATCCCGGGGCACCGGCCTCCGGAGAAGAGCCCCCGGAAGGCGCGCTCCCGGAAGGCGCGCTCACGGACGGCTCCTACTCCGACGCCCGTACGCACGGCACCCGTGTCCGTGGCTGGAAGCGGTCGGCCCTCGCGGCCACCGGGGTCTTCGTCCTGTCGATGGCCGGCATCACCGTGTACGAGATGGTCTCCGGACACGACCTGGGGGGCAACGGAGGGACGACCATCGGCTCCGTCGTGAGCGGTGAGCGCCACGGGGGGACGACCTCGCCCTCCCCCTCGGACGGCACGGGCCAGGAGGAGGACGGGAACGACGAGGACAAGGGAGACGTGCCCGGCAGCGGGAGTTCGACGTCACCCGGTACGGACGTGGGCGACGGCAGGAGCGCGCAGCCCGATCCCCAGGACGGGGACCATTCGGCCCCCACCCCCACGCCCTCCGCGTCCGGCGGAGCCACGACGCCCGAAGCCACCACCCCGGCCGTGCCGCGCGACGACGACAGCACGTCGGCCGAACCGGACCCGACCGGAGCCGACGAGGCCCCGGAGCAGCAGGGCGGAGCCACGGCCGGAACCGGCACGGACCGGTGAGCCGGTCCCTGGGAGGTGCACGCGCCCCGCTCAGTCCCCGAGCACGCGGCGCAGGTAGTCGTTGGCGAACAGCCGGCCCGGGTCGAGACGGTCGCGCAGGGCGGTGAACTCGCCGAACCGTGGATAGGCCCCGGCCAGGTAGCCGGAGTCGCGGGTGTGGATCTTGCCCCAGTGCGGGCGGCCGGCGTATCCCGTCATGATCCGCTCGACGGCCGTGAAGTACGCCTGGTGGGGCGTGCCCCGGTACAGATGCACCGCGATGTAGGCGCTCTCCCGGCCCGATGCCGTGGAGAGCGTGATGTCGTCCGCGGGTGCCGTGCGGACCTCCACCGGGAAGCTGATCCGCAGCGGCGAGCGCTCCACCATGGCCCTGAGCTCACGCAGGGCGTCGACCGCCGCCTCGCGCGGCAGGGCGTACTCCATCTCGACGAAGCGCACCCGCCTGGGGCTGGTGAACACCTTGTACGGGATGTCGGTGTACGTACGGGCCGACAGGGCACGGCTGGAGATCCTGGCGATGGAGGGAATGGCCCTGGGGGCCGCCCGGCCGAACGAACAGGCGACCTGGAAGATCCTGTTGGAGAGGAGCTCGTCCTCGATCCAGCCGCTCACCCTTCCGGGCGGAGCGGCGGGGCCCGCGCTCCGGTTGTTGCGTTTGGTGTTGCAGTTGCCGGTGTGCGGGAACCAGTAGAACTCGAAGTGCTCGTTCTCCGCGACCAGCTGATCGAAATCGGCTGTGACCCGGTCGAAGGTCATCGGCTCCTCGCGGGCCGTCAGCAGGAAGACCGGCTCGACCGCGAACGTGACCGCGGTGACCACGCCGAGCGCCCCGAGTCCGATCCGGGCCGCCGAGAAGACGTCCGGGTGCTCGTCGGCCGAGCAGCGCAGCACCGTGCCGTCGGCCGTGACCAGCTCCAGTGCGCGTATCTGCGCGGCGACCGACGCCGAGTCGCGGCCGGTGCCATGGGTGCCGGTCGATATGGCCCCGGCCACCGTCTGCTCCACGATGTCGCCCATGTTGGTGAGGGAGAGCCCCTCGCGGGCGAGCGCGGCGTTGAGACGCTTCAGAGGTGTGCCGGCCTCGACCGTCACGGTCATCGCCCGACGGTCGACGTCACGGATCCCGGTGAGCAGATCCGGACGTATGAGGACGCCGTCGGTGGCCGCGGCCGCGGTGAACGAATGACCGGTGCCGACCGGCTTGACCGTCAGCCCGTCCCCGGACGCCCTGCGGAGCACGTCGGAGAGCTCGTCGACGGAGGCGGGGGACTCCACGCGTGCGGGCCGGGCGGTGACATTGCCCGCCCAGTTGCGCCACGTGTCCGTCGTCCGTGCGTAGGTGTCGGTCATCTTCCCCGCGCCCTCCCGTCGGACCGGCTCCGCGAGCCGGCGGTACCCAGGAACGACAGGCTCCCGGCCAGTTGGAGGGGGATCATACTCACGGCGGTCGCGCGCATTCCCCCGGCCGCCGAGGCCTGTCAGGTGTGTGGACGGCCGACACGGCTCACGGGCGTCGTTGCCCCGCCGATGGCGGTTGCCGCGCTGCCGGGGGCGGGTGGCAGGATCGGGTGCATGTCCGATCTGCGCGATCCCGCTCCCTACGACGCCCTGCTGCTGCTCTCCTTCGGTGGTCCCGAAGGCCCTGACGACGTGGTCCCGTTCCTCGCGAACGTGACGCGCGGCCGGGGCATCCCCGAAGAGCGGCTCAAGGAGGTCGGCAAGCACTACTTCCTCTTCGGCGGCGTGAGCCCGATCAACGCGCAGAACAGGGCACTGCTGGACTCACTGCGCAAGGACTTCACGGAACACGGCCTCGAGCTGCCTGTGTACTGGGGGAACCGGAACTGGGCTCCGTACCTCACCGACACCCTCCGCGAGATGATCACGGACGGCCACCGCCGGATCGCCGTGCTCGCCACCAGCGCCTACGCCTCGTACTCCGGCTGCCGTCAGTACCGCGAGAATCTGGCCGAGTCGCTGTCCGTCCTGGAGGCGGAAGGGCTCCCGGTGCCCCGGGTGGACAAGCTGCGCCACTACTTCAACCACCCCGGGTTCGTGCGGCCCATGGTGGACGGCGTGCTGGCGTCGCTGGCCGATCTCCCCGAGGACGTCAGGGCGGGGGCGCATCTCGCGTTCACCACGCACTCCATCCCGACCTCGGCGGCCGACACCTCCGGGCCGGCGGAGACGCACGGCGACGGCGGCTCCTACGTGGCCGAGCACCTGGACGTCGCCCGGCTGATCACCGAGGCCGTGCGCGAGGAGACCGGCGTCGAACACCCGTGGCAGCTCGTCTACCAGTCGCGCAGCGGCGCCCCGCACATCCCGTGGCTGGAGCCCGACATCTGCGACCACCTGGAGACACTCCACGGTGAGGGCGTCCCCGCGGTCGTCATGGCACCCATCGGTTTCGTCTCGGACCACATGGAGGTGCTGTACGACCTCGACACCGAGGCCACCGCGAAGGCCGCCGAGCTCGGACTGCCCGTGCGCCGCTCCGCGACGGTGGGCGCGGACCCCCGCTTCGCCGCCGCCGTGCGCGAGCTCCTCCTGGAGCGCGCCGCCGCCGAACAGGACCGGCCGGTCGCTCCGTGCGCCCTGGGCGCGCTCGGCCCCTCGCACGACCTCTGTCCGGCCGGATGCTGCCCGGCCAGGGCCCTCAAGCCCGCCGCCGCGGGCGCCGACAGCCCGTTCTAGCCGTCTCCCACCCCGCCCGCATCCCCCCGCCGCGCGGGCGCCGACAGGCCCGTAGCGGCCCCGCGAACCACCTCTGGAGTGCTGTGACCGACCCTCTCCTGTCCGAACTGCTCGGCCTCGCCCTGGAGGCATCCCGCCGGGCCGGCGCGCTCCTGCGGGACGGCCGTCCCGCCGACCTCGGGGTGGCCGCGACGAAGTCCAGCCCGATCGACGTCGTGACCGAGATGGACATCCGGGCGGAGAAGCTGATCACCGGCTACCTCTCCGAGCACCGCCCCGCCGACGGCTTCCTCGGCGAGGAGGGCGCCAGCGCCGAGGGCAGCACCGGCATCCGGTGGGTCATCGACCCGCTCGACGGCACGGTGAACTATCTCTACGGCCTCCCGACCTGGTCCGTCTCCATCGCGGCCGAACGCGACGGCGAACGGGTCGTCGGCGTCGTCGAGGCCCCGATGCGGCGTGAGACGTTCCACGCGGTGCTGGGCGGCGGCGCGTACGGGAACGGGGACGCGCTGCGCTGCCGTCCCACGGCACCCTTCGACCAGGCACTGGTGTCGACCGGCTTCAACTACGTCACCGAGGTCCGTGCTCATCAGGCCGCCGTGGCCCAGCAGCTGATTCCGCGGCTGCGTGACATCCGGCGCGGGGGATCGGCCGCCGTCGACCTGTGCGACGTGGCGGCGGGCCGGCTCGACGGCTACTACGAGCGCGGACTGCACCCGTGGGACGTCGCGGCCGGCGATCTCATCGCCCGCGAGGCAGGAGCCCTCACCGGGGGGCGGCCCGGACGGCCCGCGGACGGGGATCTGACGGTCGCGGCCACCCCCGGCGTCTTCGAGCCGCTGCAGGCGCTCCTGGAGGAACTGGGCGCCTGGCACGACTGACGTACCCCTCCGCGGGGCCTGTGGGGCCCGGGGAAGGCGTCGGCACGAAGAAGAGGGCCCCGGAGAGCCGCAACGGCTCCCGGGGCCCTCTCGTGGCGGCTCAGACGCTTGTGGCGTGGATTTCCACGCCGTGCTCGGCGGCGAGGCGGTGCAGGTCGTCCAGCTCTCCCTGCTCGACATCCGCGAGGAAGTCGTCGCCCGTCTCCCGAGCCTTCGTGAGGTCGGACTCGGTGGTCCTGATTCGTTGCAGCAGACCTGCGGTGAAAGCGTCCATGAAGCGCCCCCTCGTCGTGGGTCGGTGGCACGGGGGTGTGCCCGGTGGTCCTCCGGCCGTGGGCCGGAGTGCGGGTGATCACGCAGTCCCTCTGGATGCGGGACGGGCTGTGGTACGCCACATGCAGGGCGTGATCGCGGGTGTGAGAGCGTCCTCCCCGCCGTCGCCCCGGGAGAAACCTCAACTGGCGCGGAAATCCGCTCCATTCCCGGGAGCGGCGGACCGTGCCGCGCCGTCTTACCGCCGGTTTATGCGCGTTACGGGCAGGATGGACGCGCACAGTCGGTGCCGCTGACGTGCAGCGAGCGGCCGGAACGAGGGCCACTCGCCGTTTTTTCGAAGATCTACGGAAGGACTGCGCCGTGCGCGTACTCGTCGTCGAGGACGAGCAGCTGCTCGCCGATGCGGTGGCCACCGGGCTGCGCCGGGAGGCCATGGCCGTCGACGTCGTCTACGACGGAGGGGCGGCCCTGGAGCGCGTCGAGGTGAACGACTACGACGTCGTCGTGCTGGACCGGGACCTCCCGGTGGTGCACGGCGACGACGTCTGCCGCAAGATCGTCGAGCTCGGCATGCCCACCCGGGTGCTCATGCTCACCGCCTCCGGTGACGTCAGCGACCGGGTCGAGGGCCTGGAGCTCGGTGCGGACGACTACCTGCCCAAGCCCTTCGCCTTCAGCGAGCTGACGGCGCGGGTGCGAGCCCTGGGGCGCCGCACCACGGTCGCGCTGCCGCCCGTGCTGGAGCGGGCCGGCATCAAGCTCGACCCCAACCGCCGCGAGGTCTTCCGGGACGAGCAGGAGATCCAGCTCGCCCCGAAGGAGTTCGCCGTCCTGGAAGTCCTGATGCGCAGCGAGGGCGCGGTCGTCTCGGCCGAGCAGCTGCTGGAGAAGGCCTGGGACGAGAACACCGACCCGTTCACCAACGTGGTGCGCGTGACGGTCATGACCCTGCGACGCAAGCTCGGCGAGCCGCCCGTCATCGTCACCGTCCCCGGCTCCGGATACCGGATCTGAGGGCGTGATGGCAGCCTCCCCGGCACCCATGAAGGCACCACCGAAGCCGACCTGGGAACCCAAGGCGCAGGAGTCCCCGTACCCCTGGCTGCGGCCGACCATCCGGATACGGCTCACGCTGCTCTACGGCGGCATGTTCCTGATCGCCGGCATCCTCCTGCTGTCGATCATCTACATGCTGGCGGCGCAGGCCCTGCACGACGCGGGCGGGCCGGCCTTCCAGGTCTCCGGCACGAACGTCCAGATCTCCAGCGACACCTGTCCGCAGCTCGGCTCCGCGCAGAACAACGGCCAGCTCAACGAGGCGATCAAGAACTGCACCGCGGCGCAGCGCCAGCACGCCCTCGACTCCCTGCTGAACAGGGCGCTGCTGGCCCTCGTCGGCCTCAGCATCATCGCCTTCGCCTTCGGCTACGCCATGGCGGGCCGCGTCCTCTCCCCGCTGGGCCGGATCACTCGCACCGCCCGCCGGGTGGCGGGAACGGACCTGTCCCGCCGGATCGAGCTGGACGGCCCCGACGACGAGCTGAAGGAGCTCGCGGACACGTTCGACGAGATGCTGGACCGGCTGGAGCGGGCCTTCACCGCGCAGCAGCGGTTCGTGGGGAACGCCTCGCACGAGCTGCGTACGCCCCTCGCGATCAACCGCACGCTCCTGGAGGTCCATCTCTCCGATCCGGAGGCCTCGCCGGAGCTCCACCAGCTCGGCAAGACACTCCTGGCCACGAACGAGCGCAGCGAACAGCTGGTCGAAGGGCTGCTGCTGCTCGCCCGCAGCGACAACCAGATCGTCGAGCGCAAGCCCGTGGACCTGGCCGAGGTCGCGGACCGGGCCATCGACCAGACCAGGGCCGAGGCCGCGGCGAAGGGCGTCGAGGTCCGGGGCGAGCGTTCCCAGGCCGTCGTCCAGGGCAACGGGGTGCTTCTGGAGCGGATCGCGCTGAACCTCGTGCAGAACGCCGTGCGCTACAACGCCGCGGAAGGCGGCTGGGTGGAGGCCACCACCGAGCTCCGGCACGGGCAGGCTCTGCTGACCGTCTCGAACACCGGACCCGTGGTGCCCGCCTACGAGATCGACAACCTCTTCGAGCCGTTCAGGCGGCTGCGAACGGAGCGCACGGGCAGCGACAAGGGGGTCGGGCTCGGCCTGTCGATCGCCCGATCCGTCGCGCGGGCGCACGGAGGCCGTATCATCGCGGAGCCCCGCGAGGGTGGCGGTCTCGTGATGCGCGTCACCCTTCCGGTCTGAGAGGCTTCACGGTGTGAAGCCGTATTGGATCGCTCTGTTCGCTTTGGGCGGAATTTTTGAACCGTGTTTCCGTTCTGTCCCTGTGTGATCGATCACAGAAGCGATTTCCGGGCCCTCTACTCTCCGTGATCACAACTCTCCCCGAAAGCCTGGAACGTCCGGGTTTCCGGGGGCCGATATCACGGGAAGTACACGGGGTGGCGCCCGTGAACTGCAGCAATCGGACCGTGTACGGTCCCCTTCGCCACCCAAGCTGATCGCTCACAAGGGATCCGGTTGGGTGTCGATTGAGTAACAGACCTTGATGTGAGGCAAGATCTCCGCCTCAGGTCGGGCACAAGTCCGGCCTCTCACGCGTTACGTGCGCTGAGACACCGCAGACACCCATGAGGGGGAGAGCGAACATGGCAACGGATTACGACACCCCACGCAAGACCGACGACGACGTGGACCAGGACAGCCTCGAAGAGCTCAAGGCTCGTCGGAGCGACAAGACGGCATCCGCCGTCGACGTGGACGAGTTCGACGCGGCAGAAGGACTGGAGCTGCCCGGCGCAGACCTGTCCAACGAAGAGCTGGCCGTGCGGGTTCTGCCCAAGCAGGCCGATGAGTTCACCTGCATGAGCTGCTTCCTCGTGCACCACCGGAGTCAGCTGGCGCGCGAGAAGAACGGCCAGCCCATCTGCCGCGACTGCGACTGAGGCCGGCCGGCCGTGGCAGGCGACACACCGTTCCGGAAGCGGCGCTTGCGGCGCACGAAGTCGTCGGAGGCACATCAGGGCGGCACGGGCCCGGCAGAGGGCGACAGCCCCACTGCCGAGCGACAGGCCGCCCTGCCTGCCTCTCCCGGCACACCTGACGACGAGCGAGGCCGTCCGGCCTCGCTCGAAGCGGTAAGGGCGGCGGATCCGTCACCCGGACCCGAGCAGGACGGACCGGCAGAGTCCCCGAAGGACTCCGGCCCCCTGCACACACTGAAACGAGGCGTACGCAAGAGCCGGGAGAGCGCCGCGGCCGCAGTCGGCACGGTGGCCGACCGCATCATCGACACGGCTCCCCGTGTCCCTGTGCGGGACCTCGGCACCCTGCGCAGGCAGTTCCCGGGGCTCGGCCCGGAAGAGCTCGCCGACAAGCTCGTCGCGGGCGCCTGCAACGCCACCGCGACCGTCGGCGCGGGCATCGGGGTGGCGGCGATGATGCCCGTACCACCCGCCATGCTCGCCGAGCTGGCAGCCGAGATCACCGGAGTGGCCACCGTCGAGATGAAGCTCGTCGCCGAGCTCCACGAGGTCTACGGCCTGCGTCCGCCGGGCAACCTCGGCCAGCGCAGCACCGCCTATCTGACGGCCTGGACGGAAGAGCGCGGCATCGACGTCTCACGCCCCACCACGCTCAACGCGGCGCTCGGCGGGCAGATGAAGCGCGAACTGCGTCAGCAGATCATGAAGCGCACCATCCGCGACCTGCCGAATCTCATCCCGTTCATGGTCGGTGCCGCCGTCGGCGCGCTGATGAACCGACGGGACACCAGAAAGCTCGCCGACCGGGTCAGGAACGACCTGCGGCACCGGCAGGTCCCCTGGGACCGCCTCCCGGACCTTCCCCCGCTCGAACAGCCCGCGGAGCCCGCCAAGGAGCTGCCCGAGGGCCTGGACGGCCCCGGCAGCTGACCGGCCCCTCAGGCGGGTACGGGCGCGAGGGCCGCAACCAGAGCCTGCGGCTCCCGGGTCGAGAGATAGACGTACGGCGTCGGGTCGGACGGATCCGTGACCTTCACCCGCACCGCCGTCGGGATGTAGCTGCGCAGCAGCATGAACGCGCGGGGATCCGCCCTGTACGAGCGCCAGGCGCGCGCCTCCTCCGCGTCCAGCACCTCGGCGTCGCCGAGCGCTTCCAGGGGGATCCGCGCATCGCCCGCGACGAGCGCGCCCGCCACGACCCGGATGCGTGCGGAGCCGTACGAGCTGACACCCACGCACGCCGCCGCCGTACCGACGGCCAGGCCGCCGAGCATCGGCAGGGCGCCGAGAGGCAGGAGTACCAGCGCACAGGCGACGCCGATCCCGAAGGCGATGAGCCACCACGAACGGGGTGCGGCGAGACGTTCGTCGAAGGGCGGTGCGGAAGGCTGCATGTAAGCAAGCTTGGCACGGCGCGACCCGCGGTCGGCCGCGCGGGTAAGGTCTGCGGCTGTGAGTGGAACATCTGCACGTCTGACACCCCCGGCCGACGCGGTGAAGCCTGTCCGCCATCCCGACGCTCCCGCGCCCGGTGAGCTCCTCGGCTCCCACTACGAACACTGTTTCGGCTGTGGTGACGGGCAGCCGCACGGACTGCATCTCCTGGCGACGGCCGGTGAGGGCGTGAACGTCACCGCCGAATTCACCGTGAAGCCCGCCCACCAGGGTGCCCCGGGCCTCGCGCACGGCGGTGTGCTGGCCGCGGCGATGGACGAGACGCTCGGCGCGCTGAGCTGGCTGCAGCGGGTCATCGCGGTGACCGGACGGCTGGAGACCGACTACGTCCTGCCGGTTCCGGTGGACACCGTGCTCTTCCTGGAGGCCGAGGTCACCGCCGTGCACGGCCGGAAGATCTACTGCCGCGCGACGG
The DNA here is from genome assembly GCF_044765585.1 of Streptomyces sp. NPDC102441. Taxonomy (NCBI): domain Bacteria; kingdom Bacillati; phylum Actinomycetota; class Actinomycetes; order Kitasatosporales; family Streptomycetaceae; genus Streptomyces; species Streptomyces sp. NPDC102441. The sequence continues at coordinate 133,744 of NZ_JBIWKH010000008.1, forward strand.
GACGGACCGGCGGCCCCGAAGGGCCCGTCGCGGTCCGTGCGGAAGCACTCTTCATCGAGGTCAAGGTGGAGCACTTCATCGACAACGGACGGCCGGAGGAGATCCAGGCAGCGATGTCCGATCCGAACCAGGTCAGGCGTGCCCGCGCCTTCGAGGTGAACCCCTGATGCGCAGTCCCGTGGACGTACTCATCCGCCGGGTCGACCCGGACGTACCGATTCCCGGCTACGGACACCCGGGCGACGCCGGCGCCGATCTGGTCACCACCGAGGCCGCCGAGCTCGCCCCGGGCGAACGGGTCATGCTCCCCACCGGTGTGTCGATCGCCCTGCCCGACGGCTACGCCGCCTTCGTGCACCCCCGTTCGGGCCTCGCGGCCCGCTGCGGAGTGGCCCTCGTGAACGCCCCAGGGACGGTCGATGCCGGGTACCGTGGAGAGATCAAGGTCATCGTGGTCAATCTCGACCCACGCGAGACCGTGAGGTTCGAACGGTTCGACCGGATTGCCCAACTGGTCGTCCAGCAGGTCGAGAAGGTGCGCTTCCACGAGGTGACGGAACTCCCCGGCTCGGCGCGGGCCGAGGGGGGGTTCGGATCCACCGGCGGTCACGCCGCCGTGGACGGCGTCACGGGCGGTAACACCCAGGGTGGGAACAGCTACGCTTCGGTCGTATCCGACCGGGAAGGACATTGACGTGTTCGGACGTCGCAAGAACAGTGGTTCCGCCGAGGACACGGCGGACGAAGCGCGCGAGGCCGAGCAGGTCGCCGACGAGCTCGACGACACCGGGGCCGAGAGCGGCTCGCGCCGCACGAACCTTCCGCCTGCGCCCCGCCCCGACGGGCCGTGGGACATCTCCGAGGTCTCCCAGCCCGGCGAGGGCCGGGTGGACCTGGGCGGCATCTTCGTGCCCGGGGTCGAGGGCATGGAGCTCCGGGTGGAGGTCGCCGGCGACGCCATCGTCGCGGCCACCGTCGTGCTGCGCGACAGCGCGGTCCAGCTGCAGGCTTTCGCCGCTCCCAAGAAGGAGGGCATCTGGGGCGAGGTGCGCGAGGAGATCGCCTCGGGCATCACCCAGCAGGGCGGGATCATCGACGAGGTCGAGGGCCCGCTGGGCTGGGAGCTGCGCGCCCAGGTCCCCGTACAGCTCCCGGACGGGAAGAACGGCGTACAGCTGGTGCGCTTCATCGGCGTCGACGGACCGCGCTGGTTCCTGCGCGGTGTGATCTCCGGCCAGGGCGCGGTGCAGCCGGAGGCCGCCGGGCTGCTGGAGACGATCTTCCAGGACACCGTCGTCGTGCGCGGTGACGGCCCGATGGCCCCGCGTGACCCGATCGTCCTCAAGCTTCCCGACGACGCCCAGATGGTGCCCGAGGGTGTGCAGCAGGAGGACCAGGAGAGCTCGAAGTTCTCCGGTGGCATGGGCCAGCTCCAGCGCGGGCCCGAGATCACCGAGGTGCGCTGACCGCACCTGCTCGTGCGAGGCCGGTGGGCCGCATCCCGGGGAGGGGGTGCGGCCCACCGGCCTTCCATTGCCTCACCGGGTGCCGCATGCACATACTGGCGGCTGCCGAGGAGAGCGGTACGCACGGCGGCGTACGCACGGGGGAGAGCGATGACACGGAGCACCGGCGGACAGACCGGTACGGTCCTGGCCGAGAGCCCGGCCGAGGGCGCCATGGTGAGGGTCGAGGACCTGCACCGCTCGTACGGGACCGGGGCGGCCGCCGTGCACGCCCTGCGGGGGGTCTCCTTCGAGGTCCCGCGCGGAGAGCTCGTCGCCCTCAAGGGCCGGTCGGGATCGGGCAAGACCACCCTGCTCAACCTCGTAGGCGGACTCGACGCACCGGACAGCGGCCGGATCACCGTCGGCGGCACCGACCTCTCCGGGCTGGGCGAGGACGGGCTGCTCGAGCTGCGAAGGGACCGGATCGGTTTCATCTTCCAGTCGTTCGGCCTGATCCCGATCCTGACCGCGGCGGAGAACGTCGGCGTACCCATGCGCCTGCGCAGGACCGACCCGCACGAGCGCGAGGAGCGAGTGGCCCTTCTGCTCTCCCTGGTGGGCCTCGGTGACCACGCCCAGCAGCGCCCCGGCGAGCTCTCCGGCGGCCAGCAGCAGCGTGTGGCCATCGCCCGCGCGCTCGCCAACCGGCCCGCCCTCCTGATCGCCGACGAGCCCACCGGGCAGCTCGACGCGGAGACCGGGCTCGCGGTCATGCAGCTGCTGCGGGCCGTCGTGCGCAGCGAGGGCGTCACCGTCCTCGTCGCCACCCATGATCCGCAGCTGCTCGGCTTCGCCGACCGGGTCCTGGAACTCGGTGACGGGCACATCGTGGAGCACGCCTGACCTGCTGAGCCGCGTCAGAATCCCGTCAATACGGACCACGGTGCACCCCTGCGACCCGTATGCCGGAAATTCTCGGGGTAGCTTCGAGTCCGGCTCCCCGCATCGGCGGCAGCCGGTTCAGAGAAGACAATGGGGCCATGGGACGCGGCAAGCTACGGATCTACCTGGGTGCGGCACCCGGCGTCGGCAAGACCTACGCGATGCTGGCCGAGGCCCACCGGCGGGTGGAGCGGGGCACGGACTGCGTCGTCGCGTTCATCGAGACCCATGACCGGCCACGCACCGAGGTGCTCCTGCACGGCCTGGAGCAGATCCGCCGCCGCGACATCGAACACCGCTCGGCCGTGTTCGCCGAGATGGACGTCGACGCCGTGCTGGAAAGGGCGCCCGCCGTCGCACTCGTGGACGAGCTCGCCCACACCAACGTGCCGGGTTCCCGTAACGCGAAGCGCTGGCAGGACGTCGAAGAGCTCCTCAAGGCCGGCATCGACGTGGTGTCCACCGTCAACATCCAGCACCTGGAGTCCCTCGGCGACGTGGTGGAGTCGATAACAGGGGTCCGGCAGCAGGAGACCATCCCCGACGAGGTCGCCCGGCGCGCCGACCAGATCGAGCTTGTCGACATGTCGCCCCAGGCGCTGCGCCGGCGCATGGCCCACGGAAACATCTACCAGTCCGACAAGGTCGACGCCGCACTGTCCAACTACTTCCGCCCCGGCAACCTGACCGCCCTGCGCGAGCTGGCGCTCCTCTGGGTCGCCGACCGGGTCGACGAGTACCTCCAGCAGTACCGCGGCGAACACGACATCAGCGCCCCCTGGCAGGCCCGGGAGCGCATAGTCGTCGGGCTGACCGGCGGACCGGAGGGCCGTACGCTCATCCGACGCGCCTCCCGGATGGCCGCGAAAGGCTCCGGCAGCGAGATCCTCGCGGTGTACATCGCCCGCAGCGACGGACTGACCTCCGCCTCGCCCAAGGAACTCGCGGTCCAGCGCACCCTCGTGGAGGACCTCGGGGGCACCTTCCACCACGTCATCGGCGACGACATACCCACCGCACTCCTCGCGTTCGCCCGGGGCGTCAACGCCACCCAGATCGTCCTCGGCTCCAGCCGGCGCAAGACCTGGCAGTACATCTACGGCCCCGGCGTCGGTGCCACCGTCGCCCGTGAGTCCGGCCCCGACCTGGACGTGCACATCGTCACGCACGAAGAGGTCGCCAAGGGGCGCGGGCTGCCCATCGCACGCGGAGCGCGGCTCAGCCGCACCCGGATCATCTGGGGATGGCTGGCCGGGGTCGGCGGACCCGCCCTCCTGACCCTGCTCCTGCGCGGTCTTGAGAACGGGCCCGGGCTCGCCAACGACGTCCTGCTCTTCCTCTTCCTGACCGTCGCCGCCGCGCTCCTCGGGGGACTTGCCCCCGCGCTCGCCTCCGCGGCGGCGGGCTCCTTCTTCCTGAACTACTGGTTCACGCCGCCCACCCACACCCTGACCGTCCAGGACCCCGAGAACTTCGTCGCCATCGTGATCTTCTTCGCGGTGGCGGTCGCGGTCGCCTCCGTGGTCGACCTGGCGGCCCGGCGCACCCACCAGGCGGCCCGGCTGCGCGCCGAGTCGGAGATCCTCTCCACTCTCGCCGGCAGCGTCCTGCGGGGCGAGACCGCCCTGGACGCCCTGCTCGACAGGGTCCGCGAGACCTTCGGAATGGAATCCGTCGCCCTCCTGGAGCGGCAGAGCGATGTCGAGCCCTGGACCTGCGCCGGATCCGTCGGTCCCGCCCCGGTGGCCCGGCCCGACGACGCGGACGTGGACATGCCCGTCGGCGACCACATGGCGCTGGCACTCTCGGGCCGCGTGCTGCCCGCCGAGGACCGCCGGGTCCTCGGAGCGTTCGCGGCGCAGGCAGCCGTGGTGCTCGACCGGCAGCGCCTGGTGGGGGAGGCCGAGGCGGCCAGACGGCTCGCCGAGGGCAACCGGATCAGGACCGCGCTGCTCGCCGCCGTCAGCCACGACCTGCGTACCCCTCTGGCCGCCATCAAGGCCGCCGTGAGCTCCCTGCGCTCCGACGACGTCTCCTGGTCCGACGAGGACGAGGCGGAGCTCCTCGCGGCCATCGAGGACGGCGCCGACCGCCTGGACCACCTGGTCGGCAATCTGCTCGACATGTCACGCCTGCAGACCGGCACGGTCACCCCGCTGATCCGCGAGATAGACCTCGACGAGGTCGTCCCCATGGCACTCGGCGGCGTACCCGAGGGCAGCGTCGACCTGGACATCCCCGAGACGCTGCCCATGGTCGCGGTGGACCCGGGACTGCTGGAGCGGGCGGTCGCGAACATCGTCGAGAACGCCGTCAAGTACAGCCCCGGCCGGGAACGCGCCACCGTCGCCGCCAGCGCTCTGGGCGAACGCGTCGAGCTCCGGGTGGCCGACCGGGGCCGCGGAGTCCCCGACGATGCCAAGGAACGCATATTCGAGCCGTTCCAGCGGTACGGTGACGCTCCCCGCGGCGCCGGGGTCGGCCTCGGGCTCGCCGTCGCCCGGGGCTTCGTGGAGGCCATGGGCGGCACGCTGGACGCCGAGGACACCCCGGGCGGAGGGCTCACCATGGTCCTCACGCTCACGGCCGCGCCGGGGCAGGTGCGCGCGGTCCCCGTACCGCCCGTGCACGTCACCTCATGAGACCCCCGTGGCGCACGCCCGTCCCGTACACGTATTCCGGAAAGGCAGGTCCGCGATGACCCGGGTGCTCGTGGTCGACGACGAGCCGCAGATCGTGCGCGCCCTCGTGATCAATCTGAAGGCGCGCAGATACGAGGTGGACGCGGCACCCGACGGGGCGACCGCCCTGCAGCTCGCGGCGGCGCGCCACCCCGATGTCGTCGTGCTCGACCTCGGGCTGCCGGACATGGACGGCGTCGAGGTGATCAGGGGGCTGCGCGGCTGGACCAGGGTGCCGATCCTCGTGCTCTCCGCCCGTCACACCTCCGACGAAAAGGTCGAGGCCCTGGACGCGGGCGCCGACGACTACGTCACCAAGCCGTTCGGGATGGACGAACTGCTGGCCAGGCTGCGCGCCGCCGTGCGCCGGGCCGAACCGGTCGGCCAGGACGTCGGCGACGACCTGGTGATCGTCGAGACCGAGGGGTTCACCGTCGACCTCTCGGCGAAGAAGGTCCACCGTGAGGGGCGCGACGTGCGGCTCACGCCCACCGAGTGGCACCTGCTGGAGGTCCTCGTCCGCAACGCCGGGCGCCTTGTCAGCCAGAAGCAGCTGCTCCAGGAGGTCTGGGGGCCCTCGTACGGCACCGAGACCAACTATCTGCGCGTCTACATGGCGCAGCTGCGCCGCAAGCTGGAGACCGACCCCTCGCACCCCAGGCACTTCGTGACCGAGCCCGGCATGGGCTACCGCTTCGAGCGGGGACGACCCGTTCCGGAGTGATCGCGGTCACTCGTCCGGGTGACACCCGTGCGGGCCCGCCCCTACCACAGGAGACCGGTACCCTTCGGGTATGAGCGCTGTTCCCCGACCTGAGAAGTCAGGCAGGACTTCGAGGCCGTCCGGCCGCTTCCGCCGCATGCTCGACCGGCTGTCCAGCTCCCAGGAGGACCTCGAGTCCGAGGAGCTGCGGGAGGACACCCACGCTTCGGGCTGCACGCGCATCTCCGAGTGCTCGGACCGCCAGATCGTCAAGGTCACTGGTACCTTGCGGACCGTCACCTTGCGTCCGCGCGCCGGAGTGCCCGCCCTGGAGGCGGAGCTCTTCGACGGCACCGCACCGCTCGACGTGGTCTGGCTGGGCCGGCGTTCCATCGTCGGTATCGAGCCGGGCCGCAAGCTCATCGCGTCGGGCCGCGTCGCCATGAGTCACGGGCGCCGGGTGCTGTTCAACCCCAAATACGAACTCCGACCGCTCGGCAAGGAGTAGCCGGTGACGTCTCTCGACAAGCCGACGTCCGAAACGGACCAGCCCCACCGCACCGACCAGCAGGACGCCGACGCGAAGGCGGTCACGGAAGCCGCGCTCTTCGAGGCCTTCGGCGGCGTGCGCGGCATGGTGGAGACAGTCCTGCCCGGGCTGCTCTTCGTCACGATCTTCACCATCAACAAGGATCTGACGGCCTCGGCGATCGCCGCGCTGGCCGTCTCCCTGGTCCTCGTCGTCGTACGGCTGCTCCGCAAGGACACCGTCAAGCACGCCTTCAGCGGCGTCTTCGGCGTGGCCTTCGGTGTGCTCTTCGCGAAGATGACGGGCAACGCCAAGGACTTCTATCTGCCGGGCATGATCTACACGCTCGGACTCGCCCTCGCGTACCTCGTCACGACGGTAGCCGGGGTGCCCCTGATCGGGCTGATCCTCGGCCCGGTCTTCAAGGAGAACCTCTCCTGGCGCACCAGGAACCCCGGCCGGAAGAAGGCGTACGCGAAGGCAAGCTACGCCTGGGGGCTGATCCTGCTCGCCAAGTGCGCGATCCTCTTCCCGCTGTACTGGTGGGCGGACACCGCTCAGCTCGGATGGGTGCTGGTCGCGCTCAAGATCCCGCCGTTCCTGCTCGCGGTGTATCTGACCTGGGTCTTCCTCGCCAAGGCGCCGCCGCCCATCGACGTCTTCGCCGAGATGGAGGCGGAGGAGGAGGCCGAGAAGGCCCGCAAGGCGGTCCGGGAGGGCCTGGCCCCCGATTTCGCACAGGCCGAACAGGACCTGACCGAGGGCTTCGCCGGCACGGAGCGCGACGCCGGTCCCGCCAGGCACCGCCGTACGGACTGAGTCCGGTCGGGCGGCTGCCTCCTCCGTAGCCCGCAGTAAGGGGCCCGTACCGTACGTCATCGACGTACGGCCCGGGCCCCTTCCGTGTGCTCGGGACGCCCTGCCCAAGCCTTGCCTCAGTCCTCGGCGGGCTCGCGGCGGACGGACAGCAGGTCCTCCAGCTGCTCCTCGCGCGCCTGGGCGGCCACGAACAGCAGCTCGTCACCGGCCTCCAGGGTCTCCTCCGGGCTCGGCGTCAGCACACGCGTGCCGCGGATGATCGTGACGAGCGAGGTGTCCTCGGGCCAGGCCACATCGTTCACCCGGATGCCGGCCAGCGCCGACTCGGGGGGCAGCGTCAGCTCGACCAGGTTGGCGTCGCCGTGGCTGAAGCGCAGTAGCCGGACCAGATCGCCGACGCTCACCGCCTCCTCGACCAGGGCGGACATCAGACGCGGAGTGGAGACGGCGACATCGACGCCCCAGGACTCGTTGAACAGCCACTCGTTCTTCGGGTTGTTCACCCGGGCCACGACCCTCGGGACGCCGTACTCGGTCTTCGCGAGCAGCGAGACGACCAGGTTGACCTTGTCGTCACCCGTCGAGGCGATCACGACGTTGCACCGCTGGAGTGCCGCCTCGTCGAGCGACGTGATCTCACAGGCGTCCGCGAGAAGCCACTCGGCCATCGGGACGCGTTCCACCGAGATGGCGGTCGGCGCCTTGTCGATCAGCAGTACCTCGTGCCCGTTCTCCAGGAGCTCGGCCGCGATGGAACGGCCCACCGCACCGGCCCCGGCAATCGCGACGCGCATCAGTGACCGCCCTCCTCGGGACCTTCGGCAAAGGCCTCCTCGACCTTTGCGATCTCGTTCGTACGCATCATCACGTGAACGAGGTCGCCCTCCTGCAGAACCGTCTGCGACGTGGGCAGTATGGCTTCACCCAGCCGTGTGAGGAAGGCGACGCGGACTCCCGTCTCCTCCTGCAACGTACTGATCTTGTGCCCGATCCAGGACGGCGTGGTGTGCACCTCGGCGAGCTGCACACCCCCGCTCGGGTCGCGCCACAGCGGCTCCGCGCCCGACGGCAGCAGCCGCCGCAGCATCTGGTCCGCCGTCCAGCGGACCGTGGCGACCGTGGGGATGCCCAGACGCTGATAGACCTCGGCGCGCCGAGGGTCGTAGATGCGCGCCGCGACGTTCTCGATGCCGAACATCTCGCGAGCCACCCTGGCGGCGATGATGTTGGAGTTGTCGCCGCTGCTGACGGCCGCGAACGCTCCGGCCTCCTCGATCCCCGCCTCACGCAGGGTGTCCTGGTCGAAGCCGACCCCGCTGACCCGCCTGCCGCCGAATCCGGAGCCGAGACGACGGAACGCCGTGGGGTCCTGATCGATCACGGCGACCGTGTGCCCCTGCTGCTCCAGGGTCTGTGCGAGAGCGGCTCCGACGCGCCCGCAGCCCATGATGACGATGTGCACCTTGCGCCTACCTCGCCGTCCTGGTCATCCGGATGACCTGCGAAAACACCCTGCTCACACTTCTCTCTCAGCTTGCGGGGCAAACAATGGGGCAACCACCTTCGGCGTTGCCCGTGGATGAGCTTATGCGGCCACGCCCGGACCGCCTCATCCGAGTGTGCGTACCCCACGGGCCGAAGAGCAAAAGGGAGCCTGCCCGCGGACGGAAGGGGCACGCCCGAGGGCCCTGGCACGTCCACACCGCAAGGATTTCGTTAAGGATTCCATGGACTTTTCCGGTGAGGGCGGGTAATTATGAAGGTTTTCGGGGCGCCGAGGGGGTGGTGCTTCGGCGGCGTGTCCCAGCAGCGCTTACGATCCTCACCGTGTCCAAACTGACCGACGTGCCCAAACGGATCCTGATCGGCCGGGCGCTGCGCAGCGACAAGCTGGGGGAGACGCTCCTCCCCAAGCGCATCGCGCTCCCCGTCTTCGCGTCCGACCCGCTGTCCTCCGTCGCGTACGCACCCGGCGAGGTCCTCCTGGTGCTGTCCATCGCGGGCGTGTCGGCATACCACTTCAGTCCGTGGATCGCGGTCGCGGTCGTGGTCCTGATGTTCACCGTGGTCGCCTCGTACCGGCAGAACGTACGCGCCTACCCGAGCGGGGGCGGCGACTACGAGGTCGCCAACACCAACCTCGGCCCGAAGGCCGGTCTGACCGTCGCCAGCGCCCTCCTCGTCGACTACGTCCTCACCGTCGCCGTGTCGATCTCCTCGGGCGTGGAGAACCTCGGCTCGGCCATCCCCTTCGTCGTCGAACACAAGACGTTCTGCGCCATCGGGGCCATCGTGCTGCTGACGCTGATGAACCTGCGCGGCGTCAAGGAGTCCGGCAAGCTCTTCGCCATCCCGACCTATCTGTTCGTGGCCGGGGTCTTCGTGATGATCATCTGGGGCGCGTTCCGGGGGTTGGTCCTCGGCGACACCATGCACGCCCCCACCTCCGACTACGAGATCAAGCCCGAGCACCAGGGGCTCGCCGGTTTCGCCCTCGTCTTCCTGCTCCTGCGCGCCTTCTCCTCCGGCTGCGCGGCTCTCACCGGCGTCGAGGCGATCAGCAACGGCGTCCCCGCCTTCCGCAAGCCGAAGAGCAAGAACGCCGCGACCACCCTCGCGGCGATGGGCCTGCTGGCCGTCACCATGTTCTGCGGCATCATCGGCCTGGCCATGGCCACCGACGTGAAGATGGCGGAGAACCCCGCGAAGGACCTGATCCACAACGGTGCGGCGGTCGGCGCGAGCTTCACCCAGGACCCGGTCATCTCCCAGGTCGCCGCAGCCGTCTTCGGAGACGGGACGTTCTTCTTCGTCGTCCTGGCAGCGGCCACCGCCCTCGTGCTCTTCCTCGCCGCGAACACCGCGTACAACGGCTTCCCGCTGCTGGGGTCGATCCTCGCCCAGGACCGCTACCTGCCCCGCCAGCTCCACACCCGCGGTGACCGGCTCGCCTTCTCCAACGGCATCGTGCTGCTCGCCGGAGCCGCGATCCTGCTCGTCTGGATCTACGGGGCCGACTCGACCCGGCTCATCCAGCTCTACATCGTCGGCGTCTTCGTCTCCTTCACGCTCAGCCAGATCGGCATGGTGCGGCACTGGAACCGCCATCTGCGTACGGAGCGGGACCAGGCAGCGCGCAGGCACATGATCCGCTCCCGGGCGATCAACACCTTCGGCGCCTTCTTCACCGGCCTGGTGCTGGTCGTCGTCCTGGCCACCAAGTTCACCCACGGCGCCTGGGTCGCACTGCTCGGCATGGTGATCTTCTTCGGCACGATGACCGCGATCCGCAAGCACTACGACCGGGTCGCCGAGGAGATCGCGGCGGCCGACACCCCGTCCGACGACACCATCAGGCCCTCGCGGGTCCACTCGATCGTCCTGGTCTCCAAGCTCCACCGGCCCACGCTGCGCGCCCTCGCGTACGCCAAGCTGGTGCGCTCGGACCATCTGGAGGCGCTGTCCATCAGCGTCGACCCGGAGGAGACCAAGGCGCTCAGGGACGACTGGGAGCGGCGGGGCATCGACATCCCGCTCAAGATCCTCGACTCGCCCTACCGCGAGGTCACCCGTCCGGTCATCGACTACGTCAAGGGCCTGCGCAAGGACCGCCCCCGCGACGTCATCAGCGTCTACATCCCCGAGTACGTGGTCGGCCACTGGTACGAGCACCTGCTGCACAACCAGAGCGCGCTGCGGCTCAAGGGCCGGCTCCTCTTCACCCCGGGAGTGATGGTGACCTCGGTGCCGTACCAGCTGGAGTCCTCCGAGGCCGCGAAGGTGCGGGCCAGGAGGCGAGCGGACTGGATCGCGCCGGGCTCGGTCCGTCGTGGCCCCGTCGAACGCCGGCATCACAAAGAACCCGGCAACAAGGGCTGACTCCACGTTCCGCCTGTGGTAAGCGGTCGGCTTCCGCCCACGTAGACTGGTGGGCTGTTGTCCGGCCGTTCGCCGTTCGCCGTTTCCTTTTTCCTGACCTCTGGAGCCACCCCCTCATGCAGAACGAATCCACCTCGTCGCAGGCCGGGGAGTCGCAGGCGGGGGAGTCCCTGATCGGTCGGGAGTACGAGGTCGAGGTCGGCCCCGTCGCTCACGGCGGCCACTGCATCGCCCGCACGTCCGAGGGCCAGGTGCTCTTCGTGCGCCACACCCTCCCCGGTGAGAAGGTCGTCGCCCGGATCACCGAGGGCGAGAGCGACTCGCGTTTCCTGCGCGCCGACGCGGTCACGGTCGTCGAGGCGTCAAAGGACCGGGTCAAGGCCCCTTGTCCTTACGCCGGGCCCGGCAAGTGCGGCGGCTGCGACTGGCAGCACGCCAAGCCCGGAGCCCAGCGTCGCCTCAAGGGCGAAGTGATCGCCGAGCAGCTCCAGCGTCTCGCGGGCCTCACGCCCGAGGAGGCCGGCTGGGACGGCACGGTCATGCCCGCCGAGGGCGACAAGCTCCCGCCGGGCGAGGTCCCGGCCTGGCGCACGCGCGTCCAGTACGCCATCGACGAGGACGGCCGGGTCGGGCTGCGCAAGCACCGCTCGCACGACGTCGAGATCATCGACGAGTGCCTGATCGCCGCCCCCGGCGTCTCCGAGCTCGGCGTCGAGAAGCAGGACTGGCCGCAGATGGCCGCGGTGGAGGCCATCTCCGCCACCGGCTCCCACGACCGCCAGGTCATCCTGACCCCCAGGGAGGGCGGCCGCCTCCCGCTCGTCGAGCTGGACAAGCCCGTCTCCGTGCTCCGCGTGGAGGAGAAGGACGGCGGAGTCCACCGCGTCCACGGCCGCGCCTTCGTCCGTGAGCGCGCCGACGACCGTACGTACCGCGTCGGCTCGGGCGGCTTCTGGCAGGTGCACCCGCAGGCGGCCGACACGCTGGTCCGCGCGGTCATGCAGGGACTGCTGCCCCGCAAGAACGACATGGCGCTGGACCTCTACTGCGGCGTCGGCCTGTTCGCCGGCGCCATCGGCCAGCGCATCGGCGAGAAGGGCGCGGTGCTGGGCATCGAGTCCGGAAAGCGCGCGGTCGAGGACGCCCGGCACAACCTGAAGGACCTGGACCGGGTCCGCATCGAACACGGCAAGGTCGACCAGGTCCTGCCGCGTACGGGCATCACCGAGTGCGACCTGATCGTCCTGGACCCGCCGCGCGCGGGCGCGGGCAAGCAGGTCATCAAGCAGCTCGCGGGTCTGGGCGCGCGCAAGATCGCGTACGTGGCCTGCGACCCGGCGGCGCTGGCGCGGGACATCGCGTACTTCCGGGACGGGGGGTACAAGGTGCGGACGCTGCGGGCGTTCGACCTGTTCCCGATGACCCATCATGTCGAGTGCGTGGCGATCCTTGAGCCTGCTGACAAGGGCGCCTGACCTGCGGTTTTGTGATCCGGGTGAGATGCTCGACCTGTTTCCCTCCATGGAGAGGGTCGCTCGGCTTGACGCTCGAATCGGGAGTGTCAACCTCACGGGCCTCTCCGGCTGGGGCCGTGCGGGCCGGACCCTCGGCATGGAGAGTGAGGAACTCTTCCCGGCGGCGGGGCGCCATGTACCGGTCATTGCCAAGCGCCTGTCGGCCTGGTTCCCCGTTTCCTGAGGTTCGACGACGTGAGGGCCGGGCCCGCGCGTGCCCGTCCCTCACGTCGTCGACGGTGGGCACCGAGGCCGGGCCGGTGGAGGCCGCCCTTTCGTGTCTCTCAGCCTGGGTCTCGCGACCCGCGGATTGCTATCTCCTCCGCACCCCTGGAGCTAGTCAGCCAAGGTCAGCTCGTTGGTGGTATCCATCCCAGCCGTCCTGACCACCGCCCGGCAGAACTCCACGGGAGGGCAGTAGCGGTGCTCCGTGATGTAGTGGATGACGAGGTTGGGAGCCGAGTAGACAGTGCCGGCGGCGTCCTGTGCCCGGATCTCAGCAGAGCCGAGCCACACCTGGGTGTCGTAGGCCGGACCACCAAGAATGACGGGCCGCTCGGTGGAGCAGAACTCGCAGTCGTGGACACCGCGCGTCTGGTTGTCGTAGGCACTGCTGAGGGCCTTCAGCGCATCTATCACACGGTCGTCCACGATCCCGGTGCGGTAAGCACAATCGGGCGCCAACCAACCGACGTTGAGCATTTCCTGGTCCGATGTGGCGTACGCGTAGGTGGTCATGTCGGGGTAGTGGGGCATAACCAGTCCTCAGCGTGGGCTTGCTCACCGTGATCGACCCCGACATCATCCTTAGGTCTGTGCCCGGGAACACCGTGTAATTCGGTATGTCCTTGGCGGGGCCGAAAATCTCCGTGGGCTTCACTTTTTTGCCCTGCTCGACGGCAAGTCCGACGGGCTGTCCGAGCATTTTCCCATCCTCGACGTAGAGGCAGCCCCAGGTACCAACCGGGACCACCGACCTGATCCTGCCCGGCCGAAGCCACCGGATGTCAGTGCTGCGGGCCATACTCGTGCCGCGGCGCCACCCGGGCAGCGCAGCACGAGGGGAGCAACATGGCTGAGGTGCTGGTCTTCCACCATGGACACGGGCTGACCGCCGGCGTTCGCGAGTTCGCCGAGCAGCTGCGGCGGGCCGGACACACCGTCCACGCCCCAGACCTATACGAGGGGCAGGTGTTCGACAGCATCGAGGAGGGCGCTGGCTACGCCGAGAACGCGGGGTTCGACACGATCATCGCGCGCGGAACCGTCGCCGCCGAGGGGCTGCCTGCGGAGCTCGTCTACGTCGGGTTCTCGCTCGGCGTCCTGCCGGCGCAGAAGCTGGCCACGACCCGCCCCGGCGCAAAGGGCGCACTGCTGCTCGAGGCATGCGTCCCGGTCTCGGAGTTCGGCGGCGCCTGGCCCCAGGACGTCCCGGTTCAGATCCACGGCATGGACACAGATCCGTTTTTCGCCGGGGAGGGCGACGTGGACGCCGCCCGTGCGCTCGTCGGGACGGCGACGGATGCCGAGCTGTTCCTCTACCCCGGCGACAGGCACCTGTTCACCGACAGCAGCCTCCCGTCCTACGACGAACAGGCCGCAAATCAGGTCAACCATCGGGTGCTCGGCTTCCTCGACCGCATCAAGTAGGGGATCAACCACCTGATCCTGTCCGGCTGGCGACCTCGCGGCCCGTCCACCGTCCCTGTGGACGGGCCGTCCCGTGAGACCACCCAGGCGAGTTACAGCATCGGCCTCAACTCCCCGTCGCGGACATGTAGTCTATGAATCGTCGCAGTTCAGAGCCGGTTCACGAGTTCCTGCGGTCGGTAGAGTTGAGTACAAGCGGGGCACTGACGCAGGGGTGATCAACCAGGGCCTCTACTACATGGCGTGGCTCATGGCCCACAGGGACGCCTTCCGGAGCCTGGTCCGCGACCGGTTCGTGACCGCGGCCGCCTCCGAGGTCCTGTGGAGCGTGCCACGGCTGATCTGCATCACCGGCGGCTTCACCCGCTACGACGCACATGCGGTGCGCGAGCACCGGCGGAGGTCGACCTCGTTCCAGGTTTCACCCGGCGGTGATGATGCGCTGGTAGTCCCATGGCAGCGCGATTCCTCCACGCCCGGCTCGCGGTGCGGGATCAGCGTCACCGCCCGCCCGCTCACCTGCCTGGGCACCGGCCCGCCCGAGGCACGTTTCTCGGCGAGCTCCCCGGTCATCCGTTCAAGGACCCGCTCGGCGACGGCACGTTCGTCCCGCTCGGCACGCACTTCCGTAAGCTGTTTGACCAGCCGTTCTTCGAGTTCGTCCAGTTCCGCGCGACGCAGGGTGATCCGTTCCAGCAGCTCGGGATCCAGCATGGACGGATCGTAGAAGGTCGCTCACCACAGCGATCAAGTACCGGACAATCGAGTCCCTCCCTCGAAGGGGAGGGACTGTGGTCATGCCGCCATGCGGGTGCCGTGGCGCCAGACGGCACGGGTGTTGAGGGTGTCGCTGATGTTGCTGGTCGGGTCGCCGTCGACCAGCAGGAGGTCGGCGCGGAGGCCCTCGGCGATGCGGCCCCGGTCGCTCAGGCGGAAGCGGCGGGCCGTGGTCGCCGTGGCCGCGCGCAGGGCCCGTGCGGGTGTGAGGCCGGCTGTCACCAGGTATTGCAGTTCGTGGTGCAGGCTCGCTCCGTGTGCCAGGCCCCCGAAGAACGTCTCGGGCATGGAGACGTCGGTGCCGGCGAGCACGTCGACACCGGCAGCGTCCAGTGCGCGCACGGTGTCGTACACGTCGTGGAGCTTGCCCTGCGGGTAGCGGTCATAGCTGGAGCGCAGGGCCCGGTCCCAGTCGGCGTCGAGGCGTGCGGCGACCCGGGGGTCGTCGGCGAGTTCGCTGCCGGTGATCCCCATCATCGAGGCGTTGAGAGTGACGCAGGGGATGACGAACATGCCCGCGCCCTTGATCAGACTGATGATCTCGGCGGTGTGCGGCTGGTCCATGAACACGTGGGTCACGCCGTCGATGCCGGCTTCGGCGGCCGTCCTGGTGGCCTCCACGGTCAGCGCGTGGGCCACGGTGAGGGCGCCGTACTTCTTGGCTTCGGCGACACCGGCGTTCACGGTGGCCTGGTCGAGCGCGGGCAGCCCGGGGTGTCCCTCTACGCTGCCGTCGTCGATCATGAACTTGATGAAGTCGGATCCCCGGGCGAGGAGCTGCGGCACGAAGGCGGCGGCCTCCTCGGGTGTGGTGGAGAACGGCATCAGGGGCATCACCGGGGGAAGGTCCCACTTGGGCCGATACCCTTCGGGCATCAGCTCGCTCGGGTGACCACCGGGCGGTGTGATGGCGAAGCCGGAGGAGCGCACGTCAGCCTGTGTGTCGTCGTCGGTGATGAGCCCCCGGTTCTCCCGGGTGTTCATCCCCTGCATCTCCAGTTCGGTCGTCACCCCGAACCGCAGGGCGAGCGCCAGGGAGCCCGGGGCGGAGTGGACGTGGGCGTCGATGAGTCCCGGCAGCAGTGTGGCGCCGCTGCCGTCGACGATCTCGCTGCCCTCGGGAGCGTCGCCACCGACGCGGGCGATCCTCCCGCCGTCGATGACCACGGTCCGCACGCCGACCGCCCTCTCCCCGTCGAAGACCTGCGCGTTGGTGATCGCTGTGAGCGCCATGACGGTCCGCCTCTTTTCCTAGCCCGTTCAAGATTTACATACCTAATGCTATGGACTTATTGAATGGTATGCAAATGTGCTGGCCGGGCCTAGACTCGGCACATGAGCAGCACCTCCTCCGAGCGGCCCCCCGACGACCGGACGCTGGATCAGATCGGCCCGGCGCTGTCCCGTCTGCGGCGACGGGTACCGGCAACGGGCAAGGACCTCTCCCGCAACCTCGTGCTCAACGTCATCGCCGACGCGCCGGGCGAGACGACTGTCGGCGGGCTTGCCGCCGAGATGGGCGTCGCGCAGCCGGTGGCCAGCCGGACCGTCGCCGCCTGCATAGCGGACGGGCTGCTGCGGCGGGCGGCATCCCAGTCCGACGGACGCCGCACCGTGCTCGAACTCACCGAGCACGGCGAGGCCGAACGCAACCGCTTCGCCGTCGAACAGCGAGAAGCGTTCCTGGAGATCACTGTCGCCTGGTCACCGGAGGAGCGGACCCAGTTCGCACGGCTCCTGACTCGATACGGAGTCGACGCCACCGCCTGGTCCAGGAAACAGCCCCCAAGCCGCGATTGAGCGAGCAGCGGCCCGAGACCGAGCCACGGCCAGAAGCCCAGGCGTCGATCGCGCTGACGGGCGGTCTACCGTTCCGGCACTCACCCGTGAACAGGGTGCGAGTCCTGGTAACCGACCACACCGGCCCTTTGACGTGTGACTGCAAGTAGGCGGCAACTCAGTGGTCCGTCAGCTGCTGGTGCGGGCAGTTAAACCGTCCGCCTGTTCGCCTCGCACGGCGCAACCGGCACAACTGGCGAGCAGATCGCCCAAGCCGTCGGCATCTCATCCCGCACCCTGTGGCGTCACTTCCCCAGCAAGGAAAGCTGCGTACTGCCACTCCTCGGCTGCCAGCACGGCGAGCGATGCCAGGCCGATGGTGGCCCGGGACCAGTGGTGGGGCATGTTTCTGCCTGTCTGGGGTCGTTTCTGATGAAATACGCGGACGCTCATGCGTCGATTTCCTGGCAGTGGTGCCCGCGGTCTGCGCGTGCGCTCCGGAAGGACTTGAATCCCCGGACGGCCGGCGAGCCCAGTGCGGTGAACGCGAGGCCCGTGCTGACCGTGAAGGCATACGAGGCCCATGTGCTGCTCGCGCCCGTGGCCGCTTCCAATGTCGAGAGCAGTTTCCTGCCCACGGGGTAGGTGGCTGCGGCCAGGACGATGATGAGCCAGAACGGCACGTTCTTCAGCTGCTTGGCCGCCACGACCATGGCCAGAACGGTGACCAGGACGATGATGACGTCGGTTCGATCCATGCGTTGATCGTCTCGCCCGGTGACCGCTGTGGCGTCTGCCACCAGGAGGAACGTCTTCTAGGCCGGAAGACCTAGGTGGGCGGCACCGCTCACCCCGGTACACCGGGGTGAGCGCAGAGTCTGCCGACGCTGGGGCCGGTGTTCTGCGCCGGCTTACGCTCGTACACTCGTGCCAAATGGGAAAGACTCGAGGCCTGCTCCTGCCGGGCGGGTTCGCGGTGGCACAACTGCTGCTGTGGTGGGTCGACCTCGCGACGCTGGAGAAGTCTCCGAGTGTTACGGCGTGGCTCGCTGCCCTTACCGGCACGGCCCTCACCACACATGCGCTCGAACGGCGAAACCGGTCGCCGCTCCCCGCCCTCGGCCAGATCCTCGTGTCGTCCGTGCTGGTGCAGATTCTGGCGCCGCCCGACACCATGGGCATGGTGGCAGGCCTGGCGGTCCTGATGGCGCTCTTCTCGGTTACCGCGCTGTGTGACTGGACCGTGAGCCTGGGCGCGACTGCCGCTGCCGCCGTCGTGCAGCTCCTGCCGGGCGTCGCACGATACGAGTCCGGCAGCGCTCTCGTCTCCCACTGGCTTGTCATCGTCGGCCTGTACCTGCTGGCCTCCGCTCTCGGCGCCGGCCGTCGGCACCGGCTGCGGGAACGGCAGGTGACGGAAGAGCGGCTGACCCGTGCCGAGCGGGAGCTGGGGCAGGCCGCCGAGACCGAACGCCACCGGCTCGCGAACGAGTTGCACGACATCAGCGCGCATCACCTCACCTCTGTCGTGGTGTCCGTCGAAGCAGCCCGCAGGCTCGGTGAAAGCAGACCTGAACTGGTCGCGGAAGCCCTCACGTTCGCAAGCCGCACCGCGCGGGAGACCCAGGTGGCGCTGCGACGTCTCGTGGCAGTCATGCGCGTGGGCGAGCCACCGGATCCCCCGTCGATGACTGCTTCGATCGAGGCCCTGATCGCGGGCTTCGGCAGACTGGGCCGCCCGGTCTCCGTCTCCCTTCCCGCCGATCTCGTCGGCCCTGCGGCGGAGGCCGCCCACGGCATCATCCGGGAGGCTCTGACCAATGCCCTGCGCTACGCGCCGGGTGCCGCCGTCGTGATCCGGGCGATACGAGCCGAGGGGGCTCTGCACCTGAGCGTCGACAACAGCAGGCCGCCCGGCGGCACCGACGGCGACAAGCTGGGTATCGGCTCCGGCCGCGGTGTGGAGGGGATGGACCGACGCGCCGCCGCTGTCGGCGGACAGCTGACCGCGGGGCCCCGGCCTGACGGGGGCTGGCGCGTGCACGCCGTACTGCCCGATGCCGGGACCGCACGGCAGCCGGCCACGGGACGACGGCGCAACTTCACACGGGAGCAGCGGATCGCGGACGGGGCGGTCTTCGGCTCGCTCACCGCGGCATCGGTGAGCTACGCCATCGAGAAGGCGGTGGAGGCCGAATACGGAGTTCTGGTCTGCCTGCTGCTCACGCTGCTGCTGACCGCTCACGCGCTGCCGCTGCTGTGGCGCCGACGAGCCCCTTGGCTGGCCCTCGGCGTGATCGGGGCCACCGCCCTCGTATGGCCTGTGCTGCTGGGCAGCGGTGTGCTGCCGTCGTCCAGTGCGAACTGTCTCCTGGGCGGCGGACTTGTCGAACTGGCCGCCGTCTACGGTGTCGCGGCTTACGGCCGCGTGCTGAAACCTGCAACCGGGCCTGCCGACCGAGGTGTCCAGCCCTCGCACACACAGAAGAGGCATCCGTCCGGCTACCGGCTGTCGTATCTGTCGGTTCCTGCCATGGTTGTCTCGTTCGGCGTCTCGATGACGGCTGCCTTCACCGGCGACGGGATGCTGTTGGGGGAACCGGCCGATTCCCTTCTCGTTCTGTTCCTCTTCGCCGAGGTGCTGGTGGGGCTCGTCCTGGTGTTCACGGCGACGTGGTGGGCGGGGTGGTTGATGCACACGCGCCGCAGACGGGCGGTGGGCCGCGAGGACGCGGTGTTCACGGGCCTGCTTTCGAGTACGAGGGACGTGGTCCACAGCGAGCGGCAACGAGTCGCCGGCGGTCTGCAGGAGGCGGTGCTCCAGCAGACGACTCGGGTGATCTCCGCGGCGGAGGCGGGCAGTCCGGGCGAGGTCACCGCCGCCACGAGAGCGACGTTGGCCGCCATGCGTCAGCTGCTCGGGAGCCTGGACGCCGGTACTGCACCGACGGCGCCTCGGAAGGCTGCCGTACGGAGCGCCCCCCGCGCATAGGTGTGGCCGACCCCGCGCATGGGCGTGGCCGACACCCCGCATGGGCGTGGCCGACACCTCACCCGTCCGTGCGGGAGCGCTCGCGTTCCGGCTCACCGCGTGTGCGTGGGCCGGCGTGGCATGTCTTGTTCATGGCCCCGTGGGAGAATGCGACGCAGGCGAGGGGCCCCTCGCGGGGCGGGGAGAGGAGATGTGCCATCACCATCCGTGTGCTGGTCGTGGATGATCAGGTGATCGTTCGTGCGGGCTTCGCCGCGATTCTGTCGGCTGAGGCCGATATGACCGTGGTCGGTGAGGCCGCGGACGGGGACGCGGCAGTGGCGATGGCAGCCGAGCTCGCGCCCGACCTGGTGCTGATGGACATTCGTATGCCCGGTATGGACGGGCTGACGGCTACCCGGCTGATCACGCGTCACAGCAGTCGGCCCAAGGTCCTTGTTCTCACCACGTTCGATCTCGACGCCTACGTCTACGAAGCTCTGCGTGCCGGATGCTCCGGTTTCCTGCTCAAGGATTCCGAGCCGGAGGCCCTTCTGGCCGCGATAAGGGTTGTGGTTTCCGGTGATGGTGTTCTCGCGCCCGCGGTCACGGGACGTCTGATAGCGGCCTTCGCTCACGGCGCCCCGGTGGTTCCGGAGGTCACCGGAGCCCTGAACAGCCTCACTCATCGTGAACGCGAGATCATGACTCTGGTTGCCACCGGCTTGAGCAACACGGAGATAGGGGAGCACCTCGCGCTGGCCCTTGGCACGGTGAAAGCGCATGTAAGCGCGGTACTCAACAAGTTGGGCCTACGAGATCGCGTTCAGGCGACCATTCTCGCCTATGAGAGCGGACTGATCCGCCCGCTGGGGATGCCGACTCCCTGAGAAGCTCTCAGAGCTGCGTACGGATTTCGCCGAGGGTGGCCCGAGCCTGCCGCAGACTGCTGGGGCTTCCTGTCTACGCCGGGCAAGCAGCTCACCAGGGCACCGACGAACTGCCGGACGACGAGGCGGTGATCGCGGAGGACGGAGCCGCACCCACACTCGAGCGGTACCGGCCGTTGTGCGTCCCTCGCCCCGCACGTCAGCCCGAACCGCAACGAGTGGGCGTCCGGATGGTCATGGCGTGTGACGCCGACGGGGGGCGCGGGCTTTCACCTCTTCGCGCGGGCCGACATCCATGATCACGCCGTCGCGGCAGGACCGCTCCGTCGGGCAGGCGGCGCTCGTGCGGCCCGATGACCACGAGCTCGGCCGAGATCAGCGCTCCCGTCTCCGTCGGTGCTCCGTTCGTCACACGCGCGAAGCCGACAGGGCCGGATTTCCGATTGCCGCGGATCTGCTGGAGCTCGGTCAGGGTGTCCACCTCCCACGCCAGGTGCGCGAGCCCGGGACGTCGGCCCGGGCTCTGCGGGGAAGTCGGGCCCTCGATCTGCATGAAGGCCAGGTCGTGGTCGTTGGTCGACTCCTCGGCCTTCATGAACGCGGCCTCGGGCACCTTGCCGCCGTCGGCGTGGAGGCGGTGGTCGATGCGGAAGCTCAGCAGGTCGGTGTAGAAGGCGACACTGCGTTCGACGTCGCGGACGTAGAGCACGGCGTGGTTGAGGCGCTGGACGGGCATGTCACTCCTCGCTTACTTACGATTAGTGCGTAGCCCTACCGTAGGGATGTAGCGAGGGCCTCACAAAAGCCACATTGATGTACGCAAGGCACACCGCTGACCCTGGCCGTGCCGCCGCCCTGCATCCGGGCAACGCCTGGCCTGTCGATGCCCCACACCCGTGCGAGAGCTGGCCGACAACGGCCGAGGTTCCGGGAGGCCCTCGACCGGAGACCCCGCCCGAAGGCGACACTCAGCCGCCTTCGACTGCCCGGCGCACGGTAGCGGCGATGGGGGTGAGTGCGGCCGCGAGGTGGCGGCGCTGAGCGGCGCTGAGCGGATCGAACACGAGCCGCTTCACCTGTGCGACGTGTTCCGGTGCGCTCTCGACGAGCTTCTGCCGGCCGGTGTCGGTCAGGGCGGCAAGGGTGTATCGACCGTCGCTGGGGTCGGGCCGGCGCACGACCCAGTCGCGGGCTTCGAAGCGGTCCGTCACCTTCGACAGGCGGGGCTGGGTGCTGTCGCAGACCCGGGCCAGTTCGCTGAGCCGCATCGTGGCCTCGTCGGCCATGGACAGCTGGGCCAGAACCCCGTACTCGAAGTTGGAGATGCCTGCGTCTCGCTGCAGCTGGCGGTCGAGGGCCGCCGGGAGGGCGATGACGATCGTGAGCAGCGCCTGCCACAAGTCCTGCTGGTCGTCGTCGAGCCAGGGTGAGTGGGTGTCCATGAGCCCCATCATACTTGCCCGGGCAACTCGCATCACTTGCCTGGGCAACTCATGATGGGCTAGCTTTCAACTTGCCTCAGCAAGTGAAAACACTTGCTGAGGCAAGTGAAGGAGTTTTCGATGACCATCACGAGCAGCCTGGCCCCCCGGGGCGGCTTCCCGCCGCAGACACCAGCCGCGGCGTACGACGACCTCCTTGCCCGGGCCCTGCCACAGACGCGCGAGCAGCGGGTGTGGAACCCCTCCGACGGGCCACTGCCCAGCCTCTTCGTCAGCCACGGGGCTCCGTTCACCCTGGACGATCCGCAGTGGCTCAGCGACCTCTTCGACTGGGCCGTGTCGATGCCCAAACCCCGGGCCGTCGTCGTCGTCTCGGCCCACTGGGAACGGGCACCGGTCGCTATATCCGGAGCCGCGGCCGGCACCCCGCTCCACTACGATTTCAGCGGCTTCCACCCCCGCTACAAGACCCTTCCCTACGCGACCCCGGACGCCACCGACCTCGCTCGGCGACTCAGCGGCCTGCTGGGCCGGACGCCGGTGCACGAGTTCGCCGAGCGCGGCCTCGACCACGGCGCCTTCATCCCGCTCATGGCCATGTACCCCGCGGCCGACGTCCCGGTCGTGCAGCTGTCGATGCCTAGCCTCGACCCCAGCGCTCTGCTCAGGCTCGGGGCACGACTGCGGCCCCTGCGTGAAGAAGGCATCCTCGTTCTCGGCTCCGGCTTCATGACGCACAGCTTCGCCGTCTTCCGTCGGCCCGAGCTCGCCGCCGACACCACGGCGTTCGACGAATGGGCCGTCGACGCCCTCTCCCGGGGCGACGCGGACGCCCTCACCGACTACCGCAACAAGGCACCCGGCGCCGCGGTCGCCCATCCGACGGCAGAACACTTCGTCCCGCTGCTGCTCACCGTCGGCGCCGCCGATGACCCCGGCAGCGCCGTGAGCGCCATCGACCGCATGGTGATGGGCAACTCCACCCGGTCGCTGCAGCTGACCTGAGCGCTCGACGTGCCTCACCTCCCCGCCTGATCGCCTCATCTGTTGGCGACGGCATCGACACTCTCTGAAGGAACTTCCGTGAAGGCAGTACGTTTCCACGAGTTCGGCAGCAGCGACGTCCTGCGCTACGAGGACGTAGACCGTCCGGTCCCCGGCACCGGGCAGGTGCTGGTGCGGGTGGCGGCCACGTCGTTCAACCCGGTCGACGACCACATCCGCGCCGGTGTCATGGCCGAGATGATGCCGATCACTCTCCCGTACGTGCCAGGGATCGACCTGGCGGGCACCGTCGCCGAACTCGACGCGGACGTCACCGGCCTGGAGGTCGGCGACCCGGTCGTGGCGATGCTGCCCCTCGACTCCGCCGGCGGCGCCGCCGAGTACGTGCTCGCCCAGGCCGAGTCCCTGGCCCCGGCGCCCCGGACGACCGAGCTGGTCGACGCCGCGGCGCTGCCCCTGACCGGTCTGGCGGCCTGGCAGACGGTCTTCGAGCTCGCCGAACTGAAGCCCGGTCAGACCGTCCTGGTCAACGGGGCAGGGGGCGCCGTCGGCAGCCTCGTGGTGCAGCTCGCCGTCGACGCTGGAGCACACGTGACCGCAGTGGACGCGCCGCAGCACGCCGACCGCCTCCGGGGCTACGGCGCGGACCGGGTCGTCGGCCCCCTCGCCCCCGCCGCGGGGCCGGCCGCTGTGGGCGGTCCGTTCCAGGTCGTGGTGAACCATGTGCGCGTCTCCCCGGAGGAGCTCGCGCAGCTGACGCACTACGTCGCCGACGGTGGGGTCGCCGCCAGCACAGCCGGCCCGGTCCCCGAGGGCCCCGCCCGGGGAGTGCGCAGCGCGAGCCTGTGGGTCCGCAGCGACGGAGCCCAGCTGGCCGAGCTGGTCGCCAAGGTGGAGGCCGGCAAGCTCCGGCTCCACGTCGCCGCCCACCGGCCGGTGACCGAGCTGGCCGCCGTGCATGAGGATGCTGGCGCAGGGCGGCTGCCCGGCAAGGTGGTCGTGCTCGCTCCCTGATCACGTCCTTCCCGCGCCCGACCGGCCCGGCCCGCCGTTCGTTCTCCCGCCGGTGGGCCGCCCGTTCGTGGCACCAGCGCACCACGCGGCGAGGGCTGCATCGGCCGCTGCGCGGGAAGCTGAGGACGGGCTGGCCGCAGCTGGCTGCACAGACGCCCCGACGGGACGTTGGCCGGCGATAGGGCCGATGTCGACGCCCTTGTCGTACAGGGCGTCGGCATCGGCGTGAAGGAGTGGCGGCGGGAGCGGGACGTGCTCCAGGCCGCGGAGCGCGCGCTGTGTTGCCGGTTCGGCCCCGTCCTGAGGGCAGCAACTGGCGACATCGGCCCGTAGCTGGGCACGGACGAGCGGTGTCGGTCAGGTCGTGCCGGGGCAGGTCGGTGTGGGCCGATGGTCCAGCTCGACGGGAGTGTGTGCTGGTGATGCCTACGCGCTTCAGCCACGGAGCTGAAATTGCTCCCTTTCCAGCGTCGTCCCCTCCGCCGACTCTGGCAGAGACGGTTGTGGGTAACACTGGGGGGAGCCGCGATGTCCGAACCGCTCTATGTTCCCGTCCTGCCGGTCCGGCAGCACGCCCGAATGGCCTACGAGCATCTGCAGCCGGACATACAGGCAGCAGTGATGCCACTCTGGAACCTTCCGCCATGTCCGGGGCTGCCCCGAATGGAACTGAGCGGGGCTCGGTGGCAGAAGGAGCTTCGTCGGGTCAGAGGCGCCCACCGCCGCCATCCAGGCTGGATAGATGCTCCGTTCGCGGAGGAGGCGCAGGTACCGGCACTTGCCGGCATCCTCTCCGAGCACTGTGCCTTGACTCCGCTTCGTCCGGTCACCGGGCCTCAGCGGAGCGTGGCTCAGCAAGCGGCCGCGCTGGAGACCGCCCGCCGAACAGGCCGGGGCATCGGCATCCGGGTATGCGTGCCGGGCGAGTGGAATGATTGTACGGTTGCTGCGGTCCGGGCACTTGTCATCAAGGCTGCACCTGATGTTCGCGTCGACTTATTGCTGGATCTGGGCAGTGTCCTGCCGGGGCGTCCCGGCGCAGGAAAGGATGCGCTGCGAGCTTTGGATGCGTTGGTCCCCCTGGCCTCCTGGCGGACCACCGCAGTGCTCGGTGGTGGGTTTCCCCAGGTTGCTGATGGTCTGATGGAAGTCGGAGACCTGCACGAAGAGCCCCGGAGCGACTGGCAGATGTGGCACGAGATTCGTTCGAGTGGCCGCGGCTACGTCACGTCTCTGGTGTTTGGCGACTACGGTATCCAGCCGGTTTCCGCCCTCGCTCAACTGCCAGCGGGCGGTGGCCCACCTTGGGGCGTGCTTCGCTATACCGTCGAGAACTCCTTCGTGCTGTGCAAGGTACTGACCGGCGGGCCTGACCGTACGGCGGTGGTCCGGACAGCTGCCCGCCGCATTCGCCATCTGGCCGACTTTCGAGGGGCGGCGGCCAGCGCCGGAGAAGCCTGGCTGCGCGACTGTGCTGACGGCTCCGTAGCGGACAGCGGGGGAACCGGCAGTCACACGCAATGGCTTCGTGCCGGCAGCATCCAGCATTTTACGTACGTCGTCCGATACGCATGGCCGCCTGCCTAGAATCAGCGGTACCGGTCGCGGCCCGACGGGCTTCCCTACGAGGACATGCCCCCACCCGCACGAGTCACTCGTGCCCTGGGGGAATCACCTCGTGTCTATGCTCCTGCTCAAGTTGGCGGCGCATGATCTACTCACGCTGGACAAGCGGCACCGCATGGTGCCGCATCTGGCTGCCAGATGGCGGCACTTTCGTGGTGCCGACGCTTCTGAGACGGAGCGTTCGGCGTGGGCCGAGAGCTTGGTGAGCCTGGCAACGGATCTGGTTGCTGCCGGGCGGGGCAACGTGGAGATGATCGTAGAATGCGCCGCCACGCTCGACGAAGCAGATCGTGTCGACCCTCGGCTCATCGATGTGATTCTCGTGGGTCAGCATCCACAAGAGCGAGGGCTTTCCTTGCAGCTTGTCGAGTTGAAGCGCTGGTCAAGCGTGACCCGGGTGGAACAAGCTACAGCTGACCTGGTGCGTGTCTCCGGCATGGAAGAGAAGAAACACCCCGCCCTGCAGCTGCGGGAATACTACGAGGCGTTCACGAGCAGCAGAGGCCCTCTGTATGGCATCGACTACGAGTGCGGTGGTTTCACCTATCTGCACAATGCCACCGACGCCTCCGTACGGCCTCTTCTCGAGGTCGATGCGCCGACGGGCGCCTACGCACAGCTGTACACGAGCGACCGGAGAGAAGCACTGCTCTCCGACCTGCGGAGAAGCTTCGCAGTCGAAGGCGGTGCTGCCGCGGCGGAAGTCCTCCTGCGCGGCATGGGATTGCGGAATACGCCTCTGCTGGACGCGATGATCTGGTCACGTGGTGATGACACAGTCTTCACTTTGCGGGGTCGGCAGAAGAAGGTCGCTGAACAGATTCTCGATGCGGCTTCCCAAGTTCTGCCGAACCCCCAGAGCCCAGCCCTTGTGCCGGACGAGCGGCGTGTGGTGTTCCTGGTGACAGGAGGCCCCGGCACCGGAAAGAGCGCCATCGGTCTTCAGATCAAGGCGGAGCTCGAGGCCAAGGGCCGAACGGTCAAGTACGCCAGCGGCAGCAGGGCTTTCAACGGTGCGATCCAGGAGCACGTCGGTTACGGGGACCGAGAATTCAAGGAGACCTTTACCTACTTCAGCAGTTTCGTGACCCCGCCGGACCCACCGCTGGACACTCTGATCTGCGACGAAGCCCACCGACTCAGGGACCGTTCGACGAGTCGCTTCTGGAAGCCTGAGCAGCAAGGAACTCAGCCTCAGGTGGACGATCTCCTTGATGCGTCCCGTCTGACAGTGTTCTTCCTTGACGAAGGCCAGTCCGTGCGACCGAATGAGGTCGGAACCGTCGACCTCATCAAGGACGCGGCGCGTCGGCGTGGTGCCCAACTCCTTGAGTACGGCCTCCGTGAACAGTTCCGGTGCGGTGGGAGCGATGCCTACCTTCGCTGGCTCCATGCCGTGCTGGGTGTGTCTGACGACAAGCCCGAAACGTGGAAGCCTGATGGTCTGATGCATATCGAAGTGGCGGACACCCCGGAGGAGCTCGAGGAGATTGTTCGTACCGAAGCTCTGGCCGGAGCCTCGGCGCGCATGGTCGCTGGCTACTGCTGGCCTTGGACGAAACCGATCGGCGAAGAGAAGCGGTTGGAGGACGACGTACGCATCGGGGAGTGGCACCGGCCATGGAACGCAGACAGCGAGTCGTTCTGCGCCAACGAGGCACCTCCGTCGAATATCTGGTCCGTACATAAGAATGGTCTTGACCAGATTGGCTGTGTCTACACTGCCCAAGGTCTCGAATGGGACTGGTGTGGCGTGATCATGGGTGATGACATGGTGCGCCGGGGCGATCGATGGGTCTTTCGCCGAGGTAAGGAACGCAAGCTTCCGGATTCCGATATCAAACGTGTTGCAGTGCCGGGTTCGTTCGACCCGAAGGTCAAGCCCCGCAGTGTCAACGACACAGAGTTCGCACGGTTGGTCAGGCACGCCTATCACGTACTGATGACCCGAGCGAGTCGTGCGACCGTGCTCTACTCCACGGACGAGGAGACGCAGACCTACCTGAAGAAGATGGTGGGCGAGGTCGAGATTCACGGGTTGCGCCCGACGTGGGAAAACCTTCCGCGGGAAGCACGTATTCCGCACCTGCCTCGGCCCCGTGGGGCGAAGCGAACGCGGCGGAACCGGAAGAAGCCGGGGAACTACGAGCCCGACCTGCGATTGTTCTGACAGACCCGCCGATGGAGTGGTGGCGGGCTCTCCGGGCCCGCCACCGGCCTGCGTCAGAAAAGCAGGCTTGCTGCCGCAGTCAGGACCGCCACCACGAGATTGGCGACGACACCCGAGGCGACGTCGTACAGGACCTTGCGGAGCCGGTGACGACGTGCAGGCGCGTACTCGACGGGGTTCATGCGGGACCACTCCTTGGTGTGAGCCGGGAATGGCAGGGACAGCCCTACCGGGCATCCGCACTCACACCGCGCACACTCGCGCGATGGAAACCACTCGCCGGTCACGGTCAGGAACCGGTTCCAGAACGCCGCTGACGTACCCTCCGGGAAGGCGCACAGCATGAACAACACTAGTACAAAGTCGAGTTGGAGTGATCCAATTTTTGAGGTCGCTGCTCGGATCCCGACATGAGGTTGGAGGGAGGGACGATCAGCGACGTGATCGTGTGCGAGCGCTTCGGTCAGCCAGTTCCTTGCCCATGGTGGTGACGCACGCGGTTCCTGGAGGACCGCACGAGCCGCGTCGAAGTCGGCGAGCCTCGCAGCGACTGTGGCCACCGCTAGCCGTTCGGGCAGGGCTCCGGAGAATTTCAGGCCGTGCACGGCGCGACGGTCGACATCCGGAAGCACCAGGGCCGAGCCGTTGCCGGCGGACTCACGGCTCGCACGCCACATGTCAGGAGTGAGGTCTTCGCGCAGGCGCACATAGCAGTCAGTCGGCCGCTGGGCGGGGTCGGCGATCGAAGGCAGTGTTGCGTCCGCGCGATAACCGGCCCAGGTCCACCATCGGACGTCCTTGCCGTGGCGGACCACAAGAGTCGCTTCAGAGCGTACGAGCTCGGACGCCTCCTCCTCCCGCCATTCGGCCAGACACACCTCGGCCCGGCGTGTCAGGGATACCGGAGGGGCCGGCCCCCAGCAAAACCTCCCGCACCGCGCGCGAGAGGGTGTACGAGAGGCCGACGAGCGAGCCACTGCTCCACTTAGACGATGTCCTACGTGGTGAGTCGAAGGAGTCGCTTGTAGCAGCAGAGCGTGGCAGCGAGTCCGAGGAACGCCAGGTAGTTGCGAGGGTGGCAGCGAGTCCGAGGAACGCCAGGTAGTTGCGAGGGTGGCGCTCGTACCGGGGGCTGAGACTGCGGTAGCCGGATAGTCATGACATGGTCCGCTCGATCACCCACCGGCGGCGTCCTAATCGTTCGCTGGACTCGATGCCTTGGCGGGCGATACGGATGCCGATGTGCTTGCCCCATAGCCATTTGCGCAGGTGAGGTACGTCGTAGGCTTTGTCTGCGTGGAGACGTCGGGGTCTGAAGTAGCGCCCGCGGTAGGGGTCGTGTCTCGTTTGGTGGCCCTCGACCAGGGGCTTTAGTGCGAGGCTGTCGTGGACGTTCGCGGCGGAGAGGCCGACGACCAGGGGCAGTCCGTTCGCATCCGACAGGACGTGCATCTTGGAGCCCGGCTTCCCTCGGTCCACGGGGCTTGGACCTGTGTGGACGCCCCCTTTTTTTGCCCGCACGTGCGCGGAGTCCAGGACGACACGGGAGACATCGATGAGGCCGACGTCGTCCAGCCGGTGCAGGACTGCTTCGTGGAGGCGGCCCCAGACGCCGGCTCTCGGCCAGATCATGAACCGCCGGTGCACCGTCGACTTCGACACCCCGAAGCACGGCGGCAACGCCCGCCACGAACAGCCGCTGACCGGCACATAGATGATCGCTGCGAACAGCGTCTCATCAGGCGTGTTCTGTGTAACGGTCCCCGTGGCGCTCGCGCAGGGAGCGGATGTTGTCGAAGAGCGCGTCCGTCCGGTATACCTGCGGCGTCCGCGCCTCGGGGTGCAGCTTCTTCACATGACTGACGTAGCCACCGAGGACCCACTGCTCCAAGGCCTTCGCCAGGAGCATGTGGTACGGCACGAGGAGGAAGTTCTTCCCGGTCGTGCCGAGCCAGGCGTGCTTGGTCAGTGCGGGGTCGAGATCGTCGCGGGACCTGGCGGCGGGGCTGCCGCTCAGCAGCGCGTGAAGCACCGCCACGAAGTGCGACTTACCCGAACCGAACGAGCCGTGCAGACAGGCAGCCTTGGACGTGTGGCCGTCCAGGGCTGCCTTGATCAGCCGGGGCGCCTCGTCGAAGTTGTCCCGCAGGCTCCGTGACCACGTAGTCCCGCAGAGCACGCTCTGCGCCCTCCGGGGCCGTCGCCTCCGAGAGCTGGAGGACGAAGTCCGAGGTCGAGAGGGACTCCTTGATGTCGATGACATCGCGGAGCAGGGGCGGCTGCTGGTCCATGGGCGGATCTCACTCTCCGGCGGGCGGTGGCGCCGGTGCCGGTCCGATCGTATGGCGCAGGTACGACAACGGACCAATACTTCCGCAATCACCGGATCAGGCGGGAACGGCCGTCTTGACCACTGTCTCCGGGTGGACGAGCGAGCGCAGTTTCTCGCGGGTCTCCGGATCCGTGGAGTAGATCATCGTCCCGACCATCCCCCGGGTCAGCAGCACCTTGTACGTGTTGCGGATGAGCCGGTTGACTTCGACGTCCGGGGTGGCCTTGGTGAAGATCGGATCCTTCGAAGCGGTGCGGTTTACCACCCACTGGTCGGTGCGCCACACCAGGTCCGGTCCCATGATCACGCCCGACCAGTCGTACTCGAAGCCCTGGGCGGTGTACACACAGCCCACCTGCCCGGAACCGGCGGGGTCGGTGGCCCACAGCGGTGCCGACGGGGCGCCGAACAGGGACCTGTCGCCGGGCACGTTCCAGGGCCGTGACCAGGCGCCGATGACCACGTCGCGCGGCAGTTCAGACATCTCAGGGGTGATTCTCGTGGTCCACTTCCAGCAGTATCCGGCCGCCATGCGCGCGCTGTACTTCTCCTCGCGGCGGGCGACGAGGAAGTCCTCCAGCTCCTGGGGGCTCTCGGCGGTCAGTAGCTCCACCTTGCCGTCAGGCGTCCAGACCCTCGGCTCGTCGCCCTCGAGGCCGAGCAGGCTCGTGACCCACTGCACGTAGGCCTCGCTGCCGCCGCAGCGGAACTGGCTGTCCAGCTCCACCACGACGCAGTCGAGACCTTGCGCGGCGGCGGCGTCCTTGATCTGCTCCTTGGTCCCCATCTCGCCGGGGCGCACCACCTGGTGCTGGTCGAGCAGGAATACCGGCACCAAGGCCGCGTCGATCAGCTCCGCCACCTGCGGGCGACCGGTGCGCAGGGCCGCCTTGGTGTAGCGGTTGGCGGACGTCTTACGAAGCCGGTGGGCCTCGTCGCAGATGAGGACATCGAGGTCGTTCGGCTCGGCATCCATGAAGCTGTTGAAGTACTTGAACAGCTGCTTCACCTCGGGCTTACGTGCGCCGGCGACCTTACGCATGGTCTTGGTGAACGACGCTGAACCGGTCGCGTGCAGAGCGGTGTCGCCGCGCCGGAACAGCTCGCCGAGGAGCGACAGCGCGATGACGCTCTTGCCGGAACCGGGGCCGCCGGTCACGACGACGACCTGTTTGTGATTCGACCGCTTGGCCTTGCGCACCGCCGACAGCACCAGCTCGTAGGCGATCCGCTGCTCGTCGAGGAGGACGAACTGCTCGCGGTCCCGGACTTCTGCCGCCGCGACGGCCATCAACTGCTTCGACGGGCGCATCCTGCCCTGGACGAGCAGGTCGCCGGCCCCCGCACCGGACTGGGGTGCGAGCCGCGACCGCAGGAAGTCGAGGAACGCCCCGCGCTGTTCGGCGGTGTACATACGGCCCTGGAGGTCCTCCGGGACCTCACGCAGGGAACTGATGTCGGACTCCGTCGCGTTGTGCAGGAACGCCACCCCGGCGACCGCCTCCGGAGTCCGCTCCAGCGCACTGTTGAACGAGAGCAGATAGGAGCAGTAGCCGCGGACCTGCTCGATCGGGTTGAGGACGGGACGCGGGTATGCGTCTATCCAGCAGAGGAGAGGGTCCTCCTCCTCCGCGAAGGCCTGACTCCACTGCTTGAGCTCGACCACGACGTACGACGGCTCGCCGGTCGATGGGTGGACCCCGGCGAGTATTACGTCGGCGCGCTTGCTGGTCAGGGGGAGGGTGTACTCGATCAGCATCTCCACGTCGCCGAGGCCGGCGTCGAGCAGTGCGCCTGTGAGGGCGGGGATACTGCGCTCCCAGGACCGCACCTCGGAGGTTCCGGGCCGATAGCCGTGCGCGTGCTGGAAGTTCTCCATCAGGTGCAGCGCCAGCGCGCCTTCCAGGTTGCGGGCGGCGACGGTCGCGGCGGACTCGCGGAACAGCAAGGAATTGCCCCCAGGCAGCACGAAGTAACTCGTGCGGGTGGGGGCATGTCCTCTTCAGTCCGCTGACGCGGAACGGAAGCCCGTCGGGCCGCAGATGATCTCGTTCATCCTAGGTCAGGGGACTGATCGGGCGGCAGCGTTTTCGGGCTGAACAGCGGTCGGCATGTCGACGTGCACGGCATCGGCGAAACGAGGGCAATCGCCCTGGATACCTGGCGTAAACGTCTGGTTGTCGAAGCTCGAGCCCGACAACCGGTCTCCCTCAGTCCGGCAGAGCGTCAGGCGATCGAGGCGGCCGGCGACCACCGCGGGTCCAGCTCATGGCTCTGCGCAAGGGCGTGGAGTCGGAGACAGATGCGCTGCGTGTGCGGGCACGCAAGCAGATGGAAGACGGACAAGAGCGGCTCAGCCGTCAAAACTCCCTTGCGGGGGACCGGGCCCGGCAACAGCGCCAGAATTTCAGTGATCGGGCGATCACTCTCCGGAACAACGGCGTGCTTCACAGGGCGTTGAGTGACGCGGTCGAGGGTGCCAGTCTTCGGCAACTCGGATTGTCGTTCGTGCCCTATGTCCGGTTCCTCTACATCGCTGGCTGACTCCACGGTCATGCGCTGCCGGCGCGCACGGGCGTGGGCCGCGATGTGGCTGCTTGAGGGGGCCCTGCCGCATTGGGCTCGGCGCTCGTTGGACGCTCGAAGGTGTGAAGCCGCGCCACCCCGAACTTGCTTAGGGCTCCGACCAGGTAAATCGATGATTTCGTTGTGCGTGACGTCATTCCGATGACCTCGCACGTGGAGTGCGTAGTGACTCTGGAGCCCGCCGACAAAAGCACCTGACCTGCGGGTTTGTGGCTCTGGTGGGTCGCTTGACATGGTTCCCTCCGTACAGCCGGACGAGTCGGCCCCCCGGAAGCTTCCTGACCTGCGGTCACACTACGAATGTGACCTTCGGACGATGTTTCAGGACCTCGGTCGACCGGGCAGTCGGTGGTACGGAGCTTTCGGACAGGCTCGCTCGAACAGGCCCGCGACTTGTCGCAGGCGACGGGCTTGTCCAGTTGACGACGTGGGCGCGCACGGTGAAGGCCGTCACGCGCCTGGCCCACCGGCCGCTGTGGACTCGAAGTTCTGAACATGTGGTGGTCCGTGAATGAGCAACATGGCGGAGGAAACTGACGGAGCTGTCGCCCGGGTCAGGTCTGACGGCTTGCCCCAGCCCGGGACGGTGTGGTTCGCTCTCGGCGCACTGTCTGGGCCGGGTTTTGACGGCTCCTCCGTGTGATGCGTCCCAGGCCGTCATCACTACTGTCCTCAGGGGCCCGTCGGCACCCCCGCCAGGGGATGTGGCCCGACCGTGTGGCCCAGCAGGTGCAGTGGGCCAGCCGTCACCCCGGCGCGTTCCACGGCTTCCCAGTAGGCGAGAGTGGTCGACCCGTCCACCAGGCCGTGCACCAGGGGCAGTTCGGGGTCCGCCGCGTGCAGAAGTGACTCCACCCGGCAGGAGGCGAGGGTTCCCTCGATCCACGGCTGGGCCAGATAGCCGGCCGCGGCCGGTGCGGGCAGCCCTTCGGCGGCCTCGCGGCTCAGCTCGCCGAGGTGCAGGAGGCCGCCGCCCAGCACGAGGACGTCTCTGCGTTCCCGCATCCGCGCCAGTGCCCGGCCGGTGTCGAAGCAGTGCGGGAAGGAGTCGTCGACCACCACGGTGCCGGGCGCCAGTCGGTCCACGTCCAGTACCGCGCCGGAGCCGCTCACCGCGGTCACCAGCAGACCGGCCTCGTACACCGCGTCGGGCAGTGCGGGACGGGACTCCGCCACCTCCACCTCGCCCACCTGGCCACGCTCCCGCAGTTGTCGCGCCAACCGCCGCAGCCGGGGCCCGCTGCCGGGCATGTCGCACAGCACCAGCCGCCGTGGCGGCCGGGTGGCCCGGGAGAGCAGCAGCTCCAGTGAGGAGGCGCCGATCGAGCCCAGCCCGACGAACGCCACATCCAGGTCCGCGAGATCCTTCCCCGTGGCTTCGAGTGCCGCGTGCACCGTCCGGATCACCGAGACGACGGTCGCCGCGTGCCCGGTCGTCACGGCCGCCGGTCCGTCCGCGGAGCGCAGCACATCGAAGCCGTAACCGGTCAGCGACGGAATCATCCCGGCCAGTGAGACACTCCGGGCTCCGAGTGAAGAGGCGAGCGACACCGCACGGGCGGAGTGTGCGACGAGCCCGGCATCCCGGTCCAGTTCGTCGGCGAAGAGGGGCACGCAGACGAAACCCGACCTCCCCAGCGGGGTCCGGACGGTCTCCAGCAGGCGCGGCGCGCCGTCGGGGAAGAGCAGCTCGCGCAGGTCTTCCCGCCGCAGCGAGTCCTCGGGCAGGCCCGCCAGTCGCGCCAGATGGCCGGGGGACGGCAGATAGCCGATCAGCGCGGCATCCATCGTCTTCCTCGGACCCGACGGGCGGTCACCCGACGGGCGGTCACCCGACGGGCGGTTGCCCGACGGGCGGTTCGCGTCACGCCGGTCCACAGCTCGTGCGAGCCGTTCCTGGAGCGCCCGCGCGAAGTCCTCCAGCGCGGCCGAGGAGAAGGCCGCGGCGGATCCTCGCACCGTCACCCGCAGT
This sequence comes from Streptomyces sp. NPDC102441, assembly GCF_044765585.1. NCBI lineage: Bacteria > Bacillati > Actinomycetota > Actinomycetes > Kitasatosporales > Streptomycetaceae > Streptomyces > Streptomyces sp. NPDC102441. Next base: position 168,473 of record NZ_JBIWKH010000008.1, read on the forward strand.
CCGGCGCCCTCCGGCCGTACGGCGAGGAAGACGTCCGTCGCCGACGACGGCGGCGCGAACGCGCTGTCTTCGTCGTCCCACGACACGGTCAGCGACTGCTCGTGCGAGGTGGCGGGCATGGAGAAGTCGAGGAAGGTGAAGAAGAACTGCGACGTCAGCGGAAGGCCGTCGACATCGCGGGGCACGATGTCCTCGTGCCTGCGCGCCTCCTCGACCTCGGCCACCATCCCGCGCAGGGCCTCACCGAAGTCCACTGTCGGGCGCTTGTCGTCCTGCCCGGCCGCAGGCCGTACGGGCACCGCGGTGGCGAACGGGCCGAAGATCCGGTGCACATCGGGCAGCGGGCGGTCACGGCCGCTCACCGCCAGGCCGACGATCAGGTCCGTATGGCCGGTCATCCGGGCCAACTGCTGGTGATAGGCCGTGAGCAGTGGCGCGTACAGGGTCGCCCCCGCCTGCGCCGCCAGCGCCCGCAGCGCAGCCGTCCGGTCCGCGTCGAGCACGAACCCCGATGAACGGAAGGCTGCGGCCTCACTCCCCGCGCCACTGTCTCCTACGGTGCCGTCTCCTTCGGTGCCGCGCAGCACCGGACGCCGGTACGGAGCGTCCACCCGGGCCCGACGCTCCGCAGTGCCCGGCGCGTTGCCGGGCTGCTCCTCGGCCGGCAACAGGGCGTGGTCGCGGAAGGTGGCGCGGGGTGCGGGCAGGTCGGCGGTGCGGCCGGCGGCCAGACGGTCGTAGACCGTGGTCAGCTCCTGTACGAGCAGCGCGGCGCTGTACCCGTCGCCGATGAGGTGGTGTGCGTGTACCAGGAGCACGTGCTCATGCTCCCCGAGACCGAGGACCCGAAGCCGCAGCAGCGGCCAGGCCCACGGCTCGAAGCGCCGCTTCGCCTCGGCCTCCGCACGTTCGGACACCTCGGCGCGGTCGGTGAGCGTCTCGAACACGACCGGCAGTCGCAGCGAGGGTGGAAGTTCCTGCTGCACGGGTGGCCGGGCACCGGAGGGGAAGACGGTACGCAGCATGCCGTGGCGTTCCACGAGCAGGTCCACCGAAGCCTGGAACACCTCGGGGTCCAGTCGGCCGGACAGCCGCAACAGCGCCGGCCAGGAACCGCTTCCGCCGGGCGAGATGGCCTCCGCGAGCAGAAAACCGCGCTGGGCCGGCGTGACGGGGAAGCGGGCCGGATGGAGCGCCGTCGTCGAGGCAGCACCGGCAGCCTCGGGGGCACCGGCCGCAGCGGTGCCGCCGTGCCGTCCCGTGACGGTCGCGTCCACGACCGCGGCGAGCTCGGCCAGGGTGCGGTGTTCGTAGATCACGGTCGGCCGGGGCAGCGGTGCCCTCACCTCGCCGAGCCGCGCGAACACCTGGAGGACGAGCATCGAGTCTCCGCCCAGCTCGAAGAAGTCGTCCTCCCGGCGGACGGCGTCGACCTCCAGCAGTTCCTGCCAGATAGCGACTAGTTGGTGCTCCGTCGAGGTGAGGACCGAGCCCTCGGGCGGATCACCGGCACTGTCCTCGCGCGTGGGGAGATCGGCGAGCGCACGGCGGTCGACCTTGCCGGTCCCGGTGAGCGGCAGTTCGTCCATCACCGTGATCCGCGCCGGGACCATGTAGGGCGGAAGGAGGCCCGTCACGTGGCGGCGTACCGTGCGCGGCTCCGGTCGCCCGGCTCCGGGACGGGCGGTGACGTACGCCAGCAGCCTCCCCTCGCGTGCGATGACCGAGGCCTGCGCGATGCCGGGATGCGTCTGGAGGACTGCCTCGACCTCTCCCGGCTCCACCCGGTTGCCACGGATCTTCACCTGGCCGTCGATCCGTCCGAGGAACTCCAGAGTGCCGTCCCCACGGCGCCGGACCCGGTCACCGCTGCGGTACCACCGGCGTCCGTCCAGGACCGTGAAGGCCTGAGCGGCCAGCTCGGGCTCATCCAGATAGCCGGGCGTCAGACCCACTCCCGCGATCAGCAGTTCCCCCGGCTCGTCAGGACCGCAGGGTGACCCGTCGGTTGCGACGACCGACAATTCGGTGCCGGTGACGGGACGCCCGATCGGCAGAGACTTCAGGTCGTCGTCCGGACGCGTCGAGATGACATGGCAGGTGGCGTTGATGGTCGCTTCGGTCGGGCCGTAGAGATTGGCGATGCGCTGTCCGGCGCCGAAGAGGTCGAACCATCGGCGTACGTGTGAGGCGGGCAGTGCCTCACCGCCCACGTGCACCCAGCGCAGAGCCGACAGGTCCGGTCGTCCCGCTCCCCGTCGCACCCGCTCCTCGGCGGCCGACAACAACTGTTCCCACAGCGTCGGGACGGAACTCCACACGGTGATCCGGGTCTGTTCCGCGTATGCCAGGAGCAGCTCGGGGTCCCGCAACAGGTCCCGAGGTACGGTCACCACGGTGCCGCCCACCAGGAGCGGCGCGAGCAGTTGGCGCACGGAGGCGTCGAAGCACGCTGACGCGGTCTGCGCCAGGCGGTCGGCGGCGCCGTAGCCGAAGGTGGCGACGGCCCAGTCGAGGTAGTTCTCCATCGCCCGGTACGTGATCGGGACCGCCTTCGGACGCCCGGTGGAACCCGAGGTGAAGATGGTGTACGCGATGGCCTCGGCGTCGGGCACGGTTACGGGGGCGCGGTCGTCCGCCCCCGGATCCGGCGGGCCGTCACCGCGTACCGCACGCACGCCGTCGAGAGAGCGGGCGGTGGGCAGGGTCGGCGCGTGGCACACCACGGTGGAGACGTGCGCGCGCTTCAGCTGGTCCGCCAGCCTGGCGGGAGGGTGCGCCGCGTCGAGCGGCACCCAGCCGGCCCCGGCGCGCAGGATGCCGACCACACCGATCACGGTGTCCGGGCCCGGCTCGGTGAGCAGTCCGACCAACTGGCCTGTGCGTACGCCGTCGGCGCGCAACCGGGCGGCGAGCAGACCGGAGGCGCGGTCGAGTGCGGCGTAGGTCAGAGGAGTTCCGCCGCCTTCCACGGCGGTCGCGTCGGGCGTGGCACGGAACTGCCCGAGCAGTCGGCCGACCACACCGTGCCCTGCGTCCGCCTGGCGAGGCGGCGTCGGTGCCAAGGGGACGCCGGGGTCCGGTACGGACCGATCCGGGGATGAGCACAGCGCGGCCAGTTCCTCGCGGAACTCCTTGTCCAGGCGGGCCACCGTCGCCGCTTCGAACAGCCGGTCCGGGAAGTTCCACGACATGCGCAGCATGGGCCCGTCCGCCCAGCACAGCAGGCTCAGCCGGGTTGCGGCCGATCCCGTTCCGGCCGCGTCGGCCCGTATCTCGACCGGGCAGTCGGCCCCGAGGCGTGCCGGGAAGCGGGCGAAGCTGAAGCCCGCCGGGCTCGGCGTGCGCGGGCCACTGCCGGGCAGGAGGCCGGCCAGATCCAGACTGCTCACCGTGGAGTGCCGTTCGCTCTCCAGCCAGGTGTGGCGCAGCTGTTCGGCCAGCGCCGTGACCGGCTCGTCGAGGGCTGTCCCGCACAGCAGGGGAAGGGTGTCGGCGAAGGGGCCGACGAGCCGGCCCACACCCTCGAAGCGTTCCTCACGCCGGGCGCGAGCCACGTTGACCGCGATGTCCTGGCGCCCCGTCCACCGCGCCAGGCAGCGTACGTAGGCGGCGAGCAGCAGATGGAACAGGGACACCTCGTGTGCGGCGGCCAGCCGCTCCAGGCGGGCGGTGAGCGTCGCGTCGAGCGAGCCGTAGTGCTGCCGGATGGGGCCCGAGGGGGGCGCGTCGGGATCACCGTCGTACGGCAGCCGCAGCGGTTCGCCCCTTCCGGCCAGGCGGTCCGCCCAGTAGCGGCGGTCGGCGTCCGACGGGCTGGTGCCGGCGGACCGGGCGCTCAGCGCGGCGTACGCCGCGAAGCTCGGCGCGTCCGGCTCCGGCGTCGGACGCTCCCCCCGCCACAGCAGGGTGTACAGCGACCACAGGTCCTCGGCCAGGACGTTCAGGCTGTACCCGTCCGCCGCCGCGTGATGCACCACCAGCAACAAGTGTGCGCAGGAAGGATTCTGACGGAGCAGTACAGCCCGCATCGGAGGTCCTGCGGCCAGGTCGAAGGGCTGGTTGCACAGCGCCGTCTCCAGGCCGGCCACCTGCTCCGCACCGCACTCGCGGACCTCGTACCAGGCCGACAGCGGCGCGGCAGGTGCCAGGCGCTGCACCGGCCCGGCGCCCGAGTCGTCGACCCGCACGCGCAGCATGCCGTGCCGTTCCGCCAGTTCGGTCAGTGCCAGGCCGAGTACATGGGTGTCCAGGGGGCCGCGGACCGTCATTCGGAGGTGACCGCGGGCCGGTACGTCGGGGTGCAGTTGACTGCTGGTGTGCAGGGCCAGTTGTACGGGTGTCAGGGGAAACGGGACGGAGTCCGCGACGGGCTCGGGGGAGGGCTCTCGCGCCCCCTCCGTGTCTGCGGTGGCCCCGGTGGCCATGTCCAGATGGGCTGTCAGCTCGCGTACGGTCCGGTATTCGAAGAAGAGCGTGGCTGGCAGCTGCCGCCCCACTCGGTGTTCGAGCCGTTTGACGAGGTCGACCGCGCCCAGCGAGTCAAGACCCATCGAGAGGAACGGCGCGTCGTCGTCCACGGCGGACGCCGGGACTCCCAGCGACCGCGACAGCAGTTCCCGCAGCACCGCGGCGGTGCCGGACGCGGAGGCCACCACGTCCGGTGCGGCGGGCGTGTGTCCGGTCGTGGACCGTGGCGTGGACTGTGGCGCGGGCAGTGGCGTGGACTGTGGCGCGGGCAGTGGCGCGGGCAGTGGTGTGGACTGTGGCGCGGGCAGTGGCGCGGGCAGTGGCCCGCGCGGCTGCGCACGCCGGGTGGACGCGCGATCCGGCGGTACTGCCTCGTCGGCGAGGACCAGTTGAGCCAGGTCCGTGCCGCAGGCGGACATCAGGGCCGCCAGGGCCGGCGCGGTTGCCAGCGGGCGGCCACCCTCATGAGTGAGGACATCGCCGGCGAACGCGGCGGCGAGGCCCGTCTGCGCGAACGGCCCGAAGTTCACCGACAGCCATGGCCGCCCCGCCTGCCGCTCGGCGCCGGCGAACGAGTCCAGAAAGGAGTTCGCGGCCGCATAGGAACCGAGCGCCCCGGCCAGCCCCGGCAGTACCGAGGAGACGGAGGAGAACGCCACGCACACCTCGGGGTGCCGACCCCGCCGGCGCAACGCCTCGGACAGCAGCACGGTGCCGAGTGTCTTCGCTCCCAGCGCCTCTGCCATCTCCTCCGTCTTCGCCCCGCGCAGGCTTCCGGGCCGCACCACTCCGGCCGCGTGGAAGAGGGCGTCCACCGGAGGCAGCTCAGCCACCAGCGCCTCGACGTCGTCCCGAACCGTGAGGTCGGCCGGGTGGTAACGGGCGTCGGCGCCGAGACCGGCGAGCTCCTCCAGCAGACCCGCGGGCGGCTGCGGGGAACGACCCGTGAGCCGGAGGACCGGCCGGCCACGGGCGGCGAGTTCCCGGGCCAGTGCGGAACCGAGGGCCCCACCGCCGCCCGTGATCAGGAAGGTGCCGTCGGCGGGCAGCCGGTCCCGGGTGCCGGGCAGGTCCGCCGCCTCCGCCGCTTCCGCCGCGACGGTCCGCACCAGCCGCTGTCCGTTCCGCCAGGCGACAGCTCCGGCCGCCTGCGGGGCCGTCGCCTCGGCCAGGACGGCCCCGAGCCGCTGCCCGGCTTCGTCCAGTGAACAGAGGTCCACCCAGTTGGCCACCGCTCCGGCGTACTCCGAAGGCACGGCCAGTGCCAGGCCGCCCAGCACCGCCTGTGCCGGGTCCGGTCGCTCGCATCCGTATCCGGTGACGTGCGCGTCCTCGGTCACGACCAGCAGCCGGGGGGCCCTCGTCAGGTCGAAAAGGGTGAGAGCCTCCTGGAACGCAGTGACCAGCGCACGCTGGATCCGGTCGAAATCCGCGGACGTGCCGTGGCCGGCCGGTCCGGCCAGGAGAAGCACCGTCCCGGGACGGGCCCCGGAGGCCAAGTCCGTCTGTACGCCCTGTTCCGCGAGACGTCGCGTGAGCTCGTGCACGGCCGTCGGGTCGGCGCCGGTCACCAGCACGGGTCCGCAGGGACGGTCCGTGGCCAGGGGCTCGGTCCGCCAGGTGACGTGGCGCAGCAGCTCGTGCGCCCCGGCCCCGGCCCCGGGCCGGTAGCGGCTCCGCTGGTAGGGATAGGGCGGCAGAGGAGCCCGCCGGCGGCCCGCGTCGAGTCCCGCACGATTCAGCCCCACACCGCGAGCCCAGAGGTGCGCCACCGTTGCCAGCAGCTCCCGCGCTCCGCCCGCGGCGCCGTCCTGGGACGCTCGGGGACGCCCCGGCTCGAAGGGGGCGGAAAGCACGAGCACCTCTCCGTCGACGCCGGCCGTGCCGGTACTCCGGTACCGGGCGGCAGCAGCACGTACGGGACCTGTGAGGCTCTCCTGCGAGCCGAGTTCCACGAACGTGTCGTAGCCCTCCTCCAGCAGCCGCGTCACGGCCCGCCCGAACAGCACCGGCCGCAGAGCGTGCTCACGCAGGTGGTCCGGGTCCATGGGCGGGTGCCACTCGGCGGTGAGCGTGCTCATCACGGGCAGGGCGGGAGCTGTGACCTCCACGGTGCGTGCCGCGTCGGCCAGGGCCTGGGTGATCGGTTCCATCAGGGGCGAGTGGAAGGCGCGTGACACTTCCAGCGTGCGTACGGCCGCACCCTGTGCGGAGAGCTTCTCCGCCGCCCGTCCGATCGCGCCGGGGCTTCCGGAGAGCACCAGCCTGCCGGGGCCGTTGTACGCGGCGACCGCGAGTTCCCCCGGATCCGCCGCGACCAGGGCGGCCACGTCCTCCTCGTCGGCTCCCCGCACCGCCACCATCGCGCCCGGTGGGGTCGACGTCCCCATGAGCCGTCCGCGTTCCGCCGCGAATGCCAGCGCGTCGGCGAACGACAGCATTCCGCCGGCACAGGCAGCGGCGAGTTCGCCGACACTGTGCCCGACCAGCGCGTCCGGCCGTACGCCCCATGCCAGCAACTGCCGGGCGAGCGCCACTCCGTGGGCCACGAGCAGCGGTTGCGCCACTTCGGTCGCGGCCTGGGCTCCCGCGTCCACTTCGGCATCGACGCACCAGGCGGTCAACTCCCGCCCGTTCACCGCGCCGACCCGGGCGGACGCCTCATCCAGTGTCTCGCGGTAGACCGGCGCCGTGGCGTAGAGCGCACGGCCCTGGCCCGGCCGGAGCGCACCCTGGCCGGGGAACACGAAGACGGTCCGCGGACGGTTCGTCACCGTCCCCGTGGCTGTTCCCGGAAGGCGGTCGCCGCCGGGAGCGGTCGCCGCGGCCAGGCGTTCCCGGAGGTCGCCGTCGGCCACCACGGCGAGGCGGTGAGCGCCCTCGTCGCGAGCGGTCGCCGCGGCCAGGCACACATCGCCCTCGTCCAGCTCCGGGTGGCCGGCCAGGTGCTCCAGGAGACGGGACGCCCAGGCGTCCAGACCGGCTCTGCTGCCTGCCGACAGCGTCATCAGGTGCGGGCCGCCGCTCTCGCGCGGAGCATGATCCGCGGCCGGCGGCGCCTGCTCCAGCACCGCGTGCGCGTTCGTGCCGCCGAACCCGAAGGCGTTGACTCCTGCTCTGCGGGGGCCGGACGACGGCCAGGCAGCCGCCTCGGTGACCAGCGCGAAGCCGGATTGCCCGACTGCGGGCGACGGCGGCGTGTGATGGAGGGAGGCCGGCAGCCTGCCGTGTCCGAGCGCCAGCACCACCTTCACCAGTGAGGGCAGGGCAGCCGCGTTCAGCAGATGCCCGATGTTCGTCTTCACCGAGCCGAGCAGCCGCGGCCGGCCGTCCGGATCGGCCGGGAAGGCGTGCGCCAGGGACCGGAGCTCGATGGGATCTCCTACGGCCGTGCCCGTCCCGTGGGCCTCGACATAGGTCACGGACGCCGGGTCGACGCCGCAGACCTCGTACGCGCGAGTGATCACCTCTCGCTGCCGCAGGGGGTTGGGTGCCATCAGGCTCAGCGACGCGCCGTCGTTGTTGACCGCGGTGCCCCGCACGACGGCGAGTACCTCGTCGCCGTCCCGGTGGGCGTCCGGCAGGCGTCGCAGGACGAGGGCCGCGCCGCCCTCACCGGGTACGAACCCGTCGGCCGTCGCACCGAAGGCGCGGCTGCGTCCGCCGGGCGACAGAGCCTGTGCGGCCTCCAGGGCCTCATAGGTGTCCGGAGTGAGATGAAGGCTGACCCCGCCGACGACGGCGATGTCGCACTCACCGTCCGCGAGGCTGCGCCGTGCCAGGTGCAGGGCGACCAGACCCGATGAACACGCGGTGTCCACGGTGAGCGCCGGGCCGTCCAGGTCCAGGCAGTGCGATACCCGGGCGGCTGTCAGGCTGGGCAGGTTGCCCGTCAGGGCCGTCGCGGACGGTGCCGGGGCGGGGGAGGCACCTGCGAGGAGCTGCCGGTAGCCGCTGTCCCCGGCGGCGGCGAAGACACCGACCCGCAGGCCGAGCCGTCGGGGTCCGGCGTAACCGGCTCGTTCCAGGGCTTCGTGAGCGAGTTCGAGGAAGATCCGGGCCTGCGGATCCAGCGTGCGGGCCTCCTCGTCGCCGATGCCGAAGTGCCCGGCGTCGAAAGCGTACGGATCGTCCAGGAACGCCCCCTGGCGGCCGTCGGACACGGTGGGCGGCGGCCCGGCCGGCACGTCCTCGGCAGGCGCGGTGCCCCAGCGGTCCGGTGGGACGTCGGTGACGGCGTCACGGCCGGCCGTCAGCAGTTCCCAGAACTCCTCCGGCGTGCTCGCGCCTGGGAACCGGCAGGCCATCGCGACGACCGCTGTCGCGCTCATGTCGCCCGCCGCGTGCGGTCCCGACCGTTCGTTCGCTGTGGGCGGCCCCGGCGCCGTGTTCTCCTCCGTCGCGGCCAGCAGATGATCGGTGAGCGTGGCGACGGTGTCGTTGCGCATCACGGCGGGGCCCAGGGTGATCTCCAGGACCTCTTCCAGCTCGGCAAGCGTCTCCATGGCCTTCAGCGAGGTGCCGCCCAGATCGGCGAACCGGTCCCGGTCTCCGAAGGACGCCTCGGACAGTCCCAGCACGCGTGCCCAGGCGTCGCGCACCGTCTGCCGCACGTCGCCGCGGCGGCGGGGTGCCGGGCGCTGCCCCTCCGGCGGGATCGACGGCCTGGCCTCGGCGTCGTCCGGGATCCCGGACGACACGAGGGGCCGGTACGAACCCGCCTCGAAACGCGTCCGCATCCGATGCCTCTGCAACTTGCCGCTCGTGGTCCGCGGGAAGGCCGACGGCGGCAGCGCGAGCACGCGTACGTCGTCGTGGCGCAGCGCGGCACGGATCCGCCGTGCGACCTCGTCCAGGACCTCGGCGGCGCCGCGTGGGGGCCGGGCCCAGGGGATGAGGACCATGACCCGCTCGGCGCCGGTCGCCGGGTCGGTCGAGCCGATCACGGCCGGGTCTCCCGGCGGCAGCCCGGGGCTCGCGCTCGCGACCCCCTCCATGTCAGGGGCGTGGAAGGTACGGCCGTTGAGGAAGAGGACGTCCTTGTGCCGGCCGCTGACACACAGCCGGCCGTCCCGCAGGAACCCCATGTCCCCGGTGCGCAGCCAGGTGCCGGTGAAGGACCCCGCCGTCGTCTCCGGCAACCGGTGATAGCCGCGGGCGACCTGCGGGCCGCTCACCTCGATGTGTCCCACCTGCCGGTCGCCCAGTGGCCGGCGGGCGTTGTCGGTGATCCGGACCGAGCAGCCGGTCACCGGTACGCCGACGTCCATCACTTCCAGGGCGTCGCCGCCCGGTTCACGCTCCACGGCCCGGCCGCGACTGAACGCCGCCCGCTCCAGGGCGACCGGAACGGCCACTTCGCCCAGCGGCGGGAACGTGACGGCCAAGGTGGCCTCGGCCAGCCCGTACACGGGAGTCGCCGCCCGAGGGTCCAGCCGGGCCGGCCGCATCTTGGCGGCGAAGGCCCGCCACACCGTCGCGGAGATCGGTTCGGCGCCCACCAGGATCAGCCGTACGGGGCTCAGGTCGAGCCCGGAGAGTACCTCGTCGGGAATGCGCCGAACGGCCAGCGCGAGCGCGAAGTTGGCGGCCGACAGGACCGTGGCGCGGTGCCTGGCGGCCACGTCGACCCACAGGCGAGGACTCTTCGCGAACGAGAGCGGACCGATCTTCACCTGCTTCGCGTGCGCCGCCAGCGGCGCCAGATGGGTACCGATGAGGCCCATGTCGTGGAAGTAGGGCATCCAGCTCACCAGGACGTCCCGCTCGGAGAGGGCGGAGGCGCCGATGATCTGACGCAGGTTGGCCACCACGGCGGCATGGGTGAGCTCCACCCCCTTGGGGGCCCCGGTGCTGCCGGACGAGAACTGAAGAAATGCCAGGTCGTCGGGGTTCGGCGTGGCCGGCTGGGCCGGCGTGGGGCATTCCCGCAGCGTCTCCAGCCGCAGCATCTCGACCGGCTGCGGCAGTTCGCCGGCCACGCCGGCGCTCGCCGCATCCACCACAACGGGCGGGCGGCCGAGGTGCTCCCACACCGGACCGACCCGCCGGGCGTCGGGTGCGAGCGGCACCGGGACCAGACCGGCCGCAAGCGCACCCCAGAACATGGGCTGGAAGTCCTCGCTGCGTTCCGCGAGCAAGGGCAGGCAGGTACCGGGCGCTACCCCCGCCTCGCGAAGGCCGCCCGCGACGCGCAGGGACTCGTCGAGGAGCTGCCGGAAGGTGACGGCCGCCTCGCTGCCGTCGCCGCGTACGTGGACAATGACTTGCCCGGGGGCCTGACGGGCCGCGTCCAGCAGTACGTCCAGAAGCGTTTCGGGGTTCATGAGTCCGTTCGTTCGTGCGTGGGGGGGCGCGCGGGACGCGGTTGCGGAGGGTTCAAGTGTGGGGCAGACGGTGGGGCCCCTGGCCCGCACCCCCGTTCGGAGCCGGACGGAGGGGACTGGTACGACAACGGTGTGCGGAGCGGGCAGCCCCGTACCCCGGGGCACAGTGCGCAGGTTCCTCGACGACGCTGCCCCCTCCTCGGCATAATGACGCGGTACACGACGTGGGCGCTCGCCGCGTACGTAGTTCTTACCGACGCGAAGGGCCCCCTGTCGCGGGAGAGTCTTCCCATGGGGCCCTCTGGCTGCCGGCCGCACCGCTGCGGGATGCGGAACGCCTCCTCCTCCCGTGGATCGTATTCAACCCGACGAGCGAAACGGAACTGATGTCCTCTCATCCGGTGCTTCCCGTCCTGGACCACCTGGCACGCGTGATCGGTGCGACGACTGCCCGGCAGGACACGTCGCCGACGCCCTGCGCCGATCTCGACGTGGTCTCGCTGCGCCGGCACCTGCTCGGCGGAATCGGGTACTTCACCGTCGTCCTGGCCGACCCCGACGGCGACCAGCGCCCGGATCCGCGGGTCTACACCGGCCCCGACGAGGCCGAAGTCCTGGTTACGGCGATCGGGGAACTGTCGGCGGCAGTGCGTGCCGCCCTGGCCGACGGCTTCGAAACGGGCTCCGTGCGGGTGCCCGCGCTGGGCGGCACGTTTCCCGGTGACTACGTGCTGAGCATGCTGGTGGCCGAGGCCGTGGTGCACGGCTGGGACATCGCCCGCGCCACCGGTCAGGCCTGGCAGCCCGATCCCGCGGCGTCGGAGCAGGCGCACGCACTGCTCGTCGGCCAGATCAAACCGGAGTACCGGGGCGGCGCGGGCATGCCGTTCGCCCCCGAGGTGCCGGTGAGCCCGGACGCCCCGGCGCTGGACCGGTTGCTGGGCTTCGCGGGGCGATCACCGCGCTGGACGCCCACGCCCGTCACCAAGGGCGACTGACCGAGGCCGGGCGCAACTGGTCCGTGCGGGCCGTTTCGTCCCTCCCTTCCGCGCGGCACCAGCACGTGGGTCGTCGCCGTCTTCGCTTCACCCTTTCCCTGGAGGCCCGTTGTCCCCCATACCCACCAGCGACGTCGATCTCTACACCGAATCGGCGCGCATCGACCCGTACGACATCTACGCCGAACTTCGGGCGCTCGGGCCTGTGGTGTACCTGTCCCGCTACGGTCTCTACGCGTTGTCCCGCTACGACGACGTGCGCGCCGCCCTGATGGACTGGCAGACGTTCTCATCGGCGCGGGGAGTGTTCGTGGATCCGGACGTGAACACCCGGCTGGAGGGGATCACGCTGTGCAGCGATCCGCCCGAGCACACGGCGATGCGCTCGGTGCTGGGGCGGCCGCTGCGGCCGGACCGGATGCGTGAGGTGACTCCGCGGATCGAGGCCGAGGCCGATCAGGTCGTCGAACGGCTGGTCGGCCGGGGCCGGTTCGAGGTCGTCACCGAACTGGCGGAGTACCTGCCCATGACCGTGGTGTCGGACCTGGTCGGACTCCCCGGTCACGGGCGGGAGAAGATGCTGGAGTGGGCCGCGGCCATCTGGGACACCCAGGGGCCCGCCGACGGCCGGGCAGCCGCTGCGGGGCCGGTCGTCGAGGAGTTCATGGCATTCGCCATGAATGACGCCGTGCCGGGGCAAATCGACCCCGACGGCTGGGCGGCCCAGCTCTACCAGGCGGCCGACCGTGGCGAGATCCCGCAAGGAAAGTGCCCGGTCATGATGCTCGACTACGTCGCTCCCAGCCTGGACACGACCATCCTCGCGATCACCAACGCGGTCGCGTTGTTCGCCCGGAACCCGGACCAGTGGGATCTGCTGCGCGCGGACCGCTCGTTGATCCCGCACGCGATCAACGAGTCGCTGCGTCTGGAGACCCCGGTATCCCAGTTCAGCCGGGTACTCACCGAAGACCACGAGATCGGCGGAGTTCCGCTGGCCGCCGGCTCACGGGTCGCGCTGCTCTATGCCTCCGCCAACCGCGACGAGCGTCACTACCCGGACCCCACGCGCTTCGACATCACCCGCCGCCCTTCGGACCACCTCGCCTTCGGGCGGGGGGAGCACGTGTGCGTCGGGATGCACCTCGCCAGGCTGGAAATGAGCGCGCTGCTGGAGAGACTCGCCGACCGTGTCGCCCGCTTCGAGATACTCGAACACCGACCGCTGATCAACAACGGGTTACGCGGTCTCGACCACCTCGAAGTGGCGATCGAACCCGCGAGCTGACCGTCGTCGGTGAAGGGGACGAAGGCGGGGCAGCCTCCCGTCCGGCCCCGGCGGTAGCTGATGGAGAGCCCTGGGGCCACCGGTGACTAGCATGGCCGAGTGAAGTATCTGCCCGCAATCCTCAGCGCTGATCACGTCGGCACGAACGCCACCGAGCGCGCTTACATCGCGATCAAGCGACGGATCATCGAGCTCGAACTGGCTCCGGGCGCGCACGTCACCAAGACCGACCTCGCGCGTCACGCGGATGTGGGAACCATGCCGGTCAGAGAGGCTCTGACCCGGCTTCAGCGCGACGGCCTGGTCCAGGTCCTGCCTCGGTCGGGGTACCGCATCGTGCCGGTGACGCTGAAGGGCACGCGGGACCTGTGTGGTTTCCGGCAGCTTCTGGAGGCGGAGGCCGCCGGTCTGACCGCGGCGCGCGGGTGCCCGGAACCTGGGCTTGCCCGCCTGGAGGAACTGCTCGGTGCAACCTACGAACTGGGTGACAGTGAGAGTATCGAGGGCTTCATCCGGGCCCATTTCGAGTTCGACGCCATCATCGCCAACAGGTGCGGCAACGACATGCTGGCCCAGGCGATTTCGCGGGTCTTCGACGAGCTGGAGCGCGTTCTGAGGATCACCATGGAGTCGCTGCCGTTCTCCACGACGGCAGCGCATCAACGGCGCGCGATCTTCGAGGGCATCCGGGATCGTGATCCCACGGCCGCCCGTGAAGCCATGGCGGCCCGCACGCAGGACTCGCAGGGGCAGATCCTGGATGCGCTCCTCTCGCACGACTCGGTCGCTCAGGCCAGCATCCAGGTGTCCTGAGGGTGAGCGCGAGTTCGTTCCGCCCCAGGGAAGCGTTGACAACACTTATTCTTGGTGATGGACTAAAGATCTTAGATTGACCAACAGGGATCTCAGCGAGAACATGCCTGGTCAGGACATCGAACTCCTCATCACCCGCGGGCCTCCCACCCATCTCTTCGGAGCTCGGCCGCGGGGGACGGGTACGGAGGGGGCGGGCACGGAGAAACGCTCGCCCGCGAGGCCGGCAGGTTCCTCCAGGACGTACTCGACGAGAAGGTGACAGCAGTCAGGGCCACTCCCGCGCCTGTGGGAGTGGCCGACACGGCTTGCGGGGACGTTGACAACGCTGTCACCCACGAACTCCGGCCCGCTCAGCGCCACTCCGTCCCCCGGGAGGCCACTGTCATGGCCGGCACGTGCTCACGCAGGAGAGCGCGGATCAAGAAGCCCACGGTGTCCTCCCAGAAATGTGGCAGGCAGGCCCTTTCCGGTGGGCGCGTCCAGTCCTCGCACCGTGTGCTCCCGCACTGCGGCCGCACCTCGAAAGTCGTTCAGGTTGCCCGGCCACGGCCGTCCGGCCGGAATGGCGAAAGCAGAGAATTCGAGCAAAGCGTCCCAAACTTCTACTGGTTTCACATCTGGGCTTTCATTGCCGTTAATGACCTCGACCTAGGACTGTAGGATAATCTTTGTATATTCAAGATGTGAAAACAGTAGGCAAAGCCTCTTTACGCTTCGCTGTATTGGGGCCGGTGCGGGTATGGCGTGGAGAGGAAGAGCTGATCCTCGGCTCGCCCCAGCAGCGTGTGGTGCTGGCGGCGCTGCTGTTGCGACGCGGGCACCTTCTCACCACCGCCGAGATCGTCCATGCCGTTTGGGGCGAGAAACCGCCGACGGCGGCCGTGCCCGTACTGCGCACCTACGTGTCGCGACTGCGCAAGATTCTGGAGCCCGGCCGGGTATCCGACGAGTCCCGGGCCGTGATCGTCTCGGCGACCGACGGATACGTGGCCCGCGTTGCTGACGATGCCGTGGACGTGGGCGTGTTCGAACAGCGAGTCGCCCGGGCGACGCAGTCGCGCGCCGCGGGCGATTTGACCGCAGCGTCCCGGCTGCTCCACGCCGCGCTCAACGACTGGCACGAGACTCCCCTGGCCGGGCTGACCGGCCCGCTCGCCGAGGCCGAGCGGTCCAGGCTGAACGAAGCGCGGCTCAGCGCTCTTGAGGCGAGATTTGACATCGATCTCGCGCTCGGCCGACACGACTCGGTGATTTCCGACCTGCGCACCCTGACCGACCAGCATCCACTGCGCGAGCGACTGTGCCGACTGCTCATGGTTGCCCTGTACCGAGCGGGGCGCCAGGGGGAGGCGCTGGCGTGCTACCGCAAGACACGAAACACCCTGGTGGCCGAGTTGGGCATCGAACCCGGCCCTTCGCTGAGGGAACTCCACCACAATATTCTGACGGCCGACGACTCGCTCGAATACTCCCCGCCCTCGCAACGAACAGTCGCCCCGGTGAGCGCCCCGGCTGCTCCACCTGCCGTGCCGACCGCTCTCCCCGCCGACCTTGCCACCTTCACCGGCCGCCACACCGAACTCGAGGAGGTGCGCGCCCTGTTGCCGACAGGCGACAAGCGTGCCGAGACGATGGCCATCAGCGTGGTGAGCGGCATGGCCGGCATCGGCAAGACGGCTCTGGCCGTCCATATGGCCCACGAGATCGCCGATCGCTTCCCCGACGGTCAGCTCTTCATCAACCTGCGCGGGTTCGACGCGACCGGCTCGATCATGACGCCGGAGGAGGCCATCCGTATATTCCTCGACGCGCTCGGCGTCTCTCCACAGAGAATCCCCGCGCAACTCGAGGCCCAAATCCTGCTGTACCGCACTCTGCTCGCCCACCGGCGCATGCTGATCCTTCTCGACAACGCCCGCGACGTCGAGCAGATCCGTCTGCTGCTGCCCGGTTCCCCCGGCTGTCTTGTCATTGTCACCAGCCGCAACCAACTCTCCAGCCTGATCGCCGGTGAGGGGGCGCGACCGCTGACTCTGCATCAGCTGACGCAGTCCGACGCGCACGACTTCCTGAGGCTGCGACTCGGCACGAAGCGACTGTCGGCACAGCCCCTCGCGGTGGACGAGATCGTCGCCCTCTGCGGTCGGCTGCCGCTGGCACTCGCCGTCGTCGCCGCCCGAGCGGCGCTCAACCCCGGCTTCCCACTCAGCGCCATCGCCGACGAACTGCGTGAAACCCAGGGGAGTCTCGACGCCTTTGTGAGCGGTGACCTCAGCACCGATGTGCGGGCCATCTTCTCGTGGTCGTACGACACGCTGTCGCCCCCGGCCTCGCGATTGTTCCGCCTCCTGGGCCTCCACGTCGGCCCGGA
Source organism: Streptomyces sp. NPDC102441 (assembly GCF_044765585.1). NCBI lineage: Bacteria > Bacillati > Actinomycetota > Actinomycetes > Kitasatosporales > Streptomycetaceae > Streptomyces > Streptomyces sp. NPDC102441. The sequence continues at coordinate 184,742 of NZ_JBIWKH010000008.1, forward strand.
CATCTCCGCACCCGCCGCAGCCGCCCTGGCCGGGCTTCCCCTGCGGGAGGCCCGCGGCCTGCTCGCAGAGCTCTCCCACGCGCACCTGCTCATCGAGCGTCTGCCCGGCCGCTACACCGTGCACGACCTGCTGCGCGTCTACGCACGCGAAAGAGTCCGCATCGACGAGCCGGCGGAGGAGCAGGACCGGGCGGTCGAGCGGCTCCTGTCCTGGTATCTGCACACCGTGGACGCGGCCTACCCTCTCTTCGCCCCGCACCGTCGGCGAATCCACCTGGAACCGACGCCTGCCGGTTGTCGCCCGCTGTCGTTCACGGCTCACGACCAGGCTCTGCAGTGGTGCGAGATCGAGCGGGCCAACATCGTCGCCGCTGTGCACCAGGCCGCCTCCTCCGGTAGAGCGGGTACGGCCTGGCGACTCGCAGCCGTCTCCTGGGGGTTCCTCTACCTGCGCAGTCATCTGCACGACTGGCTCGACACCGCCAGGACAGCTCTTGCGGCCGCCCGCGCCGCCGGAGACCGCAGGGGCGAGGCCCAGAGCCTCGCGGACGTGGCCGGAGCCCTGACGCACTTTCGCCGGTTCGACGAGGGCGCTGACCACTACTGGAAGGCGATGATCCTCAGCCGTGAGCTGGGGGACAGGGACGGCAGGGCAGATGCCGTGCTCAATCTCGGCAACGTGTACCTGAACACCGGCCGGATCGACAAGGCCGTCGAGTACACCCGACGGGGCCTGGTCACGGCTCGGCACAACGGATACTCCTGGGGGGAAGCCATATCCCTGGCCAACCTCGGCGACGCCTACCAACAGCTCGGCAGGTTCGACGAGGCCGCTGACTGCCTCGAGCAGTCGCTGACCATTCTGCGGGCCTTCGGCAATCGCTGGGTCGAAGGTATCGTCCTCGACATCCTCGGCACGGTCGACCACCGGCTCCGTCGCTACGACGAAGCCGGCGAGCACTACGAGCAAGCGCTCGAGGCACACCGAGACGTTGCCAACCAATGGGGCGAAGGCCACACCCTGAGCAATCTCGGCGACATCCAACTGGCGACGGGCAAGCCTGAGGAGGCCCGCATCAGCTGGCATCGGGCACTGGCGATCTGGAGCGATTTCGATCACCCCGATGCCGAGAGCATGAGGGACAGACTCCACCGCCTGAACGCCCCCTCGGGCGACACACCACCGGATGCTGCTTCCGCCTGAGCGGCTCCCACGACTCAACACCGGCAGGGCCTGTCCCCTTCTCCCCGTCCGGACACGGGGGCGCCTGTCGCCGTACAGCGGATGGATGGATGGGTGACGTGCTCAGACGAGGGCGAGCGGCTTGACGGGTGCTCCGGTCGGTCCGTGGAAGCGCGGCGATGTGACAGCGAGCAGGGGGGCACAGCTGCCCAGTGGCGCGCAGACGGCGCCGAGCGGGACGGCTTCCGCTGTTTCGATCAGTGGCATGTGGTCTCTCTGGCGATGCGGTGGTCCTGATCTTGCTCTGCGTACAACGGGCACCTGCCCCCTCCGGTTCACTGAACGTTTCAGCGCGGTCCTGGGAGCGGCCCTCATGGTGAACCGTCGACCGCGTGCGTACGTCGTGCGGGCGTAGTCGATCCCTGACGTGAGAGGCATGTCTATGCGTGTGAGATCACTCGTATCATTGCGAAAATTTCGTCCGTTCCTGTTCGCTCTCCTGCTGGTCGTTGCTTTGACCGCCGTGATGTCGGCGTCGTCGCAGGGCCCGTTCGGTAAGAGCGAGGACCGTGTTACCGGGGCGGCCGCCGGTGGCGCCGAGCGCACCGTCACCTTGCAGAACAAGACAGACGCCCGTATCTGGGTCGGCGCTTCGTCCAACGCGGACGGCTCACCCGAGCTCACCGGGCTGCCCACGCTGGACCCGGGGAAGTCCGCCACCATCACCATCCCCGAACGTTCGGACGCCGGGCACTGGCGTGGCAAGTTCTTTGCCCGCCAGGGCTGCAGCGGAGAGGAGGGCAGCACGTTCCACTGCACCGTCGCTGACTGCGGACCGTTCGCCGACCGCTGCTCGACCGGCGAACAGCCCGCCAGCCTCGCCGAGTTCAACTTCGACCCGGCTGACGCTTCGGCACCCTGGTACAACGTCAGCTACGTCAACGCCGTCTCGGCGCCCATCACCATCACCCCCGACGGAGTGCCGGCGCCCGAGAACGGCGGACAGTGCGCCTCGGTGGGCTGTCCCACCGATCTGCTGGCAGTCTGCCCGCCCGAGAACCTGACCAGGAGCCCGACAACGGGCGAGCCGATTGTATGTGTCAACCCGAATCGGGACGCGAAGACCGCCTACAGCCAGGCGCTCACCGAGAAGTGCCCCTCGGCGTACTCGTGGTCCAAGCATGACGCCGAGGCCGGCAACCAGGTCGTACGCCAGTGCAGCGAGTGCACCGGACTGACCGTCACGTTCCACGGCACAGGAGCCTCTTCCGAGAAGTCCCGGACGCCTGTGCGCAGCACCAAGCCCAAGCCCGAGGACGACGGCCTGCCCCCGAACACGGTGAGCAAGGGCATCGGACTCAACCCCACCGACGGTGTCGACCAGGCACTGGCGAGCTCCGGCGCGAAGTGGTTCCACAACTGGACCTCCTCCAGCGGTGAGGTCGCGAAACCGGAGGGCGTCGAGTTCGTCCCGACCATCTGGGGCGCCGAATCGGTCACCGAAGCCGAGCTGGGCAATGCCGCCAAGGAGGGGAAGAACCTTCTGGGCTTCAATGAGCCCGACTCACCCACCCAGGCCAACATGACTCCCGAACAGGCCCTGGATCTCTGGCCGCAACTGCAGAAGACCGGCCTGAACCTGGGGGCCCCGGCGGTCGCCACCGACGCCGACAAGCCCGGCGGCTGGCTGGACCGCTTCATGACGGGGGCCGCGGAGCGCGGCCTGCGCGTCGACTTCATCCCCGTGCACTGGTACGGCTCGGACTTCAGCTACGCGGCCACCTACCAGTTGGCCGCCTATCTGGAGCGTATCCACAAGCGTTACAACAAGCCGATCTGGCTGACCGAGTACGCCCTCATCGACTTCACCCAGGGAACCCCCCGCTACCCGAGCGTGCGGGAGCAGGACGCTTTCATCAAGACATCGACTGAGACCTTGGAGATGCTGGACTACGTGGATCGCTACGCGTGGTTCGCCCTTTCCACGCAGACGAGCCCGACCGGCCTCTTCATCGGGCCCACGTCGAACTCCAGCGGCTACACCTACCGCAACGGGGGCTGAGCCGCTCCGGTCCCCGGCGAGCGGATCCGGGCTGCTCCGCAGTTGAGCCCAGTGCCCGTTGTCCGTGCCAGGGAGGGACTTGCCGTGACCCATCCAGGGCCACGGCAGGTCCACGGGTCTCTCACCTTCCCGCCGGGGCTTCTTGTCCATCCGGCCACCCCGTCGGGACAGGCCGCTTCATGGGGAGCGCGACGCCGTAGAGCCCCGGGCCGGCAGCCTCGGCGTCCCCGTACGACTCGGTGAACCCCGTACGTCCGGCGTGCGTTGTGATGCCGGACAGGCCGGTCTCTCCACACGCCATGACTTCCTCGGTCGCCCGGGACAGGCCACACCGCGCACTGAAAGGGAACCCGATGACGATCGACACCTCCGGAGCCGAGCAGGAGGCCACATACCCCCCGGAGCAGTCCTCCGAGGAGCAGCCTGCTCCGCCGCCTCCGGCCGGGCCTCGGTTCATCCTGTATCTGGAGGGTGCTGAGTACGCGCAGAATCTGCGGCAACTGACCCTGTGGACCCACCATGTGCTGCTGCCGGTCTACGGGAGGGAGATCACCTCCGCGGCCCCCTGGTGCTCCCGCTGGTGGGAGCACCAGGAGGCGGTTGCCCAGCTCCACGGCTTGTGGCTCGCCTGGGCGGAGCTGACCGGCCCTGGCTCCCCCATGTGCGGACCCGCCAACTGGCATCGGGACTATCTGGGCCACGTCATGCAGTCACTGCGTGATCCGATGGGGCCCTTCGCCGGCTGCAAACCGGGCAGCCACCGGTCGAAGGAGGCGCCGCCCGTCGACGCTCTGGACCCGTTCGGCCCGCCGCCCGAAGTGGACTGACACGAGCGTCGGCCCCGCAGGCCCGGTCACGCGGGATGCGGCGGACCTCCGTGCTGAGCTTGTGTGTCCTTGGCCGGATCACATGCTCAGCCGAAGGCCGCCTACGTGTACGACAGTTGGTCGGGCCCTCTCGTCCGGATCATGCTGGGCTCGCGTGCCCTGTCATCAGGACCCGTTCTCCGATCCAGCCTGATCCAAACGAAAGACTCTAGCCCTTCACGAACCGCCACTGGTGATCGTCGGTATCACTGCACACGAAGACCGTGAGTTTGGCGTTCGCGGCCTTCCTGTCCGTTCGCGAAACATCGAGACACATGTCGCCGCTCTTCTGATTGCGGATCCAGTACGTGCCGTTGGGGCGCTTGTCGAACCACCAGAGCTGGTTGTCCTTGGCGGTGGGTTTGCAGTTGAATTCGGTGATGACCGTCGTGATCCGGGCGCCGCCCTCACCGGGCAGATCCAGGCAGAGCCCGTCCTTGACGTTGCGGATCAGGTACAGGTCGGATCCACCGGTGCCACGGCCCTTGAGGGTCTTCTTCAGTGTCCACAGCTGGTTGTCCTTGGGCGACGTAGTACAGCTTTGTTCGTCATAGACCGTGCTTCCCGGCTTGCCCTTGCCCTGGCCGGGAAGATCGACGCAGAAGCCGTACTTCTCGTTCTTGATCACTACCGCACCGCTGGGGACCTTGGGTCCGCCACCGGTCTCCTTGGTCTTCTTCGGCTTCGGAGGCACAGACTTCGGTGCCGCGGTAACCGATGGCGAGGGCGACTTCGAGGGCGACTTCGACGGCGATTTCGACGGTGACTTCGACGGCGACTTCGACGGAGAAGGTGTCGCCGGGAGAGAAGGCGAGGGCCGTGCGGGAGCCGAGTGGCTCGGTTGCTGGAGAGTCATCGGAGACTTGCTTGCGGTACTGCCCGATCCGGCCGCCTGATTCCGATCTTCGACGCCGCCCGATCCGGTGCCCATGGCCACCAGCGAACCAACGACGGCGACGGCCACAACAGCGGCCACCCCTCCAATGACCAGAGGGCGCTGGAAAAGCCCAGGCCCCTGGTACTCCTCGTCCGACTGAGGCTGCGCCTTCCGCCGGACGGCTGACCCGTCCGGTGTCTGCCGAAGACCGGGGGGCCCTGCGCTCTCCGGGACCGCGCTCTCCGCACGACCGGGGCCCTGGAACCCGGCCTCGTCACCGGTCCGGTCGGACCCGGACCACCCTCCGGGCTCCTGGTGTTGAGCTTGCTCAACAGGTTCAGTAGGTCCAGCGGCCCCTCCCGCTCCTGCTGCCTCCCCCTCAAGCTGCTCCAGCAGCTTGCTGGAGCCGTCCGGGGCTACCTCGACGATCGCCACGTAGTCTGACGACGGGTCGGAGATGGCTCCCGTTACGGGGGCGCTGCGGCTGCGTGCGTATCCGTGCAGCATGTCGAGGATCGCTACATCGAGCGGCTCGCCCGGTACCAACGGCACCGACTCTCCGTCGATGGCGGCGGAGCCGTCGTCGAAGATGACCACAGCGAAGTGGGGGGAGGGCTCCGCCCCCTGTCCGGAAGCGCCCTGTCGGTCGAGATCCGCCGGGGCCGCAGGCGGGAGAGGGTCGCCCTTGGTGATCGGCTCGTCAGCTTCGTCACCCCTGTTCATGTCCATCCCTTTCTTGCGGTGTCGGCGTGCAGCCTCGTACGGCCCGATCCAGTTCTCAGGGGTCGAGCGGAAGTCACAGGCCACGCGCCACAACAGTTCTGCTCACGTCGCAACGGGAGCCGGAGGGAAACAGTTCACCTCTTGGCCCGGGGATTTCGGGCGGGGCTGGTCCCGGTGCTCGCCGACATGCGAAAGCACGGTCCTGAGCTCGGGGGATGGCCGTGCTCGGGAATTTGATCGTCGTAGGGGGAAGACATCTTGTTACGTGCCGGTGCGACGCCGGCACGGATCTGGCCGTTCTGCGCGACCAGGGCGCTACACGGCTTTTCCCTTGCGCTTACGAAGAACGGAGGGGCCCGGAGCGGGTGGCTGGTAGGGCTCCGGTGAGTTGCGACCGCCCTGTACGCGCCCCTGTGGGTGCATTTGCGCCTTCTCCGGAGAGAAAAACGGCTTTGCCAGCGAGGACTGGGACGAGACGGACCCGAGTGACGGCGAAGGTGACGGTGACCGCAAGGGCCAGCTCGGCTCCGGTGAAGTGCGACCGCTACGTTGCGCGTACCACCCCTCCAGCGGAGGCTGGGGAGAGGGGGATCTGAGTTGCGCGTGCTCCTGCTCAGGGGTTGACGCCCTCGAAGGAGACGCGTCAGGGGTCGACGCCCTCGAAGGAGACGCGTCGGGAGCTGAGTCGGGCTCCTGCGCCGGTGAACCTGCCCCATCCGATCGCCTGGACTTCTCGTCGCGCGCTGCCAGAAGTTCCCGGAGGCCTCCACCAGCGAGCAACCCGAGGCTCAGCCCGAGCGCTGCCCCCACCGGGCCTCCCAGGAGAAGGCCCCCGATGGCTCCGACCGCGGCCAGGCCGATCATCAGCCACCTTCGATTCCCCACGTTCCACTCCTTCGTGCAGGTCCCTCTCTCCGGCTGTCTCCGATCGCTGTGCTGATCGGTGGAGATCGCGATACGGGGGGCTGCCAGGTTTGGGTGAGGGCGTGAAGGTCGTCGAGGTCGGCAGCCTCGCCGGGTAAACGGGCCGGGCGGGCAAGTGGTTCAATCCGTCTGCACGGACCGCTCGGTGTGGTGGGTGTCGGTGCTCATCTGTTCCACCACTTGGTCTCGGTGCCGGCCTGTGAAGCCGCTGCCTCATGTCCGAGCCCCGTTGTGTTGCTTACCAGGTCGGCGTCGGTGTTCGGCCGGTGTACCGGCGGTCGTACGCCGGAAGTGCATGGGCAGTGAGGGCGAACCCCGTGCGCGCTGCGACGCGCGTGAGCATGCCGCGAAAACGGTCGGCTGCGGGCTCGCCTGTGGCTACGTTGCGGCCGAGCAGGTACGGCCGGCGTGACAGCGTGTCATCCATATGTCTTGCACGTTTCTGGGTGGGGGAGGGGGCTGACCGGGGCATCTGTGGGGTAGATCCCAGGCTGAGGCTACATGGCATGTAATGAACACCTTTGACGTGGGACGTCCGGACCGCCTGGTGTGCGCGGTGCGGAAACCCCGGTGGCGAGGACGGAACCAATCCCATGCCAACTGGGATGACGGTGTTGCCTCCCCAGGGGTTGTGTCATGTGGTCACCGAATTACTTCTCCCCCGCCGGTGGTCACTGCTCGTAGCTGTTGCCGGACCCATCGTCCTGGCGAGCGTTCCACCTTCGCGTCGGTGAGAACTACCTAGTCCGAGACCGTGTGGCCGGGCCGGGCCCGGGACAGGCCCGGGACCCGACCCGGCCGGGTGGCCGCCCACAAGGCGGACCTGCCCGGAAGTTCCGCGTCCGACGGCGGGAAAGTGGCATCGCCTGCACGATTCCGAAAGCGTCGACCAGATCAACAGCCGCCCCGGCGCAGTGGAACGCTCTGCCGCCTCGGCCGCACTGTCTACCGACGCCGCAACGTCGTCGGACGCTGCTTCCGCCGCCTCGGCCGCACTGTCTACCGACGCCGCAACGTCGTCGGACGCTGCTTCCGCCGCCTCACGAACCCGGACAGCGCCCTTTCACCGCCCGCCGGCCCTCTGCGTTCGCGGGCAGGGCCAGGCGGACGATGATCGACCTTACTTGCGGGATACACGCTTCTTCGGCGCATTGTCCGTTGCCGGTGCCGATGCCGGGGCAGGGGGGTTACTGCTGGAACTTGCGGCGTTCACCTGCGCGCCAGAGGTGGTGGCAGGCGTATATTTTCCGGCAGCGGTCGAGTTCTCCGGGGCCGGTCGTAGCGGCAAGTTTAGTTGCGACGGATTTCCCATCGATTGCAGGTAAAAGCCTGCAGCCCTTTCGGCCTGTTCCTCTGCCCTTTGGTGTTGGTGGACCTCATGGGCCATCTGTGCCCCACCCGCGGCCATCGAGGCGCCGGTGGCAGCAGCATTGACATGCTCGTTCCCGGTCGCACCACTCACAACGTTGAGGATCGCGGCGCCCCCTTGGGTTAGATCTGCGGCCGCCTGCACCCTGTCGAAATTCCCCCCAGTCACGTTCGTGTAGAGAGAGTGGGCGGCCACCAGCCCCTGAAAGCCCCCTGCCACGTAGTTCGCATAACTCTCGGCTTGCTCGCCGCCGAAGATCTTCGCGCCGCCCGCAGCGATGTTCGGAACGCCGTTCACGGCGGCCCTGCCGACGGCCGCACCGTATTTGCTCAGGGCCTCCATGACACCCTTTGCCGAACTTGTGGCCCACTGGAGCGAGTTCCGGCTGAAACGCTCCACATGGCCTTGGCGTTCTACGTAGAACTCCGCGCGCTCCACGTCGTAGACAGCACGCCTTGCGTCAGCCGGGGGTGCGGGTGCGTCCTCCGGCACGGGTTGACTCGACGCCTTGTACCGGCCCCTGGAGTCCTTCCGTACGGCGCTGTAGGAGCTGGAGTGTGAGCCCCCGCTGGACAGCGATTCACCCGAGTTGCCCTGCATTTGCGTGTAGGGTGAGACATCGTTCTGGGCGGTGACGGAGTATGACGGCTCGCCCGACCGGGCGAGTGACGGCGACAGTGACGGCTCTTCGTACGCCGCCGCAGGGCCCTTGCCCCTGGAGGTGTCCGCAACATAGGTTTCCGCACCATAGGTGCCCGCCAAGGCGTTCCCCGCAGCCTCGTTCCCGGACGGCCGCCAGGCGTTATTGTCGGCCGAATAACGCCCGAGCTGGCCTGCTTCGTTCTGTATGTAGAACTTCCTCCCGTTCATGTCGTAGACGCCGTTGGTGGCGCCGTCCGGGAGCTCGGGCGCATTACGCGGGACTGGCTTTGACGACACGCGATACGTGCCGTTGTCTTCGAGCCTTACTGCGACGTAGTCTTCTGAACCTGCCATTCCACCTTCTCCTTCGGCTGGAGGTCGGCCGCTCGAGGAGCCCGGAGATGTTGCCGCGTGTTCAGCGGTGTTCCGGCGCGAGCGCTTCTGCTTGCCGAACACAACGTCGTTTCCGGGCTTCCGGTTCACTGTCGGCGTCGTAGCAGGTCACCGTGGTCGAGAGCGAGCGCCTTCGGCGCTCACTTGTTCCACCTCTTGTTCGTGTTGTTGACCCCGAGCTCCGCTGCCGTCAGGTCCACGTGCAGGGGGATCCCCGGGCGGTTGCCGACCTTGATGAGGAAGTTGCCGAGGCCGGGCGGCTCGGCCCTGCGGCCGTAAGTGGCATCCCAGGCGGGCGGGGTGGACCAGTCGACCAGCAGACGTTTCTCCGCCTCGGTCAGCTCCACGATCTGAGTCAGCTGCGGCAGCTCGGCGGGGGGCAGTCCCGCACAGACCACCATGCCGGCGCGTTCCACGAAGCCCTTCGCCTTGGTGCGGTCCTCCTCCGTCGGCAGGGCCAGTAGGTCGTCGATGCTGTGGGTGATCATGGCGAGGCCCACCCCGCGCTGCCGGTCGAGCCGGGTGAGGGCGTTGACTCGGTCGACCAGGCCGCGGCCCGCCTGGAGGACACGCCACAGCTCGTCCATGACCACGAAGTAGTTGCGCTGCGGCTCCAGCCCCGCGTCCGCGAGCGCGTGCGCGGCGGAGACCGCGCCGAAGCCGTACGACCAGCAGGACAGCAGAGCCGCGGCCTGGAGCAGGGCCTCGCTGTCGTCGATGCCACTGATGTCGAAGCAGACCGGGCGGTCCAGCTTCATCGCCTCGGTTGTCGGCTCGGCGAAGGTCCCGCCCAGGCGGCCGTCGCCGAGCAGGGCGGTCAGCGAGGCCTCCAGGTCCTCCGTGATGTCGCGGTAGCGGGCCATGTCGCCCCGGTCCAGCGCGACCGCCCGTACCGCTTCCGGGCCGTCCTTGATGACCTGCACCAGGTCGGCGAGCACCGGAACACGGCCCGATCGGGCGTCGTGCCGGTCGTCCAGGACGTTCAGCGCGGTCGAGAGGATCGTCTCCTCGCGGTCCGTCGGTGGCGCCGAGCGCAGGATGGTCACCAGGGCCGAGACCATGTGGAGGCGGCGGCCGTGGATGTCGGCCAGGAGCCGTTGGCGGGCGCTGCCGGTGAGCCGGGCCGCAGCCCGGCCGGACTCGCCGGGGTCCAGGACGTTGAGGTTGCCGCGGCCCCGCCCCAGACTGATGACCTGCCCGCCGATGGCCCTGATCAGGTCCACGTAGTCCGGCTTGAGGTCACCGAAGACCAGCGGATGGACACCGTAGCCGGAGAGGCCGAGAGCCATGCGGCGTACGATGGTCGACTTGCCGAGCCCCGGGCGTCCCAGCACGAACATCGACGGGTTGGCCAGCAGGCCCGTGCGCATGAACCAGGACACGGGATCACAGCACACCGTGGCCCCGGAGTCCAGGTCACGGCCGAGTGGTACCCCGACCATCGGGGTACCGGCGCCCGCGCCGAACGGCCACAGGCCGCACACCTGTACGGAGGTGCCGCGCCACTCGGGCGCGGGTTCGACGTAGCCGACCATGCCGCCACCGGGGCCGGGCCAGCCACGGGGGGTGAGGCGGGGCTGACGGGATTGCTTGGTCACGCGTGCCATCGGGTTCTCCTCATTCTTCTCCGCTCTCCGTCACATCGCGTCGCGCACGGTCTGTGGCACGGCGGTGTGCAGCGGGAGCACCAGGCCCAGCGGCAGCGCGGCGGCGAACGCCGCCGCCTGGGAGCCGTACACAGGTCGCACCGCGATGCGGGCGGCGGGAGCCAGGTTGTCGACGGCCGCGGCGGCCTTCGGGAGTTCCGCGGCATTGGTGACCGTCGCCGTGATCAGCAGGCCGAAGCGGATCACGCCGTGTCCCTGGGCCTGTTCCTCGGTCGTCCTGCGGGCCGCGACCACCTCGGCGTCCTCCCGGGCCTTTCCGACCTGTGACTGCTGGGCACTGAACAGCGCGTTCTTGTAGTCCTGTTGGACCACGCGTGCGCCTTCGGCCCGGGTGTGCGGGCGGTACAGGAGCGTGACCCGCTTGCGGGCGATGTCGCGGTTGGGCTGCACCAGCGCGGTCAGGACATTGGAGAACACCTCGCCCAGCGGGGCCTCCGTCATGGCCCAGGTCACGCTGAACGCGCCGTCGTGCCGGTAGTGGTCCCACGCCTCCTGGGCCGCCATGGGTCCGGCCTCGCTCCAGGTCAGCCCGGTGCCGCCGGTGGCCCGTGCCTCTTCCACCAACGTCGCCACGGTCGGGTCGTAGGCGACGCGCACCGCCTCGGCGAGTTCGGTCGCGGTCATCGGGACGGCCGTGCCGGCGCTCGTCAGGGACAGCCCGGCCGTCAGGCCCGGCAGACGGGTACCGATGTGGAGCGCCATGTCCTCGGCACTGCGGCGGGGGGTGCCCGGGCGGGCCGCACCGGAGTAGGTCAGCGCGATCCGCGTGGCGATCTGCGCCGAGCCCGCGGGATAAGCGGACAGCACTTCCCGGAGCATCTCCGTGGCCAGCCGGGGAGCGTCGGGAACGGTGTTGGCGGCGATCTCCTGCTGGAGCCGTACTCCGGAGTCGGGAGCGGTCTCCACGGTCACGCTCGCGGCGACGAGGTCCGGCTCGGCCCCCAGAGCGGACAGCCACTGGCCCCAGTGGGCCACCCAGATGTCGACCTGTTGCTGGTCGACGAGGGCGGATCCGTCCGCGTCGCAGGAGATGACCACGGTGTGATGGCCGGTCGCCGGAGTCGTGATCACGGCGAACGGGCGGCCGTAACCGTCCTGCGCCTCCGTCAGCGACGACTCGGCCGCCAGGCCGGGCAGTTCGCAGGTGCCGTAGCCGGTGCGGCCCAGCGGACCCGACCGGTACAGATGGCCGCCGGAAGACGTGGTGCGCCACCATGCCAGACGGACCGCTCCACGTTTCATCAGCGTACGGTCGTGCCGGTCCTTGAACGCGAGCGCGGCCGTGACCACCGCCAGCGACAGTGCCAGCCCCAGCGCTGCCCAGAGGGAGGCCAGCGTGGCCAGGACCACGGCGATCAGCCCGGTGAGCAGCAGCAGCGTCACGCCCAGGGACAGACCCCGCAACCCGGAGGTACGAGGTTTGCGGAAGTTGCCGTAGGTACGCGTGGTGAGTTCTTCAGCGGTCATGGGCCTTCTCCTGCTGGTCGTCGGGATACTGCCGGGCCGGGACAGGCACCGGTGCCGCCGTGTCCTCCCGGCCCTCCAACCGCGCCTCGGCGGTACCCGTGGGCTCCGGCTGAGGACGCCCGGTCGCGGCCCGCTCGCCGTCCGCCGCCCCGCGTGCCCCCACGGTGCCCCGGGCGGTGCCCGGCCCACCCTGTCGCGCTCCGGTGGCCTCCGGACTCACGGCAGCCCCCGCCACCGACCGGCCGGTGGCCAGGCTGCGCAGGTGCGGAACGGGCAGCGCTCCGGTGGCCGCTGCCGCCGTTCCGGTTCCTCCGGCGGAGGAACCGGCCGTGCGGCCCCCGCCGGAGACCGCCGCCTGGACGACAGGGGCGGCGAACCGCATCAGCGCGGGCAGTGTGAAGCAGGCCAGGCCGATCAGCACGACCCCCGAGACCATGGAGACGACTTCGTTGTCCTGGTCCTGGCCGGTGATCGAGAACGCCGCCGCGTACACGATGGCCGCTGCCGGTTTGTACAGCAGGAAGGCGAAGAGCCAGCCCAGGGACTTACGGAACCAGACACGGCCGGCGGGAGTGGAGCTGGCCGCCGCCGCAAGGGGCAGCGTCCCGGCGAGGATCACCAGCATGGCCACCCTCACGATCATCAGGGCGATCTGCGCCACCGTGCCGGTGATCACCAGCACGGCCATGATCAGAACGAGGAACGACGAGCCCGTGTCACCCAGCGCCAGCATGGCCGTGGTGCGTTTCTCGAATTCGGCGACGCACTGCGCGACCGGCTCCCCGGCCGCGCTGATCTGCCGGCAACCGGTGGACCTGTCGATGATCCAGATGCTGAACTTGTCCCCCGCCGAGGTCAGAAGACTGACCGTGGCGACTCCCACCGAGGAGACCATCACCAGGTTGAACAGCCCTTGGAGCGCCTGCCGGGCCGGCTCGCCGCGGCGCTGCCAGGCGATCTGCCCGGCCGCGACCAGCAGGCACAGCACAGCGGTGAACGAGGTGACCCACAGGGTGGAGCCACGGAGAAAGGCCACCGGCCCGGAGCCTTCGCTCAGATCGGGGCCGCCGAGGTCCATCCAGGCGCTGCCCAGCGCCTTGACGGTCGTGCTCGCCGCCTTCGCCGCGCTCTCGGCGATGTCGTCGAACGCGCTGTCACCGAGGTCCTTCGGTGCCGTTCCCGTGCCGTTGCCGACGCAATAGCCGCCGACCGAGGGAGTGACCCAGCCGAAATCGCACCCTGCCATCACACACCCCCCCACTCGCTGAAGCCGGCCAGGGAGCCGACCGGGGTGGGGGCTACGGGGTCGGCCGGGTACTCCAGCCGCCAGTCCCCGTCCTGCCACAGCACCGTCGTGGTGGCGGCCTGCATCCGGCCGTCGGGGAACCGCCAGACGGTCTGGATCACCCCGGTGCTCTCGTTGTAGGTGACGAACCTGAATCCGGCGATCTGTCCGTGAGCACCGCCGTCCCCGTCGGTGGGCGATTTCTTCTCCGCGCTGGTCCGTCCCGCTATGTAGGCGTCACGGCCCGCTCCGACCGTCTGGAGCCGGGTCACCTTCCGCCAGTCCTCGGCCGCCAGATAGCGCACGCTGATCTGGCTGGTGGCCAGCAGTGCGCCGACCGGAGTACGTGCGTAACAGTGCGCCACATCCTTGCCGACCACCGCAGGACCCGATGCCTCGGAGGCGGGTACGGCGACGGCGCCGTACAGCGTCCACGTCACGCCCCGGGGAGCGGCGGTGGGCACGTCCTGGCGTGTGTCGGTCAGTTCGGGGCAGGGCCCGTCGCTCCCGGGTGAGGACGACGAAGCGGCGGCACGGTCGGCGGGCGGCCGGGACGCGGTGGCATCGTCGCGTGGGCCGGAGGTGTCCGAGGTGAACACGATCGCCCCCGCGATGACGGTCACGAAGCCGATGAACGCGGCGGCGAGGACGAAGCCGCCGCGCAGCCACGGACTTCGGGGCTCGTCGGCCGCCGTGCGGGTGCCGGGGTCAGCCATGGTTCCTCCCCCTCCTAGACGAACGCGCCGACGATGCCGGAAGCTGAGCCGACGAGCAGGCACGCCCCCAGGACGAAGCCGAGTCCTCTGGCATGGTCACGGCCGCCTCCCCGGGAGTGGTCGACCGCCATCCGGGCGGCGACACCGAAGATGCCCGCGACGCACAGGGCGGTCACGGTCCAGGCCACCCACTTCAGAATTTGAATCAGGTCCTCGGCTCCGGGCGGGGCCTCACCTCCGCCGACATCGGGCACGCCCGAGGGCGGTGGTGCGGCTGCTACCGGATGTGTGAGATACGAGGCGTCCAGAAGGGCCGCCATCAGAGTGGACAACTCGGTTCCCGTCTAGGTGGGTTGAGTGAGTCGGATCAGGTCGCGGGCAAGGGACACACATTCCTTGGGCAGATGCGGCTCTCCGAGTCGCCAGGACTCCACCCACGGGACCTCCCACAAGCGGGGCACCGCGCCCGAGACCAGGCGGACCCGGTCCCGAAGGACCCGGGGGCGCCGGCCTGGAGCGTCGGCGACAACGACCAGCCCCAGCAGGTCGATGCCGGTGACCATGCGAGAGGCCCACTGCTGAGCGGCGATCTGTGCCGCTCCGAGACCGTGCGCGGTGGAGCGGGCGACCAGCACGACCGGCTGTTTCCCCGAGGCCACGGGCCAGGCACGCTCGGCGTCACTGCCACCGGGCACGGCCTGCTCCAACGTGCTGACCCCCGCGCCGCCGTGCACGCCGAGCCACCACCACCGACTGTCGTTCAGCCGCGGGCGGGCGAGGGGCAGCCCCTGCTCAGGCCGCGGGACTCCGGCGCCCTGGGGTGCTTCCGGGCCGGAAAGTTCCGACGACGTTCTTTGAACCGGTCGCCGCGGTTTCCCGTTGGTGTCTCCCTGGCGGTCCGACTGCGGCAACCAGGGATTGACGACCGGCACATCCCCTGCCAAGGCATCTCCTTCGACCATCAACACAACGGGCCGAATAATACACACAAGTTGGTAAATAGCAATAAACAACTCTTTTTGTAATTAAGACAGATAAGGAGTGATTCATCCATGTCGGACTTCAGGCCTTCGCGGAGGGTCGCGCCTCGTACAAGAGCGCGCCGGTGAACGGCGGTTCCGGCCGGGCGAGTCCGTCCGCGCTGGCCGCGGGGTGCGTCGTACTGGGCCTGGTCGGCATCGGCTCCCTCCTCGGTCTGTCGGTCCTGGGGGCTGCGGGCAAGGAACAGGAAGCCGAACCCGTGGGACTGGTCACGGAGCTCACGGCCGATCGCATTCCGCCCGAGTTCGTGGAGTGGATCGAGCGGGCCGGCAGTCTCTGCCCTGAGGTCAGTGCACCGCTGGTGGCCGCGCAGATCGAGGCGGAGTCCGGCTGGAGCCCCACCGCCGTGAGCCCTGCCCGCGCCGAAGGGCTGAGCCAGTTCATCCCCGGTACATGGGCGACGTGGGGCGTGGACGCTGCGGGCGCGGACGGCAGCCCCGAACCGGACGGCGTGGCAGACCCGTTCACCCCGGGCGACGCGATCATGACCCAGGCGCGCTACGACTGCTGGCTCGCGGACAAGGTCAGGGACATGAACGTCGGCGGTGACCTCACCCGGCTGATGCTCGCCGCCTACAACGCGGGGCCCGGAGCGGTCGCGGAGTACGACGGAGTGCCTCCCTATCCGGAGACCCAGAGCTACGTCACCAGGATCATCGCGTCGATGACCGGATACAGCGGCGCCGAACCGTCCGAGGCCGGCGACTCGTTCGGTGACCAGGTGGTGGCCAACGCCAAGAAGTGGCTCGGCACCCCCTACGCGTGGGGCGGCGGCGGGCCGGAAGGCCCCGGCCGGGGCTTCGCCCAGGGCGCGGACACCGTGGGGTTCGACTGCTCCAGCCTCGTACAGAACGCTGTGTACCACGCTTCCGGTGGCAGCCTCCTCCTTCCCCGTGTCAGCCAGCTCCAGGTCATGTCCGGCAAGGCGGTCTCCCGCGACGACCTGCGGCCCGGCGACGTGATCGGGTTCCAGCTCAACGGCAGCTACGACCACATCGGCATCTACATCGGCCGACGGCAGTTCATCCATGCGCCGAAGACGGGTGACGTGGTGAAGATCAGCAACCTCGACGAGCCCTATTACGCCGGCAAGTCCCAGAAGGTCAGGCGGTTCGGATGACTTCTCCCCGCACGCGGGGCACCGTCGCGGCGGTGGCGGTGCTCACGTTCGGTCTCGTGGCCGGCGGGTGCGGTGCCGGCGGTGACGGTGGCGGTGGCGGTGGTGGCGGTGAGGAGCGCGCGCTCACGGCGCCGTCGGAACCCGCTGCGACCGGCACCGGACCGTATGCGACACCGTCCGCCGCCCGCACGGACGCCCCCCCGCTCCCGGAACCCACGGACGCTCCGGAGCCCAAGGACACCGGCGCGCCTCCCGGAAACACGATCAAGCCGCGAGATGTCGATCAGGCCGATGCCGACGCGGTCAGCAAGGGTGCGCTCACGGCACTGTGGACCTTCGACACCACCACCGATAGTGGGCCGCACGACGCCGAGCTGCGCGCCGCTGACGCCGGCTGGCTCACCGGCGCGTACGCGGACCGGCTCCGTGCACGCCGGCCCCAGCCGGTCAGCGGCGCCCAGTGGCAGGAGTGGGCCGGACACGATGCCCGTACCGACGTCGCGCCGGAGAAGACCGAGGACGCTGCCAGGCCCCCCGACAGCGACACCGAGGCGTGGCGGCAGTGGACCGTCACCGCCACACCGTCGGGGAGCGAGGGGTGGGCGGGCGAGCCTGTCGTCGTCGCGGTCTTCGTGCAGCTCACCCGCGCAGCGGTCGACAAGCCGTGGCGGGTGGCCGACGTCACCGTCCGATAGGGGCCTTCTGGATCAGGCCGGACGTTCAACTGCACGGGAGACACGTCATGTCAACGAGGCACGAATCCACCGATGTACCGGCCTGGCCGGTCTACGACCTCACCGTCCACGACGACGGACGGGTCCTCGCGTCAGGCCCCCTGGTGCCCACGTCCGGGCACGCCACGCGTGCCTCCGCCATAGATGTCGTAGCCGGCGCGGCCGCCAGGCTCGGCCGTGCCGTACGGGCCACGGCCACCGAACCGAGCGGCGTCGCATGGCAGTTGATCGTCTCACCCGGTGGAGAGGTGAGCGAGGACCCGGCCGGCGCACCGCGCACCACGGTGCCGAGGAAGCGACAGACGAAACGCTCCGCGAGAACGCAGGCGGTCGCCGCGCAGGCAGTCGTTTCCGACGCTCCCGTGTCCCGCTCCCGCTCCCGGAAGGACACCGAGGCGTACGAGGAGTCCCTGGACGAGGTGAGGGCCCACCTCGAGGCCGGCCGCGCCGACCAGGCCCGCGAGCTCGCCGCACAGCTCGACACGCGGGCGACAGGCGTCTTCGGCGTGTCCCACCCCGACACACTGCGCATCCGCGAGGTCCGTGCCGGGGCCACCGCCATGGCCGGTGACACGGCCGGCGGCATCCAGCTGTACCGCGACGTCGCCGAACGCTGGCACTACCGGGGGGACGCAGAACAGGCAGAGGCCGTGGCGGGCCGCGCCGAACAGCTGTGGATGCGGATCACCGATGTCGGCGAGGCGCTGTCCGCCGGGGTCGCCTTGATCCGTCTGCGCAGCCAGATCCCGGGTGAGGCCGGGGCCGCGCTCACCGCGGTCCTCAGACACCGGGACCGGCTGCTGACAGCTCACGACACGCACGGACCGCGAGAAGAGGACCACACCGTGGCGGACTCACCCGCGCCGAGGAGCCGGCGTCCCGCTCCGACCTGGGAACGACCCGCCGTGGGCGCCCGGAAGGCAGGCTGAGTCCGGCCCGTCCGGCAGTTCACCCGCGACGGCGACACTGCCGGCCCGCGGATGCTCGCCCCTCGCGGCGGCCGGCGATGTGCTCAGGCGGCGGACATGTACCGCACGGGCTTTCCGCCGCCTTCGTCGTCGGCGCTCTCGACGACGTCCATGGCCAGACGCAGGGCGCGTACCGCGTGATGCACACGCGACTTGACGGTGCCCGGCGGAACGCCGAGCGTCTCGCCCGCCTCGCGCATCGATCTGCCGTAGAAGTACGTCTCGTACAGCGCCTCGCGATGGGCGTGCGACAGCTGCCTGAACGCGTCCTTGAGGAGCAGGGAGGAGAGCAGCCAGTCCACCTCGTCGGGGCTGGTCAGCAGATCCTCCAGCCAGATGTTGCCGTTGACCTCCTGGGGGCGGGTCTTGCGCATCCGGTACTCGTCGATGACGAGGTTGCGGGCCACTCTGAACAGCCACGGCCGCAGGGGCCGGCCGGCAGTCAGGTTCTGGGTCCGCCAGCAGCGCAGCAACGCCTCCTGCACCACGTCCTCGGCCTTGTGCCGGTCACCGTTCAACAGGCGGACCACGTAGGCGTACAGCGCGCCCGCCTGTTCGTCGTGAAGTGTGCGCATCGCGCGTTCCGCAGCGCTCACCGCTCCCAAGGAGCCCATCACTGTCCAGCTCACGTACATACTCCCTTGCTGCATGACCTCGGGGGAAGGTCAGGTCTCGAGGCCGGAGTCGGCGGCCTCGGTCGGGGGAGTGTTACGAGTCGGGCTCCACATCGCATTGACGTTCGATTGATGCCGGAGTGGCGGATTCCGCTCCGCCGGAGGGTCGCGCGCCGAGCGAGGGGGCGGGTCCTTCTTGGGCCGCCCTCGCTGCTGACCTGCGTGTTCCTGGTCAGGCCACTCCGACCGGATGAGTGCCGGCACCAGTGGCGAGGGCGTGTATACGCCGGTCCACGCCTCTT
This sequence comes from Streptomyces sp. NPDC102441, assembly GCF_044765585.1. Taxonomy (NCBI): domain Bacteria; kingdom Bacillati; phylum Actinomycetota; class Actinomycetes; order Kitasatosporales; family Streptomycetaceae; genus Streptomyces; species Streptomyces sp. NPDC102441. The sequence goes on from NZ_JBIWKH010000008.1 coordinate 203,695, forward strand.
ACCAATTCGAGATCTCCGGCAGCGACGTTGTTGTCGTCGGCAAGCCGGGACCACGTGGTGAGCAGGGCCCGGCCGTGGTTGACGGCTGACGGCAGGTCATCGATCAACTGCCACACGGCGACCGCGCGCAGCAAATCCTCATGGGCGCGCAGGTCACCCTGCTGATGACGGATCTGGGCGAGTTCGAGGCATGCGAGCGTGGCTGCGGCGTGATTGCCGCTCCTGTGCGCGGCGAACGCCTCGAGCGCCTGTGCTTCCAAGGTGTACGGGTGCTCGGCGCCGAAGGTGCGCGTGGCGTGCTCCTTCAGCCTGAACGCGAGTGCCGCCGCCCGTTCCAGCGCTCCGGTGTCGATGGCCTGGCCGATGCGCGCGACGAGTTCGGCGAGTTCGTCCGGGACGGGCACCGGTGAACCCACGTCGGCGGGCCGTACGTCTTCCGCGGACGGCCCGGCGGGCGAGGGGCCCGGTTCTGACGGCAGTGCGGTGATATGCCGTTCGGCCGGCCGGGAACCGGTTCCCGTTGAGCCGCGCGCGGGCCGGGATTCCGTCCCGGACGGCTCCGGGTATCTCTCGTGCCGCACGATCCGGCTCGCACCGTCGGCGGTGACCTCGATGCGCGTGGCGTATCCCGCCTGGCGGTCGACGATCACGGCCTCGACGGGGGCGCCCCCGGCCCGCGCCCGGCGCTGCATCGTGTCGAGCACGGCCACGTTGACCGGTACGCCGTCGGGTACGGGGAAGGGGTCCCCGTCGACCAGAACGACGCCGTCAAGGTCGACGAGGACCTCCAGGAAGAGCACCGGTCGCGGTCCTGCCTCCTCATGACCGACCGTGCCCCGGTCGACGTCGACGTGCTTCCTGAACACCCGCGCACTCCTCACTTCTCTGGTCACAGCCCACTCTCCGGCAGCGGACTGATGCTGGGGTAGGACGATCCTTCGGGGAGTTCGATGGCGCCCGAGTACAGGGCGAACGACGTCCTGACGCCGAAGACGTAGCTCTGCGCGCCGGAGTGGTCCGGTACGCCCTTCGCCTGCTTGATCTTCTCCAGGCCCAGGTGGTAGGCCGACAGAGTCAAGTCCAGGCGATCTCCCTTCACCTCGTTGTTGGCGATGAGTGCGTCGATGTCCTCGGCCAGTGAGCACATGTATCTGCCCTGCGCCATGATCGAGTCCCCTGCGTCCAGGGCCGAGGTCTCGTCGTTGTCGTCGTCGTCCTCGCCGAACTCGTCGAACTTGTCCTGGGGCAGTTGGGAGATCCCCGCGGACCCGTCGGGGCCGACCAGTTTCACGTTGAACGCGGACTCCTGCTGGATCTGCGCGGCGATGAGGACCGCCCCGATCTGATCGCATTCCTTCCCGGCGTCCTCGATGTACTCGGAGAACTCCGAGGGCACGCTGCCTTCGGCCAGCTCGCCCTTCCCGTCGCCGTTGAACGCCTCGGCCACCTTGTCGTTGTCCACGCTCGCGCTGCCGTCACCTCCACCGCAGCCGAAGATGGCGCAGATGAGCACGAGGGGCCAGAAGATGTACCCGATGGCGCAGATGACGATCACCCCGATCAGCAGAATCAGGATGATCAGGGGGCTGAACAGGCATCCCAGGAACCCCGCACTGCTGCCGGCGACGATGAGAGCGGTGTCCAAACCCTTCCCTTCGGACGTCTGCCCCTTCCCCTTACCGCCTGCACCCACGACCAGTCGCTCCCCTCGCGTACGCCCGCACGTTCTGGTTGTGAGCAGCGCTGAACCAGGTCATGCGATTTTCCGTAGTGGCTGCCCGACGGATCATCGTGGGCCCGCACGGCGCAACGGACACGGCGGCCAAACAGTTCAATGCGGGATCCGTCGCCATCGTTCGGAACCGAGGGAAGGGATGGGCGCTCATGGGTGTCCCACCGGCGGCATCCGCCGGACCGCAGATGTGGATCCGTGGACCGGCTGCTCAGCAGACAACCAGCGCGACAGCTGTGTCACCGCATGCGGCGGCACCCGCACGATCCGGTCCCGCCGGGCAGTCCGAGGACGAGCCTTCGCCGCACCGGGGGGAGCGGGTGGCCTGGGTCAACGCACACGGCGGCGGCGGAGCCGGCACGCTCGTGCGGGTGTTGGGTGGCGCCGACCTGGGACAACGGTGGCCCGAACCGGCCCGTGGTGAACCAGGCGGAGTGCTGCTGGTGGCCCGCACCCATGCCAAGGGCATGCAGGCGGCTTCCAAGGCACTGAACGCACTGCGCCTGGGGGATCACCCCACGGGGGTGCATCTGATCGCCGTCGTACTCGTCGCCGACGCGCCGGGACGGCTGCCGCGCGAGCTCGGCCGGCGCGTACGCGTGCTGCGTTCGGCAGCCGAGGTCCACCGCGTTCCGTGGATCCCGGCGTGGCGCCTCGGCGAAGAGGTGGACCCGCTGCCTAAACAGGTACGTGCGCTGGCTGAACTCGCCTCCGGCGCGTCCGGGCGCGGGGTGGGACGGCTATGAACCTCGCGGAAGTCGCACCCGACTACGCGCCCAACGGCCGATTCGATCCGAACCCCGAGGCGAGCGAACTGCTCGGGTACTTCGCCTGGACCGTGACGGCCGCCGCAGTGGCAGGTGTGATCATCATCGGCACCCAGATGGCCCTGCAACTGCGCCGTGGCGAGATGGGCGAAGGAGCGACGTACTTCAGGGGGATGGTTCTCGTCCTGGGCGCCTGCATTCTCTGCATCAGCGCGGGGCCACTCGTCAATTACGTGATTTTCCCCTACCTCATTCCTGCTGCCAAGTAGCCGCCAAGGGCCGGCGGCGCCTGGCATCTGAGCTGTTTTTTTACGACAACGGAGAACAAATGAACGCGACCCTGCACTCCCTCCACGCCAAGGGCTGGAACTACCTGGCCGGAACCGAAAAGGTCCCCGACCCGGGCAGGAAGGCCCCCGGCCCGCTGGCCGACGCGGTCGACACCGTTCTGGGAATCGCCGGCTGGGCGGGCACCGCGGCCGGTGTGGCCGGTGTGCTGATCACCGGAATCATGATGGCTGTCTCCATGAAGCGCGGAGAGGGTTCCGAGCACCTCAGCCGCCTGGGCATGGTGCTGGGAGGCTGCATCCTCGTCGCCACCGCGGGGCCGATCATCACCTTCGTCTTCGCGGAACAAGAAGGCTGATCGACCGCCGGAGAGAGCACCGAAATGTTCAGCTCGATACGGAAAAAGGGCCCGGTCGAGGGTCCCTTCTACAAGCAACGTGGCTGGATCAACGCGGCCGGTTTCCTCGGCTTTCTCGTGGTCATGGCGCTGGTGGCGCTCCTGGGCGACACCAGCGACGCCTCCGACGAGGACACGAAGATCGCGGCCGACAGCCGGAACATGCTCTCCGGGCTGAGCGGCCCGCTGTCCCCCGGCGATCCGCAACAGGTGCGGAGCGGTCCCGGGGGCCGGCCGGAGAACTGCCGTACCGACGACAAGGACACCTCCCGGCCGACCACCACGCCCGCGGATCTGCAGTGGCGGAAGCTCGTCGCCATCATGGTTCCGACCTCGCCGACAGCCGGCCCGCTGCACACCGAAACCTCCGCGTGGTGGTGCTTCGCCCACACCCCCACGGGCGCGGTACTCGCGGCGCACATCATTCCCGTCCAGCTGAGCGGTACCGCGTGGCGCAGTACCGCGGAGCAGCAGATCGTCCCCGGAGGGCCACGCGACACATTCGTCACCGGTAAGGCAAAGGCCGAAGCGAGAGACCTCGAGGAGAGCCCCGTCGGGCGGTTCATGGGCTTCTCCCTGGCGTCCTACTCGGCCGACTCGGCGACCGTACGGCTGCTCCTCACCAACCCCTCCGGCGGCTATCTGTCGACCTCGGTGACCATGCGCTGGCAGGACGGCGACTGGAAAGTCGTGCCCTACGACGACGGAGCGCTCTACTCATCGGTCCAGCAGGCAAAACCCGGCGACTTCGCCGCGTGGGGAGAGTGATATGTACCTAGCCGAGAAATGCGGCGGCGGGCTCGACTTCTTCGGGATGTTCGACGATCCGATCCAGGCCATGATCGAGATGGTGGCCAAGATCATGATGAGGGGTGCCCTCGGAATCTTCGACGCCGTAGGCTCCATCGATTCGTACGACGAGGAATCGTCGGACATCATCAACCGCCAGACCCAGTGGATCGTGGTGTACCTGGCAGCCGGCTCGATCCTCTTCGCCGCGGTCAAGATGGCCCTGGACCGGAGGGGCGAGGCGGGCCAGACCGCGTTGAAGGGTGTCCTGCGCGTCACGCTGGTCAACACGGCCGCGAGCACCGTGATCATCACGTTCACCATGCTGATGGACAGGTACTCCGCCCACCTGTTCGAGAACAGCCTCAAGAATCTGATGAGCGGCATCAACTGCAGCGGCAGCATCCCGGCGATGCTGTTGCTGGTCATCGGCTGCCTCCTCATCATCTCCGGCGTCATCCACGCGCTCCTGATGTGGATCCGGCTCGGCGTGATGATCGTCCTGATGGGCACGCTCCCCCTGGCCGCTGCCGCCTCCATGACCGACTGGGGTGGCAACTGGTGGCGCAAGCACATCGGGTGGCTGCTCGCCTGGCTGCTGTACAAGCCCACGGTCAGCCTCGTGCTCTATTCGGGGTCCGTCATGGTGAACGCCCAGAAGGCCAGCCAGGTCAATACACAGATCGCGGGCATGGGTCTGCTCCTGCTGTCCGCCGTCGCCCTGCCCGCGCTGATGCGAGTGATCGTTCCGGCGACGGAGGCCCTCGGTGGCGACTCGGCCGGGCAGGCCACCATGGGCATCGCCGGTGGCATCGCCTCCGGAGCGAAGTCCATCGCCGGCGGAGCCATGAGCCGGGTCAGCCCCGGTGGCGGTGCCGGCGGTGGCGGCGGGTCCCAGGCCCCCTCGGGGGCCAGTGGTGGCGGATCGAGCGCCCCGGCGAAGCCGAGCGGGGGCGGCGGCGGATCAGCCGGCGGGGGCGGCGGCGGATCAGGCGGTGGAGGCGGTGGCGGAGCAGCCGCGGCCGGCAAGGGCAGTGCCGCTGCGGCGGGAGCCATCCCTGTCATCGGCGCCGCAGTGCTCGGAGCGGCGGCAGTGGCCTCCAAGGTTGCCAAGGGAGCCACGGACGTCGCTCGGAGCGGCGTGGAAGGCGCCAACCCCGACCGCAACAGTAACGGCCACTGACCCACAGCAGACCGGTGTGCAACGGGCCTCCTCCGGCCCCACCCGGCTCGCGGTCCGGGCCCCGAGAAGCCTGGGGCCCGGACCGCGAAACGCCACTCCCCGGCCCCACGATCCACTCACGGAAGCAAAGCAGGTATCCCCACATGTCCACCCAAGCTCCCGTCGTCCATCCCACATACGGGAACTGGCGCAGGCCCAGACGACCCGGGCTGGGGCCGCTCGGCCTCCTCGGCACCGTCGGGGTGTTCGGCGGGATCGTCGTCGACCTCATGCTGTCGCTGATCTCCCTGCAGGCCACGCTGTTCGCCTTCGTCGTGCAGGCGGTGTTCCTGCTGCCCCTGGCCGCGCGCACGCCTGACGGGCGGAACATCTATCAGGTCATGGCCCTGCGCATCAGCTGGCTCCACCGCAAGTCCAAGGGGTCGACCACCTACGTCGCAGGGCCGCTGTCCTCACGGCCGGGAGGCCGGTTCCGTCCGCCGGGGCTGCTGAACCGGGTCAAGGTCAGGGAGGGCCGGGACGCCTACGACCAGCCGTTCGGCGTGCTGCACCATCGCAGCCGGAACCTGTACACCATCGTGCTCGGCTGTGAACCCGACGGTGGCTCCCTCGTCGACCCCGACCAGGTGGACACCTGGGTGGCGTCATGGGGGCACTGGCTGGCGCGGCTGTCCGCCGAACCAGGCCTGCGCGGGGCCGCCGTGGTCGTGGAGACCGCCCCGGACACGGGAAACCGGCTGGCGAACGAGCTGCTGCCGCGCATCCGTCCCGACGCCCCGGCTGCGGCACGGGCGGTGATGGAGGAAGTGGTGCAGCGGTACCCGACCGCGTCCTCCGAGATGCACACCTACATCTCGCTGACCTACGGACCCACCAGCGGGCAGCGGCGCAAGAGCGACGAGATCATCACCGACCTGGCCATCCGCATCCCCGGCCTGCTGTCGGGAGTGGTGGCCGCGGGCGGCGGACCCGCCGTCCCGCTGTCGGCCGAGCGTATCGCCGAAGTCGTACGGGTGGCCTACGACCCGTCCGTGGCGGGGGAGGTCCTCGACGCCCGCGCCCAGCACGGCGGAACCGGACTGGAGTGGGAGGACGCAGGCCCGTCGGCGACCGTGGAGAAGGCCAAGGCCTACCTGCACGACTCAGGAGTGTCCCGGACCTGGATGCTCACCCTCGCGCCCCGCGGCACGGTCCGGGCCAACGTGCTGCACGGTCTGCTGGAGGCCACTGCGGGCACCCGCCGAAAGCGCGTCGCGCTGCTGTACCGCCCCATCGACCCGGCGACCTCGGCGCGCATCGTCGAGTCCGACCGGCGGTCGGCGCAGTTCATGGCGACCTCACGGCGCGGCATGGTGCAGGCGCGAGCCAGCAATGAGGTGAGCGCCGCCGAACAGACGGCGGTGGAGGAGGCCACCGGCGCCGGCCTGGTGGAGTTCTCGTTGATGGTCACCGTGACGGTGGACTCCGAGGACGAGCTGGAGGACGCGAACACGACGGTGCGCAATCAGCTGGCCGGAGCACGGCTGTTGATGCGTCCGGCGGACCGGATGCAGGCGGCGGCGTTCAGCTGCACGCTCCCGGTCGGGATCCTGCCATGGGAGTACACCCTGGTCCCGCGCGAGCTGAAGGAAGCACTGTGAGCACGAAGAAGACAGCCAAGAAGCCCCCCGCCCCGCCCAGGGAGCAGATGCCGCCCCCGCGCGGCTGGCCCGGCCCCGGGGGCGGCCAGGTCGCCAACGTGGACCCGCCGTCGATGTGGCGGGCCACGACCGTGCAGGCCTGCGGGCTCTGGCCGTTCGCAGCGGGCTCCGGTGCCCCCATGAGTGGCGTCCCACTGGGACAGCACCTGTACACCGGAGCCACCGTGTGCGGGGACCCGCTGTCGTGGTTCACCCGCGCCCATTACATCTCCAACCCCTCGCTGTTCATGCTGGGTATGCCGGGTCTGGGCAAGTCCACCCTGGTCAACCGCATGCTCATCGGACTGGCCGCCACCGGTGTGGTGCCGTTGGTGCTGGGCGACCTCAAGCCCGACTACGCGGACACCGTGCGTGCCCTGGGCGGCCAGGTCATCTCCATCGGGCGTGGAGTGGGCGGCATCAACGTCCTCGACCCCGGGGCCATGGGCGCCGCCGCCGAGCGCATAGGCGGCGAGGCGGGCCGGGTGCTGACCTCCGAGACTCACGGCCGTGTCCTCAACATGGTCGCCGCGCTCGTCACCATCGTGCGCGACCATCCCGTGGGCGACCACGAACAGTCGGTGCTGTCCGCGGCGCTGCACCATCTGCGTGAGCGCACGCCGCCCGGCCGCCAGCCGCTGCTGCCCGACCTGGTACGGATCCTCGCCGAAGGTCCGGACCGGGTGCGTGCGGTGACCCTGGACCGCGGGGACGAGAGCCGTTACCGCGATGCCGTGGACCCGCTGCACCGTTCGCTGCTGGGCGTCCTGGACGGGCCGTTGGGCGACACGTTCGCCTCCGAGACGTCCACCCGCATCGACCTGGACGCGCCGGCGGTGTGTGTGGACATCTCCCGTATCGGCGAGGCGGACACCCAGCTCACCGCGGCGGCGATGCTGGCGGCCTGGTCCGACGGCCTCGGCACCGTGGCCGCCTCGCACGCCCTGGCGGACGCCGGGCTCCGGCCCCGGCGCTGGTTCTTCACCGTGCTCGACGAGCTCTGGCGCCCCCTGCGCGCGGCCTCGGGCATCGTGGACCGCATCGACGCCCTGACCCGGCTCAACCGAAGCCTCGGCCTGGGCGACGCCAAGATCACACACACGCTCAAGGACGCCGAGGCGCTGGGCACCGACGCCGACCGGGTCAAAGCACGCGGGTTCGTCGAACGCGCCGGCATGGTGATCTGTGCTGGGCTGCCGCGCCAGGAGATGGAGGATCTGGCCCAGGTCGTGGGTCTGTCCCGCCGGGAGATCGACCTGGTCTCCTCCTGGTCCTCGCCCCCGGGCTGGGCCGCGCACGGGGACCGCGAGGAACCGCCGGGCCGCGGACGTTTCCTGATCAAGGTCGGTGGCCGGCCCGGCATCCCGATCCAGGTAGCCATCACCGACACCGAACGACGGCTGCACGACACCAACAAGCGCTGGGTCGAGAGCGAGCGGGTCGTCGCGAAGGCGACCGCGCACGTCGCCGACAGCGTCAAGCGGTGGAGTGCGGACGGAGGAGGGGCCGCGTGAGCGAGAGCGCGGCCAAGGGCAGGAGTTACGGCAGCGAGATGGCGCCCTGGGCCATCGTCCTCGTGTCGGGCGTGAGCCTGGTGGTGTTCCTGGGCGTGTGGCTCGGCGGGACCCTGGGAGCCGCGCTGACAGGCTCGGGCTGGCACACCCCGCCGTTCACCCTGGCGACCTTCGCCACCTTCCTCTCCGGCGGGCCGACGGAGGTCTGGCCGGACGCCTCGTCGGCCGGTGTGGTCGCCGGCATCGTCCTGGTCTTCGGCTCAGCCGTCGCCGCCGTCGTACTGGTCGCGCGACGGGTGTCGCGTTACGTCTCGCGGCCACGGGGACTGGCCGGGCACCGGGAGTTGGCCGCCCTGTCTCCGGCCGGCATCACGGAGCGGGCCCGCGAGTTGCGCCCCTCGCTCAAGGGCCGCGAGCACCTCCACCCCGACGAGACCGGCAACCTCCTCGGCGACCTCGATCCGAACGGCCCGGAACTGCGCTCCTCCTACGAGGACGTGGAGCTGGACCTGATGGCTCCGCGCGCGGGCAAGTCCACCGGTATCGCCGTCCCGCGTGTGCTGCGCGCCCAGGGCGCGGTGCTGCTGACGTCCAACAAGTCCGACGTCTACGCCGTCACCCGGGCCGCACGCGAGAAGGCCGGCCGGGTGTGGACGTTCGACCCGCAGGGCATCGCCCACTCCCCGCGCGCGATGTGGTGGGACATCCTCTCCGAGTGCCACACCATCGAGGGCGCCCGCCGCCTGGCCGGGCACTTCGTCGCCTCCGTCAACGACGACCAGTCGAAGAAGGACTTCTGGATCTCCGCGGCCCAGAACACTCTCACCTCCCTGTTTCTCGCGGCCGCACGCGGCGGGGCCTCCGTTCTCGACCTGCTGGCCTGGCTGGCGGACCCCGCCGACCGCACGCCGATCGACCTGCTGCGGGACGTCGAGATGATCGCCATGGCCGAGCAGTTGCAGGGCACTGTCCGGGGCGCGGTGGAGACCCGCGACGGAATCTACGAGACCGCCCGGCAGTGCGTGGCCTGCCTGCTCGATCCGGAGATCGTCGCCTGGGTGACGCCCGATCCCGCACTTCCGCAGTTCAAGCCGCACGAGCACGTGCTGGGCAAGGACACCCTCTACCTGCTGTCGAAGGACGGCGGTGGCTCGGCCGCAGGTGTGATCGCGGGACTCGCCGACACGACCATGCGCGCGGGCGTGGTCGCCGCCGAGCGCATGGGCGGCCGCCTCGACCCTCCTATGACCGCTGTCCTCGACGAGGCGGCCAACGTCTGCCGCATCTCCGACCTGCCCGACCTGTACAGCCACTTCGGCTCGCGCGGCATCAACGTCGTGACGTTGCTTCAGAGTTACCGCCAAGGAAGCCGGGTGTGGGGAGAGGCGGGCATGGACGCCCTGTGGAGCGCGGCCACGATCAAGCTGCTCGGCGCCGGCCTCGACGACGCCGACTTCGTGGAGAAGATCTCCAAACTGGTCGGCAATCAGGACGTACGCACGGCGTCCTACTCCAAGAGCAAGGACGGTACCTCCCGCTCGTACTCCTACCGGCTGGACCCGGTGCTCCCCGCGGACCGCATACGAGCGCTGCCCAAGGGCACCGCACTCCTGTTGGCCACCGGTGTACGCCCCGCCCTGATTCGTCTGCGCCCCTGGTACAAGGAGGCCGACGCGGGCGTCATCTCGGCCGCGGCCAAGGCCGAGACGGCCGCCATCACCGAGCGTGCCGCCCGCGCGTGGTCCGCCGCCGCCGCTCCCGCCGACGGCGCGCGCAGGTGGCAGAGGGACGCGGTGTCCCTGCGTAAGCCATAGGCCTCATGGCCTGCGCGCCAGTGTCATCACACGCAGCAGCCACTCGACCGGACCGTACCGGAAGTGCCGCAACAGCCAACGGCCGTAGGTGAGCTGCGCCGCGTAGAGGACGAAGCACCCGGCCAGCACCGCAGTCATGCCGTAGCGGCCGTACCACGCCAGCCCGTAACCGGTGAAGACCAATGCCATGACCAGGGACTGGGTGAGGTAGTGGGTCAGGGCCAGGCGGCCGGCCCCGGCCAGGACATCCCCCGCCCGGCCGCCATGCCGGGTGCGCAACAGGAGCAGCAGGCCGCAGGCGTACGCGGCCGTCAGCGCGGGGGCGGTGAGCACCCCGACGGCCGATCCGACGTCGTACCAGCGTCCGTCCAGCGGGCCGTTGCGACAGACCGCCATGAAGGCACTCCCGGCCAGGCCGAGGGGCAGAGCACAGACCACGATCTGCACCATCGACGAACGGTGCCGTTCGGTCTCGGCGAGTATCCCGCGACGGCCGGCGGCGAGTCCCACCAGGAATGCCGCCAGCACGTCGGCGCCGTGCAGGACGTTCCACCCCAGTGTGTCGCGCCACCACTCCAGATTCGCCCCGACCACCGAGCCGAGGTCACCGCGGTACGACGACGCCCTGTCGAGCACCGCGGCCGTGATGTCCTGCGGAGGCGCAGGCACGGCAAAGGCGACCGTGACCAGACCCCAGGCCAGCAGGCAGGCTGCCACACCGGTGATGAGACAGGCCGCGGCCCGTACGGCTGTGCGCGGCGCGATGTCGCGGACCGCGAACAGCACGAGGCTCAGAACCGCGTAGGTGACCAGGATGTCGCCGGGGTAGAGCAGGAAGGCGTGTGCGAGACCCAGGAGGAGCAGACCGGTGAACCGGCGCAGGTGCCGGGGCGCGAAAGGTGCCCCCGCACGCTCGGCCGAGTCCCGCTGCAGCGTGAAGCTGTACCCGAACAGGAAGGAGAAGAGCAGATAGAACTTGGCGCTGACCAGGGCGGTGACCAGCCATCCGGCCGCCCCGTCCACCCACGACACATACAGCTCACCCCCCGGGCCCATGTGAGGTCCGGCCATGGCCGGTGCGTTGACCAGGAGAATGCCCAGCAGCGCGAATCCGCGCAGTACGTCGACCTCCCGCACCCGGTGGCGCTTCGGCGCGGTCTCGGTGCCGCAGGAAGTCGGTACAGGGCGCGAGGAATGCAAGACGGGCCTCCGGCGCCGATCTGGTGACAGGACGAACAGCGATGCCGCGACCGGCCGCCCCGTGGCGGGCTTCTCGCCACACGACGGGCCATTACGGGGAACGCCCGCGAACGGTTCAATCGGCTCCGCCGGGGCGCTGCTCACGCATCCGTGAGGGCGGGATCCGGAAAGAACCAGCAGGGTGCCCGACTTGCTTCCCGCATGCTGGGTGTCACACGAATCTGCCCACCTCCGGCTCCGGTCACCTGGTACTTCTGCCCATGGTGTTCGGCGGACGGCCTGCCTCGGACACCACGCGCATACCCAGCCCCCGTACCCGGTAGATGCATGTGTCATCGCCCCAGAGCGAGGCGTCCGCCACCGCGAAGGCGCCCCGCTCGTCCGTGCCACTCTCCACGATGTCCATGTCCACCCGGACCAGCCGGTGGGACGGCGTGATCTGGCCGCGGTACGTCCAGGCCGCCTCGTGGCCCGGCAGCACCGGTTCGAACCTGGGGTCGGGGACGGCGCCGGCCGCGCCGCGTTCGAGCAGGTGGTACTGGAGCAGTTGGCACATGGCCTCGATGCCCAACGAGCCCGGCTGCACCGGGTCCTGGAAGAAGTGGGCCCGGAAGAACCAGGCGTCCGGGTGAACGTCCTTCTCCGACCGCAACCGGCCGAGTCCGGCACTTCCCCCGTCCGGCCAGTAGCCCGTGATCCGGTCCAGCATCAGCAGCATGGGGCCCGGAAGGGACGGCTTCCCGGCGCAGTACCGGGCGGGCCGGGCGGTCAGATCGACCGTACGGCCGCAGGGCTCGTCGAGGCGGGCCCGCTCGTCCGCCGATGTCGCGAGACCCGGCTGGTCCTCGAAGGCCGACGGAGGGAAGTAACCGAAGACCGTGGAAAGTTCGAGCACGGGCACGGCGTCGGCCACGCACGACACCCGGAACGACTCGATGATCATGTCCCCGCTGCATGACACACGCGTCAGTTCGGCACGGGTACGGACCGTACGCGTCGCCGGGGTCACCTCGCCGGTGACCGTTCCCGACCCGTCGAGGTTGCGGAACAGCAGGTCCACGTCGGTGGTCAGCGCGCTGCCCACGTACGAGGCCAGCCACCCGCACGGTTGCAGCGCGATCTCCATGAGCACGGCGAACGGCATGGCGTGGCCACCGCTCTGCTCGAAGTACCAAGCCTCCGCCGGTACGTCGTACTCCGCGACGACGGTGCTGCCCTCCCGCATCCCGGCCTGCGGCCCGTCCACCGAGGCGATCCGGCTCATGAAGTGGTACGGCGGCCCGGGGAGCCGGGCTACCTTGCGGGTGCCGTCGAAGGGCTCGTACATCGCGCCGAACGCCTCGCTCGGCCGGCCCCAGGCGCACGCCAGCAGCGAGGCGTAGTCGAAGGGGAATCCGTCGGCCGTCGCAGCCACCGGCTGCTCCTCCCGGTGCCCGGCCAGCCCGCCGAGCCGCGGTAGCGGCACCGGGAGCCCGCTGACCTGGGCGAGGGGCGGGCCCGACTGCCGCCAGTGCGTCAGCGGCCAGTCGGGGACGAGACGCAGCGCCATGCCGCGGCCCAGGAACGCCTTCGTCCCGTCCACCGAGCCCAGCACGTCGGCGTACAGGGTCGGCACCGGCCCGGCCGAGGTGCCGCGTACGAAGACCTCGTAGACGACCCGCCGGCCTGCCGGGGTCGCCTGGCCCCGGCACATGGCCTTGTGGGGGAGCCCGCTGACCGGTTCGAAGCGCCAGCCGTCCCGGTCCAGGGTGAAGCCCATGGCCGCCAGGTAGAACGCCATTGCCTGGAGACCGCCCTGGAGCATCAGAGTGCCCGGCATGCAGGGGTCGTTCTTGAAGTGCCCGGCGAAGAACCAGTCGTCCGGCGACAACGAGGTCTCGGCGCGCAGATAGCCTCGGCCCCACGGGCCTCCGGCCGGGTCGAACGCGGTCACCTCGTCCAACAGCCGCAGCCGGTCCTCGTCGAGCCTCGGCGAACGGACATGGGACGCCGTCGCCTCCCAGCCGGGCCCGAAGCAGTCCGACGGCCGCCCCTGCATGAAGGCCCGCACCCGGTCCATGCCGAAACGGGCCTGTTCGCAGCGCACGGCAGGCGGGTCGAGCGGCAGGTCGTCGCCGGGAGCGTGTTCAGCGGGATCCCACCGGACACCACCGCTGTCGGCGAGCTCCGCGGCTGTGAAGAACCCGGCCTGGCCCTCGCGGACACTGAGCCGGAGCCGGCCGTCCACATAACAGTCGTAGTGGAAGAAGGCCAGCCGGACGCCGTCGTCCTCCGCGTGGCCGTCGACATGGATCTCGAAGCACAGCGTGTCACCGGCCTGCGGCGGATCGCCGTGGAACGTCACCTCGCAGCCCAGCAGCCGGTAGGCGCGCTCATCCCGGCTGAGGAGGTCGACACCCAGCCAGCTGAGCAGAAGCAGATCGGCCTGGCCCGCCTCGATCAGCAGACCGGCCGGCATACGCCCCGTGGAGTCCAGGTACCAGCTGCTGGGCAGGACGTCGGTCTCCGTCCAGATCCTCCCGTCAGTGCGCACCGGTTCCGGCATGGTGAGCGCCGCGGGCACCGCGTCGATGCCGGTGACCCGGTCCGCGAGCAGCATGGGCGGCTCGGGCATCCGGGTCTGTACCGCGTATGTGTCCTGCTCGGCGAACCGCGGGCCGAACAGGGTGGAGATCTCGCGGGAGGCGAGGTGCTCCAGTTGGGCGCGGTCGAACGCCGGCCCCGGCAGCGGCCGGGGCCCCGGGCGCACGGGGGCCGGAGGCTGGATGGCCGGACGCCGTGCGGTGCGGCCTGACGGCCGTACGGGAACAGGCCCGGGGGCCGTCGCTCCGGCCGCCGTCAGCGCCGTGACGGCGAGCGCCGACACCCGCAGGAACCGCTGATGGGCCTCGGTGTGCGCGGCCATGACCTCCTGGTGCAGTGCGGCGACCCGCAGACTCTGCCGGGCGACCGAGGCACGGATTCCCGTCGCTCCCGGTTCCTGCGCGGCTTCGGCGGGCGGCCGGGGGCGTTGTTCCACGGCATCGGGGGAGGGCACGACGAGAACGGCCGGGGTGGTGAGACAGCCGGGGACCCGGTCCGGTACCGGGGCCAGCTCGGGGGCCGGAGGCATGACGGTCACAGCAGGTTCCAGGGGCGGCAGGCAGGGAGTCGGGGGCACGGGAACGGTGACGGTGGGGCCGCGCCGCGGGAGTTCCGTGGCGGCTTCGGCGAGCCGGGCGAACAGCTCGTCGGCCCGCACCGGCACTCCGGCGACGACGAGTTCGGCCACCGCGAGGCACAACTGCCGCAGCCCGGAGTCCTCCGGGGAGTCCAGTGCGACGGCCACATGCTCCCGGCCGCCGAGCACCCGCTTGATCCAACCGGTGCACAGTTTCAGCGGCCCGTGCTCCACGAAGACCCGGACACCGTCGGCCCACGCCTGCTCGACCATGGCCGCGAAGTCGATCGTGTTCAGCCCCTGGGCGGTGATCGCCTCGGCGGCCCGCTCGGCCGTCGGCCGGTACGCCTGCCCGGTGGCCCCGCTGTAGAACCGCACCCCGGGCACCTCGACCGTGGGACGGTGGTGGGCCTCGCGCCAGACTTCCCGGACTTCCGCCAACTCCGGTGCGTGCGCGGCCATGTCGTAGTCCAGCTCGATCGCACGGTCGGCGCCGATCCTGGACACGACGGCCGCGCACGCCCGGGACTCGCCACCGATGACGCAGACCCCGGGCGCGTTCACCGCCATCAGATGGACCGCGGCCTCCCCGGCGAGCTCCGCGCGGACCACTTCCAGGGGGGCGCCGACCAGATAGCTCGACCACTGGGATCCCCGGATGCCCCGCCGCTGCCAATGGCGTCGGACTGCCCGGAGCTCACCGGTGAGTTCGGTCGTGAACAGACCGCTGTCCCGGGTGGCTTCGTAAAGCCCCGCAGCGTCCGGCCAGGCCCCCAGCGCGACCAGCGCGGTCGACTCACCCGAGGAATAGCCGAGCGCGGCGTCCGGCCGCAGCCCGAGTACCTCGCGGCTGAACGCGGTGTGGAGAACGCCCACTTCGGCGGCGGCCCAGATCTGGCCGAGCACCCCGTGGACCGGACCGGACCGCAACCGCGTGCCGAGTGCCCGGTGCCCGTCACGGACGGCCTCGCCGAGTGACGGCAGGGCGAGCATCAGCTCATGGCCCATCCCCGGGTACGCGGCCGAGCCGTTCGTGTACACGAACGCGGTCTGCCCGGTGACCGGCCCGTCCCGGTACAGCACATCGGCCGGGCGGACCCCGCCCTGCGTCAGCCATCGACGGGCGGCTTCCTTGCGGTCCGCCGGTGTGGTGTCGCCGTCGACCACGAGCGCCAGCCGGGCCGGGCCGGCCGAGGACTCCGTGCCCGAGTCCAGTGCGGCCAGCACCTCATCCCGGTCGGCCCCGGAGAAGACGTGCAGGCGTGGAGCCGGGCCCCGCAGCCACGGCCGGGCGTCCCCCGCGCGCAGCCGTACGCTCGCGGCCGGCCCCTCCAGCGGCGTGACCACGGCCCGCGCGGTACGGGCGACTGCCGCGGTGTCCGCAGGCCCGCCCGGGCGGGGTACCGCGCGGTGCTGGAGCGACAGTGCCGCGACCGCGACGGAGACCAGCCCGTACGCGGCATGAGCACGCCCGAAGGCCGACGCCGGATCGAACAGCGCGTCGGGGCCGTCACCGATGACCATGTCGGGCTCTTCGGCGGACCCCTCGTCCAGCAGGGCGACGACGGTGTCGCCGTCCCTGCGCGCGGCGTCCAGGGGCTTGAGGACCAGGACGACGGCCGCGTCCCCCGGATCGTCCTCGCTCCCGAGCTCCCGCAGGGCGGCCCGGTGCACCGCCTCGCAGGACAGGTCGGTGGCACCGACGAGTGCGGCATCAACCTCCCCCGAGCGGATGGCCCGAGCCGCGACCTCCAGCGCCACCAGCCCGGACGCCTCCTCAGCGGACACCGCGAACCCCGGCCCCGCCAGGTCGAGTTGGGTGCTGATCCGGCTCGCCACGAGGTTCGGCATGCTGCCCACCACCCCCTCGGCGGTCATGGGCGGCACGAACGTGTCCCGGGACGAGCCGGCCGGCGGCAGCGTTCCGCCCGGGACAGCGGCCTGCTCCAGCCAGTACGGAACCCGCCAGCGGGCGCCCGCCCGGGCCACCTCGGGGTCCACCCCCATGCCGATGACCACCATGGTCCGCTCGCGAGGCAGGGACACCGCCCGTGCGGCCTCCCGGGCGGCCTCCAGCACCAGAAGCTGGTGGCGTACGGTCCGCTCCAGCCCCGACGGCGGGAAGCACAGGCCCGTGAGCTCCACGGCGATTCCCGTGGCGGGGCCGCGCCGTTCACCGCCCAGCACCGCCCGGCGGAAGTCCTCGGTGCAGGTTCCGTCGCCGACCCGGGCACCGAGAGCGACGATCGCCACCGTACGTCCGCCCTGCGCGCCCCGAACCGGGGCCGGGGCATGGGCGGCAGGTCCGTCGGGCCGCCGCCCGGCGGTCACCGGGCTGGGTGCCGGTCGCGGTACGGCGGACAGGGGATCCTCGTCCGCACAGTCCACGACCAGGTGGGCGTTGGTCCCGCCGAACCCGAAGGCGCTCACCGCCGCCCTGCGAGGCCCCGCCCACTCCTCCGGCGATGTGAGAACCCGCAACGGAGTGCCCGCCAGCGCCTCCAGCGGCTGCCCCGCGCCGAGCGTGGCCGGACGGATTCCCGACCGCAGCGCACCGAGCACCTTGAGCAGCCCGGCCACGCCCGCCGAAGCCAGCAGGTGCCCGACGTTCGACTTCGCCGACCCGATGGGCACGTCGTCACCGGCCCCGAAGACCCGGGCCATGCCCCGCACCTCCACCGCATCGCCGACCGGCGTTCCGGTCGCATGGCACTCGACCAGCGACACCGACTCAGGAGCGACGCCCGCCATGTCGTAGGCCAGGCGCATCGCCCGTACCTGACCCTCCTCAGACGGGCTGATCAGCCCGGAACCGCGCCCGTCGTTGGACAGCCCCACACCGCGGATCACGCCGAGCACGGGCAGGCCGGCAGCGCGAGCCTCGGGCAGGCGCATCAGCGCGACGAAACCGGCGCCCTCGCCGTGCACCAGCCCGTCCGCGTCCCGGTGGAAGGGGCGGCTGCGCCCCGTACGGCTCGTCGCGGACAGCCCGCAGAACCCCACGTGCAGGTAGAGGGGATCGGGTCGGCTGACCCCACCGGCCACCATCAGGTCGGCCGTGCCGTCGTGCAGCCGGTCGCACGCCAGCTTGATCGCGTACAACGAGGACGCGCACGCGGCGTCGAGGGCCCACGCCCCCGCGCCGAGCCCGAGCGCACGGGCCGCGAGCCGGGCGGGCAGCCCGGAGGAGAAGCGGTTGCGGGCATCAGGGCGCGCACGGCGCTCACCCGTCAGCAGGGCGTCACGGAGCGGGGGCCGCTGCGCGGACAACCAGACGTGTTCGGCGAAGGCCGCCCCGGCCGGTGTGGGGTACGACAGGTTTCCCAGCACCAGACCCCCGCGCGGCAGCGGGCCCGTGCGGCCCGCCTCCGTGAGCGCCTGCCGCACCCCGTACAGGACCCAGTGGAAGAGCGGGTCCAGCGAGGAGATCCGCTCCGGGGCGATCCGGAAGCCGCTCGGATCGAAGACGGACTCGAACCCGTCGACATAACCACCGACATCGGTCCAGGTGCGGTCGAGGTGGTCGTCCACCGAGCCCATGGCCCAGCGGAGCGGCAACCGCCACCGGCCCGCCGGGGCGGCCGACAGGCTGGTGCGGCCGGCGGCGATGTTCTCCCAGTACGTGTCCGGGTCGAGCGCGCCGGGCAGCACACAGCCCCGGCCGACGACGGCGATCGGTTCAAAATGCATGCGGGTGCTCACTTCAAGGCAGGGCGGAGGCCGGGGACGAGGTCAGGAGGGGCGGCGGACGAGTTCGACACCGGTCAGTTCCAGCCGGACGGACCCGTCGGCGTCGATCAGTGCCGCGTCGCAGCGCGCCCCCGTGTCATGCGCCTTCCGCCCCCGCACGACACACCGCACGGTGCCGTCCACCGGGCCGCGCCGGTGCACCCTGCACTCGGCGACGGCCATCGGCAGCATCGCCGCCCCGAGTACCGCCTCGCCCCAGAGCAGTGCGAGTTGGAGCGCGCCGTCCACGGCAGCTGGGTCGAGCGGCCAGTGCCCGCCCGGCCAGTTCAGGACGCGCACGCCCGCGACAGTGGCCTCGGCCCCATGCTCCGAGACGCCTTGCACTGTGCGCAGGGCATGGAACCGGGGACCGTGGAAGAGGGCCTCCCTGTCGTACACATCGGCCGGGACGAGCGGCTTCAGGCCTTCCGGGGTGCCCCAGGCGGCCGGATCCGGCTCCCCGGCCCCGGTGTCCAGCACGGCCCGGAAGTGCGCCAGGCCGTCCTCGCCCCGCAGCTCCGCCTCCAGACCCGAAGGCGAACCGGGTGCGCCCCGGCTGCCGAGCAGGGTGAGCCGGTGGCCCGAACCTGCCAGTTCCGCCAGGGCGAACTTCTTGTACACGCGCAGATCACGCAGGACGAGCGGCCCGGAGCCCGGCAGCCACGCTCCGGCTGCACCCGCGAACCAGTTCAGGACCATCGCCACGGGCAGAACGGGGACCTCGGCGGGTACGTGGTCGGCCAGCTGCGGAAGGGTGTCCGAGCGCACCAGCACCTGTGCCCGGGGCTGACCACCGGCCGGGGACAGGGCCGCCGGGTCGTCCCCGGCCGTAAGGACGACGCGGGCCTCACCGGCGGTGCCGTCCAACTCGGCCGTGAAGGCGGCCGCTCCCTGCTCCAGGGGGATGAGCGGGACCCCGGACCGGCCGAAACGCGCGGCCAGGTCGGGTGTGACCATGCCGCCCTGCCAGGGGCCCCAGGCAATGCACCGCACCAGGCAGCCGGGGCGGCGGGCCTGTTCGGCCGACGCGACCTGATGGAGGACTTCGTTGGCCATGGCGTAGTCGCTCTGCCCCGTGTTGCCGAACACGGCGGCCACCGAGGAGAACAGGCAGATCATGTCCAGAGGATCTTCCGCCGTCGCCGCCAGCAGCGCCCGCAGACCGTCCACCTTGGTGGACATCACCAACTCGGCCTGCTCGTCGCTCTTGTCGGCGATCAGCTTGTCGGCCAGGACACCCGCACCGTGCACGATGCCGGTGACCGGCCCCCACGTGTCACGTACGTCGCGCAGGGCTGCGGCGAGGGCGTCACCGTCACGTGCGTCCACCCGGACGTACCGGACGGGTGACCCGGCCGCCACTAGTGCCGCCAGTGTCGCGCGCACCTCGCGCGCGGCCAGAATCCCCCTGGCCCGCACCGCGATCCGGGCCGGCGAGGAGTCCGTCGCGTCCGTGCCGGAGCGCTCCGCGAGCAGCCGGGTGAGCGTCGGCTCGTCGGACGCCGAAGCCAGGTCGGCGGGCTCGGCGGCCGGGTCGGTCCTGCCCACCAGCACGATCCGCGGACCGTGGGTCCTTGCCAGGTCCAGCAGGGCGGCGGCGGTCACCCCACGGGCCCCTCCGGTGGCCACGATCACCGAGTCGGAGGTGATCCGCCGGGTCTCACCCGGCATCACCGGCTCGGGCACCATCCGCAGGAGGGTGCGGGTGCCGTCCGCGCGGAGACCGACCTCCATGTCGGCTCCGCCTTCGAGCAGTTCCCGCACGATCGCCTCGGCGACCTGCTCGTCGTCCCGGCCGCCCCGCTCGCAGTCGACGATCCTGACCGAGGCGTCCGGCCACTCCTTCGCCGCGGTCCTGGTCAGACCGGCGATCCCGCCGAGCCAGGCGTGGGCGGGCGCGTGGCCACCGAGCCCGAAATCGCCCCCGGTGTCCTGCACAGTCACGAACAGGGCACACCCTGCCGCCGCTCGCGCCGCGCGCAACGCCGACAGATGGACCTCCCTCGCCTCCTGTGGCCCGCCGCTCGCGGTCAGCCCCCCGAGATGGACGACACCGTGTGTGTCTTCGGGCACCTCCGCCGCAGCGGTGGCGTCCACGCCGCGCTCCGTCAGCTTCCGGGCGACGAGACCGGCCGGCCCGGACCCGTCCGTGCCCTCGCCGGTCACCACGACCGGTCCGTCCAGCAGCCCCGCCGTCGCCAGGCCGGAGGCCGGTGACTCCGTCGCGCGCGGTACCAGCCTCGTCAGCACCACTTTCCCGTCGGCCCCGGCACGCGCGGCGGGAAGCCCGGAGGGCCCGGAAATCCCAAGGGGCTCCGGTGCGGCGGGGGCGATCACGGCCGCGGGTGAGCCGGCCGTGGTCCGGGCACCCCGCGCCGGGCTCCCGGGAGGCCGGGCGCCGGCGGTGAGCGCCTCCACGATCTCGCGCAGCGTGCGGAGCCTGCCGAGGTGCCCGACGTCTCCCGCCGCCACGTCACCCACCTGACGGCGTACGGCTGACAGGATCTCGACGCGCTTGATGGAGTCGACGCCCAGGTCCGCCTCCAACTCCATGTCCAGGCCGAGCATGTCGGTGGGATAGCCGGTGAGCCGGGCCACCACCGACAGGAGCAGCTCCTCCAACTCCGGCGGCGTCAGGGGCACGACACCATCGGCCGGAGCCGGAGCCGGAGCCGGAGCCGGAGCCGGAGCCGCAGCCACGGGGGCAGCGGACGCGGCCGGGGCGGGCACGGTTGCCGTGCCACCGGTTGCGACCGGTACCGGTGCGCGCTGTGGTGACGAAGCGCGGGGGAGCGGCAGCGGCGCAGGGGGAGCTGGTGCGTCGAGCGCCTCACCCGTGTGGGGCGCCCCGAGCATCGCGGCCAGGGTCGTCTCGGTCATCCGCAGAAAGGCCATATGGCTGTCCGTCAGCATGCGTTGACAGGCCGCGTGGGCCTCCGCGGTGTGCCGCTGGACGTTCTCGACCGTGGCGTACCAGTCGGCGCCCACGGCGAATCCGGCCTTGGCGCCGTAAGCTGCGTCGGCCTCGTGCACGGGCCCCGGCGCCAGTGGCGGTACGGCGTCAAGGGCGTTCGCCGCTTCGTGCGGGGCCTCCGGTTTCCAGGGTACGGAGGGGGCCGCCGGAGGGCCGGACGCGGATACGGGCACGGGGGCGGCCTGCGGTCGGCGCTCCGGTTCGCTTTCCGGTGCGGGCGACGGTTCGGCGGCTGCGGCGCCGGACGTGTAGGGCTGACCGTAGTTGGCTCCGCTGATCTTCACGGTCATTCGGGGCTCGCGCTCCTTCGCTGGGGCTCCGGGCGAGGCGTACGGCGCCCAGAGGGTTTCGAGATCGAGGGGGACACCGCGCACGGCCAGTTCACCGAGCGCGGTGTGCAGAGTGCTGACTCCGGACCGGCCGGGCCGGTCCAGGGGAACGGCCGCGTGTTCGCGGTCGCCGAGGATCTGTCCGACCAGGCCGGTCAGCGCTGTGCCCGCGCCGATTTCGACGAAGGTCCGCACCCCCGCCGCGTACATCGCCTCGATCTGGTCCTGGAAGAGCACCGGTGAGGCGAGATGAGTGGCGATCCGGCGGCGCACCTCGTCGGGCGGCGACGGGTACGGTGCCGCGTCGATGTTGCCGTAGACCTCGATCCTGGGCTCCGTGAGCGGCACCGTGCGGAGGTATGCGGCGAACGGCTCAGTGGCCGGGGCGACCAGCGGGCTGTGGAAAGCGGTCGACGTGGCCAGCCGACGGGTGCCCGTCCCCTCGGCCGCGAACGCCTTCTCGGCGCGCAGGACAGCCTCCCGCGAACCCGAAAGCACCACTTGGCGCGGGGAGTTGTGGTTGGCCGCCCAGATCTCGCCGAACCCGCCACCGGCCAGCACCTTCGCCACGTGCGCGCGGTCCGCCGCCACCGCCAGCATCGCACCCGGTGTGACGGCCGCGTCCCGCATCAGTTCACCGCGGCGACGGGCCAGACCTACCAGCGCCCCCGCTTCGAGCACACCCGCGCAGTGCAGCGCCACCAGCTCACCGAAGCTGTGGCCCGCCACGCAGTCCGGCCGCAGGCCCAGCTCTCGCACCACCTCCAGCAGTGCGAGCGCGTGCACGGCGAGCGCGGGCTGCGCCCACTCGGTGGCGTCCAGCAGGGACCGCCGGGCCGCCCGCTCCTCGTCGGTGAAGGCGGGGGGCGGGAACACGACCCGGTGCAGGGGCCGCCCGTCGAAGCGGGTGCCGCCCAGCCGGTCCCACACGGCCTGGGCGGTCGGCGCCAGCATGGCGAGGTCAGCCCCCATCCCGACGTACTGGGACCCCTGCCCCGGGAACAGGAATCCGACGCGGCCGGGTGCGGGCTCCCCGTACGCGTACCGGATGCCGGTGGGTGTGGAGAACGACGTGCCGGGCCGCTGCCGGATCGACGCGACCGCCTGCGCGTACTTCTGGCGCAGGTCCTCACCGTCGGTGGCGACGATGGCCAGCCGCACCCACGCGGCGGGTGAGAAGGCGCCGTGGCTCTCCCGTGCGGACGCGGCCAGGGGGCGGCCGTCGTCAGTCTCTGGTGGCACCAGGTCCGCAGCGGAGGCACCGCTGAAGAGGACGAGCTCGCTCGGCGCCGTGCGGTGCCGCAGGGCCGCACGGCCCTCGGTGCCCGTGGGCTCGTACTCCTCCAGTGTGACGTGGAAGTTGCTGCCGCCGAAGCCGAAGCTCGACACCGACGCCCGGCGCGGATGCCCAGCGGGCCGTACCCAGGGGCGGGTCTCGGTGTTGACGTAGAACGGGCCGTCGGGGGCGGCGGCCGCCGGGTTCGGCTGTTCGACCTTGACGGTCGGCGGCAACACCTTGTGATGCAGGGCCATGACCGCCTTGAGCAGCCCGGCCGCACCCGCCGCGCACTTGGTGTGGCCGATCTGCGACTTGACCGAACCGATCGCGCACCACTGTCCGTCCGTACGGCCTGACGCGCCGAACACCTCGCCGAGGGCTGCCAGTTCGGCCGTGTCCCCGGCCTTCGTGCCGGTCCCGTGCGCCTCGACCAGCTCCACGGTCTCCGGTCCGTAACCCGCTTCCTCGTAGGTGCGTCGCAGAGCCCGTGCCTGGCCGTCGGGGAGAGGGGCGTAGATCGCCGTACTCCGGCCGTCGGACGAGGTGCCGATGCCCCGGATCACCGCGTGGATCCGGTCGCCGTCCCGCTCAGCGTCAGACAATCGTTTCAGCGCGTACATGACGACCGCTTCGCCGAGCATGGTGCCGTCGGCCGAGGCCGAGAACGGTCGGCAGTCACCGCTGGGGGACAACGCGGGCGTCTTGGAGAAGCAGAGGAACATACCGATGTCGTTCCCGGTGTCGACGCCTCCGCTGATCACCAGGTCGGCCCGGCCCAGCGCCAGCTCACCGACCGCCGTGGACAGGGCGGCCAGAGAGCTGGCACAGGCGGCGTCGGTGGTGTGGTTGATGCCGTGCAGATCGAACCGGTTGGCGATCCGGCCCGCGACGACGTTGCCGAGCAGCCCGGGGAAGGACGACTCCCGCCACGGCGCGAAACGAGCCGAGATGCGGTCGCACACAGCCTGCGCCTCGGCTTCCCCGAGTCCGCTCTCCCGCAGCCCCGCGAGCCACAGCGGGCGCTGGGTGCGCCCGTACATGTGCGGCAGAAGTTCCAGGGCGGCAGCGCCGAGGACGACGCCGGTCCGGTCCCGGTCCACCCCTGCCAGGCCGCCGGCATCCGTCAGCACCTGGTCGGCGACCATCAGGGCGAGCAGCTGGGAGGTGTCCGTCGTCGCCAGGTTGGCGGGAGGGACCCCGTAAGTCATCGGGTCGAAGTCCACCTCCGGCAGGAAGGCGCCCCGACGGGCGTACGTCTTGTCGGGGGCGGCGGGGTCCGGGTCGTAGTGATCCTCCACCCTCCAGCGGGAGGCGGGCACCTCGGTGATCAGGTCCCGGCCTCCGGTCACGATCCGCCAGTAGCCGGCCGCGTCCGTCGCGCCGGGCACCAGAGCGCCGACGCCGACCACGGCGACGGGAATCCGGCGAGAGGGGGAGTCGTACAAGGTCTCTCCTGGGGGTGGGGCCGTCGTCATCTGCGCCTTGGTGGGTCCGGGGCCGCTCACGCCAGCTCGCGCGGCGTGTAGGTGAACGCATCGGGCGTCAACGGCACGCCATAGGTGCGGAGTTGGTGCGCCCGGGTCAGCACTGCGGCTCCTTCGAGCAGGTTGAGCGCGATCTGCACCACCGACCGGTTCCCCGGCTCGGCCAGCAGAGTGCCCGCCACCCACCGGTTGAACGCGCCCATCGCCGGTCCGCACCAGATCTGGTAGTCGGCCCGCCGCGCCCCGTCACCGGTGATCGCCCACAGACTGGAACTGCCCAGGTACCAACGGAAGACCAGTGCCATGCGGTGCTTCGGGTCGGCCTCCGCACGGGTGATCTCCGTGGGATCGCGCTGCTCCCAGAACGCGCGCGTCTGTTGCCAGATCTCGTCGAACGGGGCGCGCAGCACGTCGCGTTCGATCGAGGCACGCAGTGCGGACGGGAGCTCCTCCAGCGAACCGTGCGCCCGGTACGCCGCATGGAGCCGTCCGGCCCGCACGGCGAACATCGTGCCCCGGGAGAGTACTTGCAGCTTCACTCCGAGCTCGAACATGTCGGCCGCCGGCGCCATGGCCACATCGGTGATGTCCGCGTCGCAGAGCATCGACTTGGCCTCGTCGGACAGGCCCGCCTCGTTGGCTGTCTGGTTCACCGAACCGACGACCACGTAGGACGCGCCGAGGGCGAAGGCGGCGGCCACCGCGTCCGGTGTGCCGAGGCCGCCGGCCGCGCCGATCCGGACCGGCCGGCGGTAGCCGAACCGCCGGCACACTGCGTCGCGCAGGAGGGCGATCCTCGGCAACAGGGCCGACAGCGGCCGGTTGTCGGTGTGCCCGCCGCTGTCCGCCTCCACGGTGATGTCCTCGGCCACCGGCACCAGGGCCGCCAGCTCCGCCTCCTCCCGGGTCAGCTTGCCCTGAGCGACGAGAGGGTTCAGCAGTGCGGCCGGGGCGGGGGAGAGGAACCTCTCGGCCACCTCGGGCCGGGAGACCTTCGCGAGCATCCTCGTACGCCGGACGATGTCGCCGTCCGCACCCCGGCGCAGTCCCCGGGCCGAGCACAGCACGACGGCCGGGGTCAGTTCCATGAACGCCGACGCGGAGATCCGGGGGACACCGCAGCGCAGCAGCAGCTCCGCGACGCGTGACTCCAGCGCGGGCTCGGCCGGTGAGTGGATGAGGTTCACGCCCCAGTTCTGGCGGGTTCCCAGCTCGTGGGCCAGTGTGTGCACCGCCCGCTCCACATCGGGGTACGCCAGACCGCCCGCGCCGAAGAAACCGAGCATGTCCGCCCGTGCCATCGCCGACACCATGCCGGTGGTCGCGATGCCGTTCGCCATCTCGCCCGCGACATAGGGGAAGCGGACGCTGTGCGCCTCGCAGAAGGTGCGACCGCCGAGCCACTCGGGATACAACGGCGGCAGCGTACCCAGCACCGGGCCGCCGGGTGCGGGACCGGTCGCGAGCCCCAGGTCACGGCCGTCCGGCCCGCTGACCACGTGGACGGGTTCCCGGATCCGCCGGGCGCAGGCCGCGATCCCCTCGGGGGAGAAGACCGGCGGGGACGCGGCGGGGGAGCCGGGAGCTGCGAGGACGGACACGGAGAGACTCCAACGGGAGAGGGCGCCTGGCTGGACAGGCGTGTCAGGCGGACGAGAAGGCGGTCGTGGGCGCGTCCTGCGACCCGGCGAGGGCCCGGCCCGGCGGGGCCAGACCGGACCAGAGGTAGTCGAGGTCCACCGGGGCGGAGGCAGCCGAGGGCCCCAGCAACGACCTGACCCGGGTGTCGTCGAACCGCCGCCGGTGGGCGAGGTAGGCCGTCATACCCGGATAGAAGTCCAGCAGCGCCTCCAGTGCCGACGGGGCCTCCGGCTTGGTGGCGACCAGGTCGATCGAGAGCGGGATGAGCCGTTCCAGCAGGGTCACGACCGTCGGTACGGGCACATCGCGGTCATGGACGATGTGGTACGTGTCGACCCCGCCCGAGGGCGTCCGGCCGGCCAGCCGCACCATGACCTCGGCCGCGTGCTCCACCTGTAACAGGTTCAGACGGCCGTGCGGATGCCCCACCGTTCGGACGCGGGGCCGGTCGGCCGGGCTTCCGGAGCCGACGGCGCGTCGGGCGTCACGCAGGATCCGCTCGATGACCAGCAGCGGATGCGAGGGCAGCTCGGGGTGCGGCGGCAGGTCGGTGACCAGGATGCTCGGCCGTAGGACCAGGACCGGGCGGCCGTGCTCCCGGGACCACGCGCGTACCAGCAGCTCCGCCTCGTACTTGGAGCGTTCGTAGGCGTTCTCGAAGCCGGAGGTGACGTCCAACTCGTCCTCGTACGCCACCCCTTCACGCCGGGAGCCGGCCACGAAGGCGGTGCTCACGTGGTGGACCGTGGGTCGCCGGCGGCCCGCGGCGGCCAACTCCAGCACGTGCCGGGCCCCTTCGACGTTGGTCCGGCGCAGCTCGGGGAGGTCTCCCTCCAGATTGATGCTGCCGGCACTGTGCCAGATCGCGCCGATGTCGTCGGCCAGCCTCTGGAACGCTCGCTCGGACAATCCCAGCCGGGGCCGTGCCAGGTCGGTCTCCACCACCCGCAACCGGTCAGGGAGCCCGGCGACGAACGCCTCAGGAGCACCTGTCAGTTCGAAGAATCGGGTAATGCGGTGCAGAGCGTTTCCCGAACCCGCGTGGGCCAGGACTGTCAGCGACCGGTGTGTGCCGAGCAGGCGATGCAACAGGCGCAGTCCGAGAAATCCGGTGGCGCCGGTGAGGGCGACATGCACGACCATGGCTCCAAGGGGTTCGAAACGGACGGGCCCGCGACCGCGTGCGGAGGGCTGCGGGCGGGGTGCCGCCGCTGCGGCGACAGGGAACAGCGGGCCGGGCGGCCACCGGCCGGCCATCGGCGGGGCGGTCACCGGCGGTCGTGCCGCGGGCGGCCCGTTCCCTTCCGGCCGGTCCGGCGCGGCGAGCGCGCGCCGGTCCTCCGACGCCGCCGGCCTCGCCGGGGGTTGCTCAAGCCCTCCCGGGGCCCGGATACCTTCGGCGCACGGCACACGATGTCAGACGGCGGGCGGGGTGAGAGCCCCGATTCGATCTGCTCACCCGAACGAAGTACGCATGCCGTGGCCCGTGCGCGCCCGCACGAATCCGAAGTACTTCGCCGCAGCCAGGACGCCCGGACGTACCGGGGTGACGTGACACAACCGGAGCGGTACGGAGGCGTACGGAGCCCTGTCCCTCCTTCGAGGGATTTCGCGGACGGTGTTCCGGGAGCGGACTTCCCGTGTGCGCCGCGTCGACGGCGGCGGGTCGGCGTGGGGCGGCAGGCCGGTCACGGCACGGGGAACGGCTGCCGAGGGGGCCTTGAAGCGGATGCGGCCGACCATCGTGGATGCAGAGGAACGGGGCTGCCCGGGGCGGGGGCGGCGTTCCGGTGCCGGATGGATCGGCTGCGGTCGGTGGTCATGCTGATGGTCGGCATGCCGGGGCAGCGTTGCGTTGCGGTCGGCAGGGGGCGGACGGGCTGCCCGGCCGGCGCCCGTCCTGCTGTCAGCCCGCTCGCGCTCCGGCCCGCCCCTCCTCCCGTCAGCCGCTCGCCGCTGGCACGAATGGAGCCCTGAAGCCCCATGCCCGTTTCCGATCAGTCCGCCCGGCCCACCCGGTCCGATCAGCCTGTTCCCTCTCCCCGCCACCCGACCCACTCCGTCGATCGCGCGTTCCTCAACCTGGAACGCCGTCGGCCCGACGTCCGTTGGGACGCCGGTGGCGTCGCGTACCTCAGCGGCCCGCCCCCGACCCTGGCGGACCTCCGCGCGTACGTGGGCTTCCGCCTGGGCGAGCTGCCCCTGCTCACGAGCCGGGTCGAGGGCGGTCGGCGGCTCCGGTGGCAGCCGGACGCCGACTTCGCCGTCGACCGGCACGTGCACGAGGTGGTCGCCGAGGGGCCCGCCGCGTGGGACTCCGCCCTGTACACCGCGCTCAACGCCCCGTTCGCGCCCGGTGCCTACTGGGGGGTCTGGCTGGTTCACGGCCACGCACCCGACGCCTACGCCGTGTGCTATCGCTTCCACCACGCCTGCCAGGACGGTTCGGCCGCCGCCATGACCTTCCGCGCCATGCTGGGTGAGGGGGAGGCCTCGGCCCGCCCGGTGCCCGGGCAAAGGCGTCGGGCCGGGGTGCCACGGCGAGTGGGCGCGGCCGTCGGGCTGGCCACGAAGTTCGTGGTCGGCTCCCTCGCCGTCCGTGGTCACCGCCCCGACGCCGTGTTCGTCCCCTCCGGGGAGCGGCGGCTGTGGCGGGGCCGCGTGCCGGCGGACACCCTTCGCCGGATCGGCACGGCGCGCGGCGGCTCGGCCCACGACGTACATCTCGCGGCACTCGCCGGGGCGTTGTCGGTCTGGTCGGCCCGATCCGGCGTACCGCTCCCACGGGTGACGGCCGTGCTGCCCGTCGACGCCCGCCGCCCCGACGAGGAACAGACCTGGGGGAACCGCTGCTTCGCCCTGCCGTTGGAGCTGCCGGTGCGGACGGCCTCGCACCATCCGGACGGATCCCACGACGGTGACGCCTCCCTGCGGCGACTGGACGAGGTCATGACGAGGACCCGGAAGCTGCGGGGCGAGGCATGGCGGCAGGCCATTCAGGACCTGGTCCGCTTCATGCCGGGCCGCCCCACCGAGTGGTACCTGCGAAGGGTGCTCTCCCCACGCGTCACCAACGTCATGGCCACCTCCATGCCGCTCGCCGACAAGGGGAGCCTGGGGGAGACGCAGGTGACGGGTACCGCCCTGTTGCCCCTGCTCGTGCCCGGGCACCTCTTCGGGGTGGGGCTCTCGTTCTTCGGCGACTGGGCCGAGGTGTCCTTCGTCGCAGACCGCGCCCTTCCGCTGGGAGAACTGCTGCCGGAGCTGTGGGAACAGGCCGTGGGGGAACTGGAGGAGAGTTCGGCGCCGGTGTGAGCCGGGCGGGCGCTCGGACCGGGCGCGCCCCGGGGCCCCCGCCCGCAGCGGAGGACGGCTCGGCCGAGCAGCGCGTGCGACCCGTGTCATCGCCGGGCCGGCGGCCGTTCTGCGGGTCTTCGCTCTCGCGCGGACGGCCGAACGGCACTGTGGGCCAAGGGCCTTGTCGCGCCGGCCGTCGGCCGTGACCTGGGGCGCCGTTGATCGTTCTGTAGCCGTCGGGTGCTGATGCGGCGCCCGGACCGACACGTCCTCGTGCAAGGAGCACTCCCTCATGACTCTTTCGCGTACCGTCCAGCGCACCGTCCTCACCGCGGCTCTCCTGTCCGCTTCAGCGCTGGCCGTCCCCTCCTCCGCACAGGCGGCCCCTCTGCCCCCCGCCTGCCAGGAGGCCCTGCTCGAAACCCTCGACAAGTTCCCCGTCGTCGACTTCACGGTCCCGGACAAGGCCCAGAACACCCTGCTGGCCGAGGTCCTGGGACTGAGCGAGGCCGATCAGGCGGCCTTCACCGAGAAGGCGTGCGCGGCCTGGAACACCTGGGCGACCACGAACGGCCAGGCGGTCGCCACGGACCTGGACACCCGCTACCGGAACGCCGCCGGTCCCGTGTGCAACAAGTTCGCCAAGTCCTCCCTGGCGACGATCAAGAAGTACGCCCCGAACGTACCGGCCGGGACACGGGAGCTGGAGAAGCTGGCCAAGAAGGTCTGGATGAATTCCATGGAGAAGCTGGCCGCAGAGGCCACCAACGCCGACTGTCGCACGGCCTACAACGGGGCGAAGGCCGGCTGGTAGCGGAACCGGGCGGCGGGCGCAACCCCGTCCTGCCGGCCTCGGCGGAGTGCGCCGGGTCTGCGACGCGCTCATCGGGGAGTCCCGGCGCGGCGGCGAGGGCGGCGCCGATCCGGACGCCCTCGCCGCCGCATCATCGACACCTTGCTGCGCGGCGCCGGCCCGCGCGCCTGAGTCGGGGGGCTGCCGCCCCGGGCGATGCTGCCGCGCGTTCGATGCCAAGGGCCGTGCGGCGGCCGACGAGAAACTTGCGTGCCCTCGCGGTGTGATCCTGCACGGGACCGCGCCCCCGGACCACCAGGGCCGATCTGCTGTATTTCCCTGCCTAAAACATGCCTGGCGCCGGAGAGCGGCCGCGCCAGCCGCATGCACGCAGGATTCCATCGTTGACGGGTTTCCGGGCGGTGATTTAGCGTCCCTGCCATGTCATCCCGAGTGCACGCAGGCATGATCGACGATCTGGACCGCCGCGTCATCGCCGCGCTCCAGCTCAACGGCCGTGCCGCGTGGAACTCCGTCTCCCGCTGGGTGGAGGTCAGCGAGACCACCGCGCAGCGGCGCTACCAGGCTCTGCGTGAGCGGAGACTCGTGCATGTGGTCGGTGCGCTGGAGCTGGACCGCACCGAAAGCGGTTCCTCCATGCTGGTCCGTGTGCACGCCAAGCCGGGCAAGGGACTGGAACTCGCCGAGCTGCTGGCCGAGTGCCCGGAGGTGCGGTTCCTGGCCGTCGTCACCGGCACGGCCGACCTGATCGTCGACTTCGTCGCCCAGGACAACGAACAGCTGATGAGGCTGCTCTTCACCGACCTGCCGGGCGCGCACCTCATCACCGGTACCGAGTGCGTCGCCGTCATCCGTAACTTCACGTCGGCGGCCATGTGGGACACCGGCCTGCTGCCACCCGAGGCCGCCGCCGACCTGCGGCCCGCCACGCTCGCCCCACCCTGCGACCGTGACGACTGGGACAAGGCGCCACAAGCGCTGTCCGAGCTGGAACAGGCCGTGGCCGACGGTCTGGCCGAGGACGGCCGGCTGCCGGTCAGTACGCTGGCGCGCCGGCTGGAGCGAAGTGAGTCCAGCGTCTCGCGGGCCCTGGACCGGCTGGTGGAGCGCGGAGTCCTGCATTTCCGGACCCTCGTTGATCCGGCGCTCCTGGGGTACCAGGCGGAGTTCATGGTGTGGCTGTCCATCGAGCCGGATCGGCTCGACGCCGCGGGCCGGCAGCTCGCGCGTCATCCGGGCACCAAGTTCCTCGCCGCGGCCACGGGCCGGTTCAACCTGGTCGGACACATGGTCCTGCCCCGCCGTACCGATCTGTTCCGCTACACCGGTGAGGTCATCGGTGCCCTGCCGGGACTGAACGCCTCCGACGTCACCGTGCACCTGGCCACCGTCAAGGGGGCCTGGACCCGGCTGGACCAGTCCGGCTGACGGCAGGGCGGAGCCCCGCCCGGCCCGTCACCTGACCGTACAGCGGGCCCGTCCGCACCCAGCTGCATCTGCGCATCGCGCATCTGCGTTTCCGCGCATCGGCCCGTCCGGCATACGCCGAAGGCCTCCCGGTCGCGCCCTCGGCCGGCGGCATGGACATACCACCTGACACGTGTATGCGGCAGCGTGCCCGTGAGCCGCACACCCCTCTACCCCTGAGCCCCCGTCCCTCGAGTCACCCGGAGAGCACCATGCCCACGAACGAGCTGGACACCGCGACACAGAGCTGGCGGTGGCCCGAGAGCGAGTGGCGGCGACACGTCGAGGCCGTCCGCGCCGGTCGCCGGCTGCTGCCCGAGCGTTGGCCGGACGGCGCCCGGGTCGCGGTCGCCCTTTCCTTCGACTCCGACCACGAGACGATTCCCCTGCGTGACGGGCTGACCAGCCCGGGACTCCTCGCCCAGGGAGAGTACGGCGCACGGGTCGGCGCACCGCGGGTCCTGGACCTGCTCGCCCGCTTCGGGGTCCCGGCTACGTTCTTCATGCCGGCCGTCTCCGCGCTGCTCCACCCCGATGAGGCCCGCGCCTACACCCGCGACGGCCACGAGCTCGCCGTCCACGGCTGGATCCACGAGCGCAACACACTGCTCGGCGCCGAGGACGAGAAGGAACTCGTGGGGCGGGCCCTGGACACCCTGGCCGACCTCACGGGGCAGCGGCCGACCGGTATCCGCACGCCGTCCTGGGACTTCTCGGACTCGACCCTGCAGACCATCCTCGACCTCGGCTTCTCCTACGACTCGTCGCTGATGGCCGACGACGAGCCCTACGAGATCCTGGCCGCCAACCGACCCACCGGCCTGGTCGAGATCCCCGTCGACTGGATCCGCGATGACGCGCCGTACTTCACCATGGACCGCTACGGCGCGGTCCGCCCGCACAGCCGTCCTCGCGATGTGCTGGAGATCTGGACCGACGAGTTCGACGCCGCCCACCGCGCGGGCGGTGTCTTCCAGCTCACCCTCCATCCGCATGTCATCGGCCACCGCTCACGGCTGGTCGTCCTGCGCGAGCTGCTGGACCACATCGCCGCGCACCCCGGGGTCTGGTACGCGACCCACGCGGAACTGGCCCAGGCCGTCCGCACCGCGACTCCTCCCCACGAGATCCCGGAGCACACGTCATGAGTACCGAGTCCCCCGCGGTCCCGGCCGCGAACGCCACGCACAAACTGAGCGGCAAGCAGCGCAAGGCCATCGTCGCCGGCACGATCGGTAACACCGTGGAGTGGGTCGACTGGGCCCTCTACTCCATCTTCGCCAAGATCATCGCCGACGAGTTCTTCCCCTCCGGCAACGGTGCGGTCGCCCTGCTGTCCACCCTCGCCGTCTTCGCCGTCGGCTTCGTCATGCGGCCCGTCGGCGCGGCCGTACTCGGTGTGTATGCCGACCGTCACGGCCGTAAGAAGGGCATGACGCTGACGGTCGGGCTGATGGCAGGAGCCGCGTTCGTCATCGCCCTGACCCCGAGCTACCAGTCCATCGGAGTGCTCTCCCCGCTGGTGCTCCTGGTGGCCCGTCTGGTCCAGGGGTTCTCCGCCGGGGGAGAGTTCGGGTCCTCCTCGGCGTTCCTCGTGGAGTCCGCTGCCGTCGGACGCCGTGCCTTCGCCGGATCGTGGCAGCAGGTGTCGGTCGCAGGCGGTGTGCTGATCGCCTCGCTGCTGGGAACCATCACGACCTCCACCCTCAGCGACGAGGCCCTCCACGCGTGGGGATGGCGCCTGGCGTTCGTCGCCGGCGGGCTGCTCGGGCTGGTCGGTCTGTGGCTGCGGGTCTCCGTGGAGGACACCGAGTCCTTCACCCAGGCCCACGGGGAGGGCCGTACGCGTTCGAACCCGCTCAAGGTGATGTTCGTCGAGCACCCCGGCGCCGCGCTGCGGGTCGCCGGGATCACCATCGCGGGCACATTGACGTACTACATATGGGTCAACTACCTCCCGACGTACGCGAATCTCACCACCGGTATCCCGCTGAGCAGCGCGTTGCTGTCGCAGACGCTCTGCCTGATCATCTTCGTCATCCTGCTGCCCTTCGTCGGCCTGCTCTCCGACCGCCTCGGGCGTAAGCCGACCATGGCCGTCTTCGCGGGCGGATTCACGCTGCTGGCCTGGCCGTTGCTGCATCTGCTGGGCGACAGCTTCCTCAGCCTGTTCCTGGTGCAGCTGGTCGGGATGCTGCTGATCCTCGGCTACTCCGCGAACTGCGCGGTCATCATGGCCGAGCAGTTCCCCGCAGAGATCCGGGCCACCGGGATCGCCCTGCCGTACGCGCTGGCCGTCGCCCTCTTCGGCGGCACCGCCCCCTACCTCACCACCTGGATGCACGAGAGCGGCCACAGCGACCTGCTCTGGCTGTACGTCGCCGGGGCGTCGCTGATCTCGTTCCTCGTCTACGTGACGATGCCGGAGACCAAGAACAAGGAGTTCCACTGATGCGCCACGTCCTCATCACGGGAGCGGCCGGTGGGATCGGCCGCGCGGTCGCGGAGGAGTTCGCCGCGGACGGCGCCGCCCTCACCCTTGCCGACCGCGACCGGGAGACTCTTGAACTCGTCGCCGCACGGCTCGGCGCGACCGGCTCCGGCGCCGGCCCGGTCGGTGCGCTCACTGTTGACCTGACCCGGCCGGAAGCCGCGGCGGACCTCGTCCACCAGGCCTGGGCGGCGCGCGGGCCGGTCGACGTACTGGTCAACGCTGCCGGCGTCTACCCGTCCCTCGACATGGGGGACGTGTCCGCCGCGGACTGGGACCGGCTCTTCGCTGTCAACCTGCGGGCTCCGGTACTGGCCACCGCCGCCTTCTCCCGGCTCGCCGTCGAGCACGGCCTGGCCGGCGCGGTGGTCAACATCTCCTCGGGCTCGGCACTCCGCGCCCGTCCTGGCGGCGGCCCCTACGCCAGTTCCAAGGCGGCGCTGGAGATGGCCACCCGGGCCGCCGCCCTCGAACTGGGAGCCCACAACATCCGGGTCAATGCCGTCAGCCCCGGGTTCATCCCGGTCGACAGCGCGTGCAACCCGGTCTCCGAGCAGTACGCCACCGCGATCGGCACGAATCCGCTCGGCAGGGCGGGTACCCCCCAGGACATCGCCCGCGCCGTCCGCTGGATCGCGGGCCCGGACGCCTCCTGGATCACCGGCGAGGTTCTGCGGGTCGACGGAGGATCCAGCACCGGCGCGGCCCATCTGCCCCGGATCTGGCCACCGGAGGGTTCGGGTCCCGACGACGGCATCCCGCACGCCCCCACCGCCGCATCCGGATCACCGGCATCACCGCCCCAGACGGCCACGGAAGGACACTCCGCATGAGCAGCGACAGCTACACCGTGGTCGGCGCCGGAGCGATCGGCGGGACCCTGGCCTTCAGCCTGGCCCGTGCGGGCCATCGGGTCTGTCTCATCGACACGGACGCGGCGCACGTCGCGGCGATCCGTGACCGGGGGCTGACCGTCGCCCGGGGCGAGCACCGCGAGAGCGTACCGGTCGAGGCGGCGACACCCGATACGTACGACGGCTCCGTCCATCGGGTGCTGCTGGCGGTCAAAGCACAGGCCACGGAAGCCGCACTCGACTGGATCGCTCCGCGACTCGCTCCGGATGGCTGGGTCGTCTCGTTCCAGAACGGCTTCAACGAGCAACTGATAGCGGACAGGATCGGGCCGGAACGCACCGTCGCCGCCTTCGTCAACATCTTCGCCGACGTCATCGAGCCCGGTGTGATCCTCGACGGGGGAGCAGGGGCCCTGGTGGTCGGTGAGTGCCACGGCGCCGCTGTCTCCGAGCGGGTCGGCGCACTCGTCGCCGACCT
Organism: Streptomyces sp. NPDC102441; assembly: GCF_044765585.1. NCBI lineage: Bacteria > Bacillati > Actinomycetota > Actinomycetes > Kitasatosporales > Streptomycetaceae > Streptomyces > Streptomyces sp. NPDC102441. The sequence goes on from NZ_JBIWKH010000008.1 coordinate 239,055, forward strand.
TCAGAGCTGGGGTCCGGCGGTGGCCAGCGACAACGTCGAGGGCTACCTGTGGGCCAAGGCCGGGTTCGGCGCCATGCTGGCGGCCACGGCCCTGGCCGACGCACCCATGGCCGAGCTGATCGACCGCCACCCGCTCACCATGCACGCGGTGGCCGGCGAGGTGTTCGACGTGGCTGACGCCCTGGGGGTGACGCTGGAGGCGTTCGACGCCTTCGAGCCCGACGTGTTCCGGCGGGGCGCCGATCCCGCCGTACGCCGTGCCGCCACCGGTCGTCTCACCGCATGGCTGGGCACCCAGGCCAAGGACCGCAGCGGCATCTGGCGCGACCTGGCGGTACGTCGTCGGCCCGTCGAGGTGACCACCCATTACGCGGAAGTCTTCACCCAGGCCGAACGGCACGGGGTGGACGCCCCGGTTCTGCACTCCGTCATCGACGGGCTGCGGGAGCTGGAGCGCGACCCGGGCCTGATGACGGAGTCCCGGCTGGACGCGCTCGACCACCTCGCGGGCTCCTCCCCGGGCCAGGACCCCGTCCCGGACGACGGTCCGGCCCGCCCCGACCAGGAGACGGCCGTCGCGGTGAGTGCGTGGCTGGACGCGCACCGGGAGGACATGGTCGACGACCTGGCCGCGTACACGTCCCAGGGGAGTGCCAGCGACGACCGGGAGGCGCTCGCCGCCTGTCTGACGTGGGTGCGTGGCTGGCTCGACGACGCCCTGGCCACCCCGGAGGCAGAAGAGATCCTGGAACGCGAGCAGACGGGCGACATCCTGATCCGCCGCTACCCGGGCGCCGGCAGCCGGCCGGTGCTCCTGCTGGGCCACTACGACACGGTCTGGCCGACCGGCACTCTGGACGGGTGGCCGTTCCGACGGGACGGCGACCGCATCACCGGCCCCGGGGTCTTCGACATGAAGGCCGGACTGGTGCAGGCGGTGTGGGCGCTGCGGGCGCTGGACGCGCTCGGGCTGCCCCGTCCGGCCTGCACCCTGATGCTCAACGGTGACGAGGAGACCGGCAGCCTCACCTCCAGCGAGGCGATCGTCGCCGAGGCCCGGGAGAGCCGCGCCGCTCTTGTCTTCGAGGCCGCGGCCGACGGCGCCGTCAAGACGGCGCGTAAGGGGGTCGGTCTCTTCACCCTCACCGTCACCGGTAAGGAGGCACACGCAGGCCTGGACCCGGACGCCGGTGCCAGCGCGGTGGATGAACTAGCCCATCAGATAACGCTGTTGGCCGGACTGCGTGACCGGGAGGCAGGTACCTCGCTCAATGTAGGTGTGATCGATGGCGGCACCCGCAGCAACGTGACGGCAGGACGGGCGGTCGCCCGGCTCGACGTCCGGGTCGCCACCGCTGCCGAACAGGACCGTATCGGTGCGGCGCTGGCCGCGCTGCGGCCGGTGGACCGGCGTACATCGACCGAGGTGACGGGCGGCTGGAACCGCCCGGTTTTCGAACGCACCGCAGGCGTAGCCGAGTTGGCGGCGCTGGCCCGCTCCTGCGCGGCGACGCTCGGCTACGACCTGCGCGAGACGGCGGTCGGCGGAGCCAGCGACGGCAACTTCGTGGTGGCGGCGGGTGTCCCGGTTCTGGACGGTATCGGCGCGGTCGGCTCCGGAGCCCACGCCCGCTCGGAGAACACGTCGGTCTCCGGCATGGTGGAGCGCGCGGCACTGACCGCAGTGGTCCTCACGGCTCTGTCCGAGGGGTGAATCCGCAGGGGATCAGCGGGGTTCGAGACGGAGGGTGGAGGCGCGGGCCCGGTCGGTCAGGACGTGCTCGACGATGTCGGTGTACCGGCCGTACTTCTCCCGGTAGGCCGCGTCCACGTCGGCGTACTCGCCGGGACCGGCGTGGCGGAAGGTGACGTCGGCCCGGACGCCTCCGGCCTCGACACGTCCCTGGTGGCGGGAGCGTGCGCCCCGGTACCAGGGGCCGTCGACGCCCTTGACCGAGCGGACGTAGACGTGGTCGCCCGCCCGCACGACCCACATCGTCACCGGGGCGCGGAGCGTGCCGTCGGTGCGTTCGGACTCGAGGTCCAGCTCTTCGGCCGCGCCGATCCTGGTCAGGTCCGAGTCGTTCCAGGTGGTCATGGTCCTCTCCTTCTCGTCAGGCTTCGGGGATGGCCCGGCCGTGGTCCGTGAGGTTGATGCTCGTGGGCTCGGGGCCGCCGCGGCGACCGGTCTCAAGGGCGTCGAGGGCGTTCAGCTCGTCCATGGTCAGCTCGAAGTCGAAGACGTCGATGTTCTCGGCGATCCGGTGGCGCTTGGTCGACTTGGGGATCACGGAGCGGCCGTGCTGCAGGCCCCAGCGGAGCAGCACCTGCGCGGGGCTCTTGCCGTGCGCCTCGGCGATGCCGGTGCCGACGGAGTCCTCCAGGACGCTCCTGCGGTTCTCGCCGTACCCCGGGTAGAAGGTGATGCCGCCGATGGGGGACCACGCCTGGTTGAGGATGCCGTGCTCGTCGTCGAAGTCCAGGACGGCGCGCTGCTGGAAGTAGGGGTGGATCTCCAGCTGGTTGACCGCCGGGACGACGGTGGTGGCGTCGAGCAGCGCGGTCAGCGGGTCGACCATGAAGTTGCTGACGCCGATGGCGCGGACCTTGCCGTCGGCCAGGAGCGTCTCCAGGGCGCGGTAGGCGGCGAGGGTCCTGTCGAAGTCCGACGGGAGGGCCTGGTGGAGGATGAGCAGGTCGATGCGGTCGACGCCCAGCTTGGCGGCGCTCTTGTCGAAGCCGTGCAGGGTCTCGTCGTACCCGTAGTCGCTGATCCAGATCTTCGTCTCGACGAAGATCTCCTCGCGGGGCACGGTGGATTCGCGGACGGCCCGGCCGACCTCCCGTTCGTTGCCGTACGCGGCGGCGGTGTCGATGTGCCGGTAGCCGAGGTCGAGCGCGGCCGTGACGGCGGCCCGGGTCTCGTCCGGCGGGGTCTGGAAGACGCCGAGTCCGAGGGCGGGCATCTCGACGCCGTTGTTGAGGGTGAGGGTCTGCATCACAGGGACCTTTCGTCGTGGGTGGCCGGCGGGGGCGCGATGAGGTGTTGAGGCGGCCCCATCAAGCAGCACTCTCGGCCTGCTCACCCGCTCCGGCAACCGCGGCACCCGGGCTGCGAGTACGAAGGCGCTCTGCACACGGTGCTCCTTGAGACCGGTCGCCGGTTGGGTCCGGTCGTGGCCGGCCGGGATCCGGTCCTTCCAGGGAACCGCGCCTCGGCGCACAGGCGGGAGTCACTGCTCTTCCAGGTAATGGCAGTACCTCGCAGGCACCCGCCGGCGGATCTACGGTGAGGGGACCGGCACGGGATCCACGACGATCAGAAGGAGCCACCGCATGTCCGCCCTCGCCGCCACCGCAGAAGCTCCTGCGCATGGCTGACACCGGCAGGAAGACTCCGGCCGCCGAGGTCCGCGAGTTCCTGAGCACCCGGCGGGCCCGGATCACCCCGGAGCAGGCGGGGCTCCCCGTCTACGGCACGAACCGTCGGGTCGCCGGCCTTCGCCGCGAGGAGGTCGCCCTGCTGGCGGGCATGAGTGTGGACTACTACATCAGGCTCGAACGCGGGAACCTCACCGGTGCCTCGGACTCGGTGCTCGAAGCCCTCGCTCACGCACTCCAGCTGGACGAGGCCGAGCGCACCCACCTCTACGATCTCGCCCGCGCGACGACGCCGTCGGGCCGACGGCCCAAGGTGACCGCGTCCCGCGTACGGCCCACGATCCTGCGGCTGCTCGACTCGATGACCGACGTGCCGGCGTACGTACGCAACGCGCGCTTCGACATCCTGGCCACCAACGCGCTGGGACGTGCGCTGTACGCACCTGTCTTCGACTCTCCGCTGTTCGCCCGGCGCGGCCCGGTCAACAGCGCCCGTTTCATGTTCCTCGACCCGGCCGGCCCGGAGTTCTGGACGGACTGGGAAAGAGGCGCCGACGACGCGGTCGCCTTCCTGCGTACAGAGACGGGCCGGGCGCCCCACGACAAGGCGCTCACCGACCTGATCGGAGAGCTGACGACCAGGAGTGACGACTTCGCCCGCCGATGGGCCCGCCACGACGTGAAGTTCCACCGCTCCGGCGTCAAGAACCTTCACCACCCGCTGGCCGGCGATCTGGCGCTGCCCTACGAGGCGATGGACCTGCCGGCCGACCCCGGCCTGCGGCTCAACTTCTACACCCCCGAACCGGACTCCCGGGAGCGGCAGGCCCTGAGCCTGCTCGCCGGCTGGGCGAGTTCCGGCACCGTCGTTCCCCTGGCGAACGACTGACCACCACACGATCGGAGAAACACCTCATGCAGTACCGACCGCTCGGCCGTACCGGCGTCCAGGTCAGCCCGCTCTGCCTGGGCGCGATGATGTTCGGCCCCTGGGGCAACGAGGACGAAGCCGACTCGATCCGGATCATCCACCGCGCCCTCGACGCAGGGATCAACTTCGTCGACACCGCGGACGTGTACTCCGCCGGGGTCTCGGAGGAGATCGTCGGCAAGGCGCTGAAGGACCGCCGCGAGGACGTGTTCCTCGCGACCAAGTTCTTCATGCCGATGGACCAGGACGACCCCAACCAGCGGGGTGGCTCGCGGCGCTGGATCATCCGCGAGGTCGAGAACTCCCTGCGGCGCCTCGGCACCGACCACATCGACCTCTACCAGGTCCACCGCCCCAGCCCCGACACCGACGTCTCGGAAACCCTCGGCGCCCTCTCCGACCTCGTCCACCAGGGCAAGATCCGCTACATCGGAACCTCGTCGTACTCCGGCTCCCGGATCGTCGAGGCCCAGTGGGTCTCGCGCGAGCGCAACCTGGAGCGATTCGTGACCGAGCAGCCGCCGTATTCGATCCTGGTCCGCGGCATCGAGGAGGATGTCCTGCCCGCCGTGCGCCGTCACGGCATGGGCACCCTCACCTACAGTCCGCTCTCCGGCGGCTGGCTCTCCGGCCGCTACCGCAAGAACGCCGGCGATGGCCCCGCCTCCGCGGCACGCCCTCAGGCCCGCTTCGACATGAGTACCCTGGCCAACCAGCGCAAGCTGGACGCCGTCGAACAACTCGCCGTTCTGGCGGAGAAGGCCGGCCTCACGCTCGTCGAGCTGGCTGTCGCCTTCGTCATCAACCACCCCGGCGTCACCTCGGCGATCATCGGACCGCGCACCATGGAGCAGCTGGAGGCGTTCCTGCCCGCCGCCGACGTCAAGCTCTCGCCGGACGTGCTCGACGCCATTGACGGGATCATCGCCCCCGGCGTCACGGTCAACCCGGTCGACAGCAGCTACGGCGACTTCGAGCTGCGCGCCGACCAGCGGCGGCGGTGACACCGGTCGGCTCCAAGGCGAGGGTCGGCTTGTTCGCCGGCCGTGAGTCGCGGGGGCGGTCGTGAGTCGCGTGGGCGGTCGTACGTGGCAGTTACGGGAGTTCCGCCGCTGCGGGGGCGACGGCGTCGCCGATCGCACCCCCGGTGGCATCGCGCACGGCTCGCGCCACGCGTCGGATCACGTCGTGTTCGAGATCCACGTGAACGACACCGCGCATCACGATGGCGCCCAGCTCCTCGTTGATGACCCGGAAGGCGGCGGAGGCCGCTGCGCCGTGCAGTCGCACCGAGAGGTCGCCGGCGGGGCGTCCCAGACGCTCCGCGATGATCGCGGTCATTTCGCGCTCCACCTGGTCACAGGCCATGAGCCACGCTGTCCGGATCGACGGCTCGTGGTCCGCCAACCGGATCATCTTGACCGCGAGCAGGCTGTCGGCGTGCTCTGCGGCACCGGCGTCGTTCCCGTATCTGACGACCTCCGCGGCGAGATGATCCTCGAGGGAGAGATGGCGCGGCCAGCTCCGCAGCAAGCTCACCTCCCATTCCACGCCCTGCGTCACGATGGGTTCGGCGCAGCTCTCCTTGCTGCGGAAGTGGCGCCAGATGGTGCGGGTGGACAGGCCCACGGCCTCGGCGATCCGGTCGCCGGTGGTGGCGTCCACGCCCTGTTCCCAGAACAGGCGGGACGCCTCCCGGGAGATCTCCAGACGCAGCCGGTGGCGCCGCCGCTCACTCATTCCCCTGGCAGAGGGGCTCGTGAGCATGTCCATCCGGATCACCCCGTCACAGCACATTCACATGTCATCAAGTGTCACGATGGCATTAAGTGGCTTGACTGGCAAGTGCCCGCATCGTCAGGGACCGCCGACGACCGGGTCCCCCACAGCCCCTCCCGTGGCCCTGCGGACGGCGTGTGCCATGCGCTCCGAGGCGTCGGCGAACTGTGCGGGGTCGGCACCGTCGAGGAGAGCCGCACCGATCTCCTCGTTGAGGACCCGGATGGCGGCTGAGGCCGCCGCGGCATGCAGGCGCACGTCGATGTCATCGGCCGGGCGTCCCAGACGCTTCGCGATGATCTCGACCATCTCGCGCTCCACCTGGTCACAGGCCATCAGCCAGGCGGTACGCAGCGCCGGCTCGGTGTCGGCCAGCCGGATCATCCGCATCGCGAGCGCGTTGTCGGCCAGCTCGACCGCGTCGGATTCGGCGCGGAACCGGCTCGCCTCCCCGCTGAACCGCTCTTCGAGCGAGAGGTTCGCGGGCCACTCGCGCAGTGTGCGCATCTCCCATTCCACGCCCTGCGTCACGATGGGTTCGGCGCAGCTCTCCTTGCTGCGGAAGTGGCGCCAGATGGTGCGGGTGGACAGGCCCACCGCTTCGGCGATCTGGTCACCGCTGGTGGCGTCCACGCCCTGTTCCCAGAACAGGCGGGACGCCTCCCGGGAGATCTCAAGGCGCAGCCGGTGGCGCCGCTGCTCGCTCATTCCGTTCCCGCCCCGCTTGGCCGTCGCCATTCGGGTCACCTCCGCTTGTTCCGTGTCGGCACGCCAGTGTCATATTGACATTGAGTGACGTCCGATGTCAGTGCGGAGCGGCTGCCGGGCAGGTGACCGGCGCGGCGGGTGCGGGTGTCGTCGAGCGGCCGACGGTGCTGGTGCTGCCCTGGCGTTCAGGCCCGGTCCGCGCCGTCTCCGGGCTCGGCACAGGCTTCGGCCAGTACGGCGGCGATGTCTCCGACCAGCCCGGCGACGGGGTCGTGGGTGAGCTCGGTCATCCGCAGCCGCCCGCCGACGGTGACGACGCCGAGCACGTGTTCCCCGCGCAGCTGGGTGATCTGTGCCGGACCCCAGAGGGCGGTGAGCGTGCTCCCGCTGTGCTTCCACGGCTGTGCCACGCCGAGGTTGGTGATCTGGATGTCGGCCGCGGTGGCGGCGGCCATCATCGCCTCGGCCTCCTCCCCGCTCGCCGGGGCGTGCTCCGTGAGCTGGGCACCAGCGGCCTTGAGGGCGTGCGGAGCGCGCTGGCGTACGAGCGACTCGCGGGTGCCACGGGCGAGCTTCCAGAAGTCGTCGGCCTCGTGTGCCTCGCTCGCGGTCCTGGCCCCGACGAAGCGGTTCACCACCTCGTCGGGCAGACTGGCGGCCCGGCGCAGGTCCACGGGTGTCAGTACCCGTACGAACTCCCGTCCACGCCGGTGGAACACCACGGCGGCGGCGGCGCAGAGCGCCGCGTGCACCGATGTGCTCTCCGACCGGCAGCGCAGGACGAGCCGGGCGGTCAGCTCCTGGTCGAGCGCGAGAGCCTGCAGATGCGGCAGGTGCCCTACGAACGGTGCGAGTTCACCGGCGGCGCTCAGGCGCGGGTCATCCGGCGGCGGGCTGTCGGTCATGGCGTCCGGCGGCGTGACGACGCGGGCGAGGAGGTCCTCCTGCGCCTCGGGGACAGTGCCGGGCGCCTGCTCCTCACCGTCCAGGACCGCTACCAGGTCGAGCAGCGCCCGCAGCCCGCCCACCCCGTCGGCGATCCGGTGGGCGAACGTGAGCACGATGGCGCACCGCCGGCCCCGCGTCAGAAGGGCGGCGCGCACCAGCGGGCCTGGGGCCGACGGGATCGGCCGTGTCTGCTCGGCCGCCACGACCGCTTGCCAGGGCGTGCCCTCCGGCAGCGTCGTCACGGGGATCGCGTGACCGGCCTGCCGGTACACGGCGCCGGGAGCGGCGTGGTCCACCGTCACCGCGAGCAGCGGGTGCCTGCGGGAGAGCTTCGCCAGTGCCGCGGTCAGCTCGGCCTCCGGTATGTGCCGGTCGATCTCGGCGACCAGGGAGAACTGGATGGGGTTGCGGCGCATGTAGAAGTCGATGGTCCGCTCGAACGCGCCCAGCGGCCGAACGACCTCTCCTCGGCTCGTAGTCACTACGGCTTCCTTTCTTTCCGGGGAGGTCAGGCGCGCTTGGCGGGCAGCAGGCCGATGGCCGCAAGCCGCTTGTTCGAGCTCCGGGCGGCCCAGGCGACCACCAGGAGGGCCAGGGCGAGCAGCGGGAAGCCCATGGCGATCTTGGCGAAGCCCAGCGAGCCGACCTGGTCGGTGGCGTAGAAGTACTGCTGGACGGCGAACCGGGCGCCGAAGACCGCGGCCAGCACCAGGGTGGCGACGTCGTAGTAGAGCCGCGAGCGCTTGTCCGCGCGCCAGGCGTTGCCCTTGCCGGTGGCCACGTTCCAGATCACGCCGGCCAGCGGCCACCGCACCAGGACGGAGAGGAGGAAGAGGACGGCGCCGGCCAGGCTCGCCCAGATGCCGATGAGGAAGTAGTCCTTGGCGGAGCCGGTCAGCCAGACGATGCCCGCGGCGACCGCGACGCCGAACACGCCGCCGATCGCGGGCTGCAGCGACTCCTTGCGCGCCAGGCGCTCCACGCCGATGCCGACCGCGACGGCGAGGGCGGCGATGATCGCCACCCGCAGTCCGCCGGCGCTGTTGGCGACGACGAATGCCACCACGGGCAGTGCCGAGTAGACGATCCCCTTGGTACCTCCGGCCTGGTCGAGTACCGAAGGCTGCTGCCGGGACGCTGGCTGCTCCGTCTGCTCCGTCTGCGTGTCGGACTCTGTCTCCAGGAAGCTTTTGGTCTTCATGGTGGTCAGTTCTCCCGAGTTCGTCTGGGGGCCGAGGTGCATTTGCTTATGTCGCTCAGTGCTACTTTGACACTAAGTGACACTCACGGCTACCTCTTCTCGGTGTGATGTGAGTCACAACACGACATCCGCTTGACTGGCCGCCCCTGGGTGAGGTGTCCCACTCCTTCTGTTCCGGACCGCGGATCTCAAGCGTGGCGCCGGTCCGGCTGTCGGAAGTTCCAGGGCTTGAAGAGCCTGTCATTTAGTGACAGTGTCATTAAGTGACAGACGGCGCTCGGCCTCGCCTCCCCACGGCATCGGGCGGCGCCGACCACAGGAAGGACCGACATGGCACTGCGGGAGACCATCTCCGTCGAGGAGTTCTTCGGGTCGCCGCCTCGCGCGAAGGCGACCCTCTCGCCGGACGGCAAGAAGCTGGCGTACCTGGCGCTGTGGAAGAACCGCATGAACGTCTGGATCGAGAGCGTCGACACGCCCGGGGACGCGCGGTGCGTGACCACCGAGGACCGCGGGGTGGTGAGCTACCACTGGACCCGCGACCCGCGGTGGCTGCTCTATACCCGGGACCAGGGCGGCGACGAGAACCTGCACCTCTACCGCGTCGACCTGGATGCCCCGGACACAGCCGCGGTGGACCTCACGCCCTATCCCGGGGTGCGGACCATGGGCCTGGACCTGCCCGCCGGGCGGCCCGGCAAGGTGATCACCCAGCTGAACCTGCGCGACCGGGCCCGGTTCGACCTGGTCGAACTGGACATCGCCACCGGCGGCCTCACGACCCTCGCCCGGAACCCGGGGAGCAACGTCGACGGGTGGCTGTACACCGAGCGCGAGCCGTACGCGGTGGCGACGACGGCTGATGGAGATGTCGAGCTTTCCCGGTGGGACGGGGCAACGGAGGCGCTGGACCCCGTGGCGCGGTTCGAGGGCGGTGACGCTCCGCTGGGGATCTACCCCATGGAGGTCACGCCGGACGGCTCCGGGGTATGGCTGGGCTCGAACCGCGGGAGCGACCGTCTCCGCCTGGCCCGGCTCGACCTGGCCACCGGCAATGAGGAGGAGGTCGACTCCCACCCGCGGTACGACCTGGACACCCGCGCACAGGTCTTCCCCGCCCTGCCCTCCCCTCTGATCCGCAGCCGGCGCACAGGTGAGCTGCTCGCGGTCCGCTATCTGGGTGAGCGGCAGGTGATCCACGCGCTGGACCCGCACTTCGCCGAAGTGCTGGAGAACCTGGAGAAACTGTCCGACGGTGATCTCGCCGGACTGTCCTCCGACGAGAGCGGACAGCGGTGGGTGGCCGGCTTCACCCACGACCGTGACCCCGGGGTCACCTTCCTCTACGACCACTCCACAGGCGAGAGCCGCCTGCTGCACCGGGCGAAGCCGCACCTGGACCCCGAGTCGCTCGCACCGATGCGACCGGTGTCGATCACCTCCCGGGACGGTCTGACGCTGCCGTCGTACCTGACGCTGCCGACCGGTGCCCAGCCGTCCAGGCTGCCGCTGGTGCTGTTCGTCCACGGCGGCCCCTGGAGCCGGGACAGCTGGGGGTTCAATCCCGCCGCGCAGCTCTTCGCCAACCGCGGCTGTGCGGTGCTGCAGGTCAACTTCCGGGGCTCCACCGGCTATGGCAAGGGCTTCACCAGGGCCGCCATCGGGGAGTTCGCCGGCAAGATGCACGACGACCTCATCGACGGCGTGCGGTGGGCGGTCGAGCGGGGATACGCCGACCCGGACCGTGTGGCGATCATGGGCGGCTCCTACGGCGGTTACGCGTCACTGGTCGGAGTCACCTTCACCCCGGATGTCTTCGCCGCCGCCGTGGACGTCGTCGGCATCTCCGACCTGGCCAACTTCATGCGCAGCCAGCCCGACTTCGTCAAACCGATGCTCGCCTACAACTGGTTCACGTACGTCGGCGACCCGGCCGACCCGGAGCAGGAGGCCGACATGCTGGCCCGCTCCCCGATCAGCCGTGTCGACCGGATCCGTACCCCCCTGATGGTGGTGCACGGCGCCAACGACGCCCGCGTCGTCCTCGCCGAGTCGGACCAGCTGGTCGGAGCCCTGCGCGCACGAGGTGTCCCCGTCGAGTACACCGTCATGAAGGACGAAGGCCACGCCATCGAGAACCCGGAGAACGTGATCGCCCTCTACACCGCGGCGGAACGCTTCCTGGCCGAACACCTGGGCTTCGATGCCCACTTCGAGCCCGACTCCGAGCCCGACTCCGAGCCCCACTTCGAGGGCCACAAGGCCTGAGGCCACTCGGCTTCACGCCCTGCGCCACCTCGAACCCCGCACCCTCCGCACGGGAGAGAACAACATGGCCCAGACGCTGCCGCAACACCTCTACCTGCTCTGCTACACCGTGGACCAGGGCAAGTTCCAGATCGACAACCTGCAGGGCCGCGGCCAGTTGCTGCGTGCCGGCGCCCTGGCCGAGCTGGCGCGCGACGGGCTGCTCGACGCCACGGGAGGGAAGGTGATCCGGAAGCCCGGGAAGGGGCCGGACGACTCCTTCGCCGCCGCGGTGTGGCGCGACCTGCCCGACAGCAAGCCGAAGGGCTGGCTGCAGTTCGTGCACAACAAGGCCCACACCGCGGAGACACCGGTCCGCGACCAGCTCGCAGCCACGGGGGCGGTCTCCGTCTCCCGCGGCAAGTTGATGGGACTCATCCCGGCCGACCGTGTCACCGTCACTCACCCGGAGGAGGTGCGCGTCCTCCAGGAGCGGGTGCGCGACACCGTGCTCGGCGGAGCCGACCCGGCGTCGATCCCGTCGGCGGAGCTGACCATGGCCGTGTTCGCCGCCGAGCTCGAGGTGACCTGTGTATGGAGCCGGGCAGACCGCCGCACCCACAAGCAGGAACTCAAGGCGCTCGCCGCGCGGTTCGACGTGATGGTCCCCGGCCTGCGCAAGGCCCTGCGCGACTCGTACCTGTCGAGCCGGGCGGTCGGGGGCGGCTGGAGCGCCTGAGGCCGCGGACAGCCGTCTCTTCCTGCTCCTCATGCCGGGGCGCTGTTTCGGCGTCGCAGGCGTAAAGCGGTGGCTCATAAACACCTCTTGTGGATCGGCGTCGGAGCGAGTGCTGTGACTTCGTGCCGATCAGAGGCGGCGGCCTCCGGTGCAAGCGGAGCGGCCATATTCAGCCGTCGGTAGGCTGGTTGGCTGGTTCTGTGGGGATGGGTGGGGGTGGTGGGGTGGTTGGTGTTCCTGGACACATCGGTCAGGACCGGGCGGTGCACTTAGAATGCAATGGGTAAAGTCTTGGCATGGTGTGAGTGCCGGGGTTTTGGTCCATTGATTTTTGGTTGCATGCTGGGGGGTTGTGTGCTTGACTTATCCTGAAATCTCTGTGTTGCCGATGCTGGAGGCGCCCGCTCGCGGATCGTGGATTATCCGATCGCGCCGGATGCCTGGATTTCGTTCAATCCCTGTCGTTATCGCGTGGATTCGCGGGCGGGATGCTTCTTGATCAGGCTTAAACGGGGGAGGATCATGATGCAGTTTCGCATGCTCGGACCGCTGGAAGCGGTCCGTGACGGTGAACGGGTCGTTCTCGGCGGAGTGAAGCAGCGCGCGCTGCTGGGGCGGCTTCTGCTCGAACCCAATCAGGTTGTCGCGACCAGTCGGTTGGTGGACTCATTGTGGCCGGACGGTGAGCCGCCCATTACGGCCCGGAAAATTCTCCAGAATTCGGTCTGGTCTCTCAGGTCGGTGCTGCGGACGCTGCGCGAACGCGAGTCGCAGCCGGCACTGATCACGCGTTCGCCCGGGTACACGTTGCACATCGACGAGGAAATGGTCGACGTGCATGTCTTCTCCCGTCAACTGGAGCGCGCGCGCAAGAAGATGGCCAACAAGCTCCCTGCCGAGGCCGCCGTGATCCTCAGGGACGCTCTGGACCTGTGGCGTGGAGATCTGCTGGCCGATCTCGTGGAAGCCGGGATCGTATGGCCGGAGTCGAACATCTTCGAGAACTCGCGCATCGACGCCCAGGAGCTCTACTTCGAGGCCAAGCTCGACTGCGGCCATCACCGGGAAGTGATCAGCGGCATCGAGACGCTGGTGGAGGCCGAGCCGCTGCGGGAGCGCGCCCGCGGACTGCTCATGCTCGCCCTGTACCGTGCCGGCCGGCAGAGCGAAGCGCTCAACGTCTACCAGCGCACACACGCCGAACTCGTGGACCAGCTCGGTCTGGAGCCCGGGCCGTGGCTGCGGGACCTTCAGCAGAGCATCCTGTCGCATAACCCGACGCTCAACGAGTTCTCGCACGTCGAGCCGGCGGCCGGGGAGGCCGGCCGGACGCCCGATGTGGGTGTACGGCCCGTTCCGGAGGCCCCTTCGGACCACGACGGCCCTGTGCCGGACCTGCTGAACGCAGCGGGCCGGCCGGAGGTTCCGGCCGCGGCCCCGGAGCGGTCACACCGGCGCGAGGTGACGGTCATGATCGTCCGCGCCCATGTCGGGGACGGGGCGGGACAACCGCACCCCGTCGGTCTCGATGATCTACTCGACGGGATACACACCCTGGTCAGGGCGGGAGTGGAGTGCTGCGGGGGAGAGGTGCTCGCATCCGTCGGCTCCGCGACGATCGCCCTCTTCGACGTCGACGATCCACGGGAGGGAGCCGTGCGCGCGGCACAGCTCGCCCTGCTGCTTCGGGACAGCCTCGACGTGTCGGACGAGAGCCGGCACGGAATCACGATCAGGGCCATGGTGGCGACCGGCGACGTCCAGCGGCACTTCGACCCGGCGCCCCGCCGCAGCCGGGTCTCGGCCAACGGCACGCTGCTGGACCATTGCTGGGAGATCTTCCCGCAGGTGCCGGCCGGCCTGATCTGGGTGTCCGACCGCACCAGGGCGCTGACCCTCGACCAGGTGTCCTATCTGGCCATGGCTGCCGAGAAGCTGCCGTACTGGATCGCCGAAGCGCGTTCGGTGGAGTATCCGGTCGACACGAAGCCTTTCATGGACCGGGATCACGAGATGGAGATCCTGCAGCGGACCTTCCAGCGGGTGGAACAGCGCAGCCTTCCCCATCTCGTGACCATCCTCGGCGACCACGGGACGGGGAAGAGCCGCCTCCTGATGGAGTTCTGCCGGCTACTCCAGGAGGAGGCCCGCACCGCTCCCTTCATCGTGAAGTACCGGGTGAGCAGGTCGGTGAGCATCGACCCGGCGTCGGTCGTCGCGCAACTGCGTTCGCTGGTCCGTGGGACCGGCCCGGCGGACCCGGCCGGTGCAGCCGGTCGGCACGGCCCGGAGCCGGCGGGCCACGTGCACGAGGCGGTGCGCCACGTGCACGAGGCGGTGCGCCACGTGCACGAGGCGGTGCGCCTCGTGCACGAGGTCGCCCGGAAACACCCGGTCGTCATCGCGGTCGACGATCTGCACCTCGCCGACGAAGCCACGCTCGAATTCTTCGAAAGCCTCGGATCGGGAAGCCAGTCCGGAATGCTGCTCATCGTGGCCTGCGCGAACGAGGATTTCCATCGCAGGCTTCCCCGGTGGGGACTCGGTCAGCTGAACAGCACCCGGATTCTGCTCGAGACCCTGTCGGTCGACGCGGTCGCCCGGCTCTTCGAGAATCTGATCGCGACCATAGGGGACTGCATCGCCGGATCGACCTGGGAGACCTTCCACCGGATCTTCGGCGACGCCGATTCCGTATCGGTGAAACGGGCGCGGCTGCTCAGGGCATTGCCACTGGTCGTCGGGACGAATTCCTTTCCCGGAGACCATGCGCCAGCGAATGACTCAGTAGCCGTTGAAGAATCCGGTCAGCCGGGCGATCCGGCCGCCGTCGAATTCGGCGACGTCGAATCCGCTCACCACCGGCGACCCGACCGCGGGGCCGACCTGCCACGCGAAGTGGACCATGTCGTGGTGGGTCAGCACCGGCCCCAGGGTGAAGGGCATCCCGGTGAAGTTGCGCTGCGCCACGGCGAGATAGTCGCCGATGGGTGCGGTGCCCCGGGCGGCGATGTTCGGATCCGTGTACGTCGCGTCCGGTGTGAAGACTTCCTCGACCAATGCCTGCCGAATCCTATCGTCGGATTCATTCCAGATCGCGATGTATTTCCCGACCAGCCTGGCGGCGTCATTCCTGTCCATAATTCAATACCCTATCAGTGAATTCGACTGCATATTGGGTCTGTCGGGGGTGAGGGCCGGAGGGCTCCCGGGCCCGGACGGAGGGTGGTACACCTCCTGCCGGTCGCCCGGGAGCCCTCCGGCGCGGTGCCTACTCCAGGTCGTCGATCATGGCGAACAGATCCTCGTCGGCCGCGCCTTCCAGGTCCTTGTCCAGCTGCTCGTCGCGGGCGCTGCCGCCCGCCGGATCGTGACCGACCAGCTGCCGGAGCCGTGCCACCGCATCCGGGCCGAGCTGTCCGTTGCGGATCAGCGCCTCCAGCTGGTCGAGAACAGGCGCGGCCTGCCTCGCCGCCGCGACGGCGCGCAAGTTCTCGGCCAGGGCCGCCGCTGTCGGATAGTCGAACACCAGGGTGGTCGGCAGGCGTTCGCCGGTCACCGCAGCCAGCCGGTTGCGCAGTTCGACCGCTGTCAGTGAGTCGAAGCCCAGCTCGGTGAACGACACCTCCGAGTCGATCGCCGAGACCTCGTCGTGCCCCAGGGCTGCGGCCACCTCGCGGCGGACCAGGTCGAGCACGGCCCCCGGCTGGTCCCACGGGATGCCGGCCGGCTGTTGCGCCGCCCGGGCCGGACCGGTCCTCGGCGCAGCTGCGGACGCGGTACGGGGTACGAGGCCCCGCAGCGCCGAAGGCGGGTTCGGAGCGGAGCCGAGCGCGACCCGGTCGACGCCCGTCACGGCGAACACCGGGCCCCAACCGCCGTCCGCGGCCGGGCCGGCGATCTCCGCGGTGGCGACGTCGAAGGCAGCGAGCGCTTCCGGCACCGCGATCGGACGCAGCCCGAGCCCGAGGATCCGTCGCACGTCCGCGTCGGAGAGCCCGTCGCCCATCCCGGTCTCCCACAGCCCCCAGGCCAGCGAGACCGTGGGCAGGCCGAGCGAGGTGCGGTATTCGGCCAGGGCGTCCAGGAAGGTGTTCCCCGCCGCGTAGTTCGCCTGCCCTGCCGTCCCGAGCAGCCCCGCGATCGACGAGTAGAGAACCACGGGCCGGTCGCCGGCCGCCTCGTGCAGATGCCAGGCGGCATCGATCTTGGGCCGTAGCACGGAGTCGACCTGCTCCGGTGTGAGCCCCTCCAAGGTCCCGTCGGCCAGCGTCCCGGCGGCGTGTACGAAGGCAACGGGCCGGTGGAGTGCGACGAGTTCGGTCAGCGCCTCGCGGTCGGTGACGTCGCAGGCCGCCGCGATGATCTCGACGCCGTCCCCGGCGCCTTCGAGATGCGGAGCCTTCCCGCTCCGGCTGACCAGCAGCAGCGAACGGGCGCCGTGCCGGGCCACCAGGTGCGCGGCAAGCTTCGACCCCAGTGCGCCGCTCGCACCGGTGATCATCACCGTGCCCTTGTGCCAGGGGAGCGCGGGGCCGTCCTGGACCTCCGTACCGTGACCGGCCGGACGCTCGTGCCGGGCCAGCCGCGGGACGAGGATCCTCCCTTCCGCGATCCGGACCTGAGGCTCGTCCGAACCGCCGGCTTCGGCCAGGCTCTTGGCGACGGAGTCCCGTACGTCCGCGGAGCCGTCCCAGTCAGGAAGGTCCACCAGGACGAACCGGCCCGGGTTCTCGGCCGCGGCGCTGAGGACCAGGCCGCGGACACCGGCATGGGCCAGGTCGGAGCCCACGGCCACCGCGAGCTTGCCGGTGGCGTCGCCGGCCAGCCGGTCGCGCAGCACCCCGAGGGTGTGGTGGACCGCGTGGCGGGCCCGCTGCGGCAGGTCACCGGCACCGGAATCGACCAGGATCACGTCGTGCCCGGCGCCGGCCGCCGAGGCGTCGACCGGATCGCCGGAGCGCTCGGGCCTGCGCCACACCGGGGTGTACAGCAGGTTGGCGCCGGCCAACGCGCCGCCCGGCAGTCCGGTGAGCGGGCGCAGCACCAGCTCGTCCACCTCGGCCACGACGCGGTTGTCGCCGTCGGTCACCAGCAGGCGCACCGCGTCCGGACCCGTGGGTGTGATCCGCGCCCGCAGGACGGTGGCGTTCGCTGCCACCGCGGGGGAGTGGAAGCGCACCCCGCTCCAGGCGAACGGCAGCGCGGCCGGCCGGTCCGTGGCGACGCCGGGCAGCAGCGCGTGCAGCACGGCGTCCAGCAGCGCCGGGTGCACGGCGAACCCCTTGCCGCCCGGGGCCCCTTCAGCCGGTGCCCCTACCTCGGCGAACAGTTCGTCGCCGTCCCGCAGTAGCCGCTCCAGCCTCCGGAACGCGGGACCGTACGCATAGCCGTGTTCGGCGACCCGGTCGTACAGCCCGGTGAGGTCGATCTCCGTCAGGCCGTCCGGCCACGGACCGGCCTCCACCGCGCCCATGGGGGAGTCCGGCGCCAGGGTTCCGGCGGCGTGCCGGGTCCACGGGAGCTCCCCGGAGCCGGGCTCGCAGCTCCGGGAGAACAGCGTGACGTCGGTGCCGTCGACAACCATCTGGAGTGTGAGCGCACCGGACTCCGGTACGGCGACCGGTTCGGTCACGGTGAACTCCGCCAGCGGGCCCGCCGACGCGGCCAGTTCGACCAGCGCCGTACCCGGAACGATCACGACGCCCCGCACCCGGTGGTCGGCCAGCCACGGATGGGCGGCGAGCGAGAGCCGTCCGGTCGAGACGGTGGCGCCGCCTTCGCCCGTACCACCTGTGGCCAGGTCCACCACCGCACCCAGCAGCGGGTGTCCGGCCGCGCGCAGACCGGAGCCGGCCGCGTCGGTCCGTCCGGTGGCGTCGAGCCAGAACCGCTTGCGCTGGAACGCGTAGGTGGGCGCGTCCACCGGCTCGGCGCCGGGGAACACCGCACGCCAGTCGATCCCGGCACCCCGGGTGAACAGGGTGCCGAGCGCGCCGGCCACGGAGTCCGCCTCGGGCCGGCCGGCCCGCCGCAGTGGCACCGCGACCGGGCTGTCCGCCTCGTCGGCGGGGAACGCTGCCGCGACCATGCCCGTGAGTACCGCGTCGGGGCCCACCTCCAGGACCGTGCGCACACCCTGGTCCTGGGCAGTCAGCACCGCTTCGTGGAAGCGGACGGTCGCCCGTACCTGGTTCACCCAGTACTCGGGGTCGGTCCACTCCTCGGCGCCCGTACCGGTGACCGTGGAGATCGCGGGGACCTCCGGGGCACGGTAGGTGAGCTCCCGGGCGACTGCCCGGAAGTCCTCCAGCATCGGCTCCATCAGCGGGGAGTGGAAGGCATGGCTCACCGGCAGGCGCTTGGTGCGCCTGCCCCGTGCGGTGAACTCCGATGCGACGAAGGGCAGCAGGGAGTCCTCGGGGCCGGACAGCACGACCGAGACGGGGCCGTTGACCGCGGCGACCGCGACCCCGTCGGGCAGCTCCGTCCCGTCCAGTTCGGCCGCGGCCGTCTCGACGGCGACCATCGCGCCGCCACGGGGCAGGGCCTGCATGAGGCGGCCACGGGCGGCGACCAGCCTGGCCGCGTCGGGCAGCGACAGCACGCCGGCGACGTGTGCGGCGGCAAGCTCGCCGATCGAGTGGCCGAGTACCACGTCGGGCCGGATCCCCCACGAGTCCATCAGGCGGAACAGTGCGACCTCGACGGCGAACAGCGCGGGCTGCGCCGTGCCGGTCTCGTCCAGTCCGACGCCGTCGGCGATCGCCGCCCGCACGGTCGCCCGGAGCGAGGTGTCGAAGTGCGCGCAGACCGCGTCGAAGGCTGCCGCGAACACCGGGTGGGCAGAGGCCAGTTCGAGGCCCATGCCGATCCGCTGGGCGCCCTGTCCGGTGAACGCGAAGGCCAGCCGGCCTCCCGCCACGCGGACCGGGACCGCCTCCCGCAGCGCCTCGGGGCTCGTCGCCGCGATCCGGTACGTCATGGCGGAACGGGTGGCCAGGGTGTACGACTCGTCCGCCGTGGACAAGGACGCGACCCGCTCGGCCTGCTCGGCGAGCGCCTGCTCGGTACGGGCGGACAGCACCCACGGGACCGGGGGCCGCGCGTGGCCGGACAGAGCCTCGGGGGCCGGGGTGGGTGCGGCATCCGCCTCCTCCAGGACCACGTGGGCGTTGGTGCCGCCGAAGCCGAACGAGGACACGCCGGCCCGGCGGGGCTGTGCGCCCCGCGGCCACGGGCGGGCCTCGGTCAGCAGCTCGACGCCGCCCTCGGACCAGTCGACGTGCCGGGACGGCGTGCCGACGTGCAGGGTCGCCGGGGCGATCCCGTGCCGCATGGCCTGGACGACCTTGATGATCGCGCCGACGCCCGCCGCCGCCTGGGCGTGTCCGATGTTCGACTTCAGGGAACCCAGCAGCAGCGGGCGCTCCCGGTCACGCCCGTACGTGGCCATCACGGCCTGCGCCTCGATCGGATCGCCGAGTCTGGTTCCGGTGCCGTGCGCCTCCAGCAGGTCCACGTCGGAGGGGGACAGGCCGGCGGAGTCGAGCGCCGCCCTGATCACCCGCTCCTGCGCGGGGCCGTTCGGCGCGGTCAGCCCGTTCGAGGCGCCGTCGGAGTTCACCGCCGAGCCGCGCAGGACGGCGAGCACCCGGTGGCCGTTGCGCCGGGCGTCCGACAGCTTCTCCAGCAGCAGCATGCCCGCGCCCTCGGACCAGCCCGTGCCGTCCGCGTCGTCGGAGAACGACTTGCACCGGCCGTCCTCGGACAGTCCGCGCAGCCGGGAGAACTCCACGAAGGGCGTCGGCGTGGCCATCACCGTCGCGCCGCCCGCCACGGCCAGTTCGCACTCTCCGCGACGCAGTGAGCTCGCGGCCAGGTGCAGCGCGACCAGCGAGGACGAGCACGCGGTGTCCACGGTGAGGGTCGGCCCCTCGAACCCGAAGGTGTACGCGAGCCGGCCGGAGGCGATGCTTCCGGCGCTGCCGCTGTACAGATAGCCCTGCACCCCCTCCGCAGGCAGGTCCGGACGCGAGCCGTAGTCGCTGTACATCACGCCGACGAACACGCCGGTCCGGCTGCCGCGCAGGGCCTGCGGGTCCATGCCCGCCTGCTCCACGGCTTCCCAGGTCGTCTCCAGGAGCTGCCGCTGCTGTGGGTCCACGGCCAGTGCCTCCCGCGGCGACAGACCGAAGAACTCCGCGTCGAAGCGGTCGGCGTCGTGCAGGAACCCGCCCCGGCGGGTCGTGGAGGTTCCGGGGTGGTCCGCGTCGGGGTGGAACAGGTCCGCCGGCCAGCCGCGGTCCACCGGGAAGTCCGATGTGGCATCCCGGCCGTCGGCCACCAGCTGCCACAGGTCCTGCGGGGAGGCGACCCCGCCCGGGTAGCGGCAGGCCATCCCGACGATCGCGATCGGCTCGTCGTGGCCGTCCCCGGCCGCCACGGCCCGTTCCCGGACCGGAGCGGGGGGCGCCGGCTCCTCGGCCGCGACGAGCCCGAGCAGGTGCTCGGTCAGCGAGGCCGGGGTGGGGTGGTCGAACACGAGGGTCGCGGACAGCCGGTGGCTGATCGCGGCGCCGAGCTGATTGCGCAGCTCGACGGCCATGAGCGAGTCGAAACCGAGCTCGCTGAACGAGCGGTCCTCCTCGACCTCCGAGACGTCGGCGTGGCCGAGTACCGTGGCGATCCGGTCGCGGACGATCTCCCGCAGGGCCTCGGGGCGGACGCCCGACGCGTCCACCCCGTCCCGGCGGGGCGCGTCGTCCCGTACGGCCGCCGTCGTGACGACGGCCGGTCCGGCCAGATCGCGCAGCACCGCGGGCAGACCGGTCCGGCCCCGGAGCGCGGAGCGGTCGAACCGGGTCAGGGCAAGCACCGGGGCGCCGTCGCCGGTGGCCGCGTCGAGTGAGGCGTCGAACAGGCCGAGCGCCTCCACGGTGTCCAGCGGACGCAGGCCCGAGCGGGCCAGCCGCCGGATGTCCGCGTCGGTCAGCTGCTCGGAGATGGTGCTGGTCTGTGCCCACAGGCCCCAGGCCAGCGAGACCGCGGGACGTCCGAGGCCGCGGCGGTGCTCCGCGAGGGCGTCCAGGAAGGTGTTGGCCGCCGCGTAGTTCGCCTGGCCCGCGGTGCCGAGCAGGCCGGCCACCGAGGAGTACAGGAACAGCGGCCGGTCGCCGGCCAGTTCGTGCAGGTGCCAGGCTGCGTCCACCTTCGGGCGCAGCACCGCGTCGATCTGCTCGGCCGTCAGCCCGGCCAGGGTGGCGTCGGCGACGACGCCCGCGGTGTGCACCACCGCGGCCGGCTCGTGCTCGGCGAACACCCGCTCCAGGGCCTGCCGGTCTGCCACGTCGGCGGCCACCAGGCTCACGGCGGCGCCGAGGGCCGTCAGCTCCTCCCGCAGGCCGGTGGCGCCGGGCGCCGCTTCACCCCGCCGGCTGACGAGTACCAGGTCCCGCACTCCGTGGCGTACGACCAGGTGCCGGGCCAGCACTGTGCCGAGGGTTCCGGTCGCGCCGGTGACCAGCACAGGGCCTGCGGAAAGGTCCACTCCGGCATGTGCGGCGTCCGCCGCGGCCCCGCCCGGGCGGGCCAGCCGCGGCACCAGGATCCGGTCCTCGCGGATCGCCAGTTCCGGCTCCGGGGTCCGCAGGGCGGCCTCCAGCTGTGCACCGTCGGTGGATTCGGCGGCCTCGATCAGCACGAACCTGCCGGGGTTCTCCGACTGGGCCGTGCGGATCAGGCCGCGCAGGGCGGAATGTGACAGGTGTGGGGTGATCACGAAGGCGTGCCGGCGCCGGCCGTCCTCGGCAATGACCGCTCTGAGCTCGGCCAGAACGGAGTGGACCAGGGCCCTGGCCACCGTCGGGACATCGTGTTCCGTCTGTTCCGCGTGCTCCGGCACGGCCGGCACACGGTGCATGACGGCCGGTTCGATGGAGGCGTCGGGGCCGGCGGCATCCCGCCAGACCACGGTGTGCATCCCCGCGGGCGCATGACCCGCGCCGACGGGCAGCAGCGCCAGCTCGTCCACCGTCAGCACCGTGCGGCCGTCGCGGTCGTGGACCACGAGGCCCGCCGTGTTCCCGCGGACCGTGACCCGCGCGCTCAGCGCCGTCGCTCCGGTCGCGTACCGGGTCACCCCGGCCCAGGAGAACGGCAGGACGGGCCGTGCACCGGGGTCGACGACTCCGGGGAGCAGTACGTGCAGCACCGCGTCGAGCAGCGCCGGATGTACGCCATACCGGATGGCCTCGCCGTGGTACCGCTCTGCCAGCTCCACCTCGACGAACCGTTCGTCGCCGGAGTGGCGCACCGAGGTCAGGCCCTGGAACGCCGGGCCGTAGTGGTAGCCGTGCTCACCGAGCCGCTCGTACACCCCGGACAGGTCGGCGACGGTGCCGGACGGCTCCGGGGCGGCCGGGGGCTCCGGCAGCAGGGGTGTGAGCACGCCGT
Source organism: Streptomyces sp. NPDC102441 (assembly GCF_044765585.1). Taxonomy (NCBI): domain Bacteria; kingdom Bacillati; phylum Actinomycetota; class Actinomycetes; order Kitasatosporales; family Streptomycetaceae; genus Streptomyces; species Streptomyces sp. NPDC102441. The sequence goes on from NZ_JBIWKH010000008.1 coordinate 261,444, forward strand.
GGGCGTGCGGGGTCCATTCGGCCGGTTCGTCGCTCCCGGCTCCAGGACCGGAGTGGACCGTCACCGCACGGCTGCCGTTCGGCTCCGGGGCATCCACCCGGACCTGGACCGCCACGGCCCCGCCCTCGGGTACCACCAGCGGTGCGGTGAAGGTGAGTTCGGCGACCGTCGGGCAGCCCACCCGGGTCCCGGCGTGCAGCGCCATGTCCAGCAGGGCCGTGCCGGGCAGGAGGACCTCCCCGCTGATGCGGTGGTCGCCGATCCAGCCGGCACCGCCGATCTCGCCGCCCAGCACGGTCCCGCCGTCGACGAGGTCGACCACGGTGTCCAGCAGCGGATACGCGGACGACGGGCTCTCCAGCCAGTACCTGCGGTGCTGGAACGGGTAGCGCGGCAACGGTACCGGCGCGGTCGTGGGCAGCACCGCCGCCCAGTCCACCGGTACGCCCCTGACGTGCAGGGCGGCGAAGGCGGCGAACGCGGTCTCCACGTCGCCGCGTCCGGAGCGCAGCATCGGCACGGCGACACCGCCGTCCGTGCCGGTGGCCTCGTCCGCGAGTGCCTGCCCGACCATCGCGGTCAGCACCCCGTCCGGGCCGAGCTCGACGAACTCGGTGACACCGCAGCGCCGCAGGGTACGCACGCCGTCCAGGAAGCGGACCGCTTCGCGGACATGGGTCACCCAGTAGTCCGGCGACGTCAGCTGCCCGTCGGTGGCGATCTCCCCCGTGACGTTCGAGACGACCGGGATCCGCGGCTCGTGGAAGGCCACGGTGTCCAGCTCGGCACGGAAGCCTGCCAGTACCCCGTCCATGTGCGCCGAGTGGAAGGCATGACTGACCGACAGCCGCCGGGTCCGGCGGCCCCGGTCCGACCAGAGCGCGATCATCGCGCTCACCGTCTCCTCGTCACCGGACACCACGACGGACCTGGGGCCGTTCACCCCGGCGATCGCCACCCCGGCAGCCAGGGTTTCGAGGACCTCCTCCTCGGAGGCCTCCAGCGCGGCCATCGCCCCGTCGTCGCGGGCGGACTGCATGGCAGCTCCCCGGGCGGCGACCAGGCGGCAGGCATCGGGCAGGTCGAACACGCCGGCCACGTGGGCCGCGGCCACCTCTCCGACCGAGTGCCCGAGCAGGTGGTCCGGGGTGACGCCGTGGTGTTCGGCGAACCGGTAGAGCGCCACCTCCACGGCGAACAGCGCGGCCTGGGTGTAGGCCGTCCGGTCGAGCAGGGCCGAGTCGGCGCTTTCCGGCTCGGCGAACAGGACGGTGGTCAGCGGCCGGTCGAGCAACGGGTCGAGGTGCGCGGCCACCGCGTCGAGCGCGTCACGGAAGACGTCGGAGCGCTCGTACAGCTCGCGTCCCATCCCGGACCGCTGCGCGCCCTGCCCGGTGAACAGGAAGGCCGTCGCACCTCGGCCGGTGCCGCCCCCCTGGACGACGCCCGCGGCCGTGGTGCCCGCCGCGACGGCGTCGAGGCCGCGCAGCAGGGATTCCCGGCCGGCGCCGAGCACGACGGCCCGCCGGTCCAGCAGGGCGCGTCGCCCGGCGAGCGTGCCGGCGACGTCGGCCAGGCCGAGGTCCGGGTGTACGACGAGGTGGGCGCGCAGCCCGGCGGCCTGCTCGCGCAGGGCCTGATCGGTGCGGGCCGACAGCATCAGCGGCACCACCGGCAGGCCGGGGCCGGTCCGGGCGGCCGTACCGGCGGGAACCGGGGCGGGCCCTGCCTGTTCGAGGATGACGTGGGCGTTGGTGCCGCTGATGCCGAACGCGGACACCGCGGCGCGGCGCGGCCTGCCGAGGTCCGGCCACTCCTGCTGCTCGCCGAGCAGCTCGATCGCGCCCGCGGACCAGTCCACATGCGGCGACGGCTCGCCCAGATGCAAAGTGCGGGGCTGGACGCCGTGCCGCATCGCCTGGACCATCTTGATCACGCCACCGACACCGGCGGCGGCCTGGGCGTGCCCGAGGTTCGACTTGAGCGAACCCAGACGGACGGGATCCTCGCGGTCCTGTCCGTACGTGGCCAGCAGGGCCTGGGCCTCGATCGGGTCGCCGAGCCGGGTACCGGTGCCATGCGCCTCGATCAGGTCGACGTCGCCGGCGGAGAGGCCCGCGTCGGTGAGGGCGGCGCGGATCACCCGCTCCTGCGAGGGCCCGTTCGGTGCTGTCAGCCCGTTGGAGGCTCCGTCGGAGTTCACCGCGGAACCGCGCAGCACGGCCAGCACCTGGTGTCCGTTGCGGTGGGCGTCCTCCAGCCGCTCCATGAGGAGCAGGCCGACGCCCTCCGACCAGCCGGTTCCGTCGGCGTCCGCAGAGAAGGACTTGCAACGGCCGTCGGTCGACAGCCCCTTCTGCCGGGAGAACTCCACGAAGGTGCTCGGCCCGGACATGACCGTGACGCCTCCCGTCAGGGCCAGGTCCACCTCGCCCGAGCGCAGCGCGTTCGCTGCCAGGTGCAGCGAGACCAGGGAGGACGAGCACGCGGTGTCCACCGTGATCGCCGGCCCCTCCAGGCCGTAGTTGTAGGCCAGCCGGCCGGAGATGACGCTGGAGGTGTTGCCTGCCAGCAGGAAGCCCTCCACCTCCGGAGGCGTGTCTGCCAGGCGCGAGGCGTAGTCGTCGTACATCACGCCGGTGAACACACCGGTCCGGCTGCCGCGCAGCGCCGCCGGGTCGATCCCGGCGTCCTCGAAGGTCTCCCAGGCCGTCTCCAGCAGCAGTCGCTGCTGCGGGTCGGTGGCCAGCGCCTCGCGCGGCGACATGTCGAAGAACGCCGCGTCGAACAGGTCCGCCTCGTGCAGGAACCCGCCGCGCGAGGTGTAGCTGGTGCCGAGGTGGTCCGGGTCTGGGTGGTAAAGCCCGTCCAGGTCCCAGCCGCGGTTGGTGGGGAACTCCGAGATGGCGTCCCGTCCGTCCAGCACCAGCTGCCACAGGTCGTCGGCGGAACGGACTCCTCCGGGATACCGGCACGCCATGCCGACGATCGCGATCGGTTCGTCGGTGCGGCCGTGGCGGGCTTGCGGCCGCCGGGCACCGCCGGTCTGCTGCCGTTCCCGGGCCGTGTCCGCGTCCTCCGCCAGGAAGGCGGCCAGGGCCTGCGGGGTGGGGTGGTCGAACACCAGGGTGGCGGGGAGCTGCCGGCCGGTGGCTGTGATCAGCCGGTTGCGCAGCTCGACGCCGGCCAGCGAGTCGAAGCCCAGCTCCCGGAAGGCCTTGCCCAGGTCGAGCGCGCTCGGGCTTGGCAGTCCCAACACCCCGGCCGTGGTCGCCCGTACGAGCTCCTCGGCCTGCTTCGAGGTCAGGGTGCGCCCCGCGCGGACGGCCGGAGCGGCCGCGGCGGGCTTGCGGCGGCGGACCAGCCGGGACAGCAGGGGCGGGACCGGACCGTCTTCGGTGAGCAGAGACGGCTGGATGGCCGCCGGGACCGGCAGCACGCTGTCCGCCGTGTCCGCGGACAGTGACCGGTCGAACAGGGCGAGCCCCTGCGCGGAGGTCAGCGGCGCCACCCCGGACCGGGTCCAGCGGCCCAGGTCGGAGGCGCTGAGGGACTGCCCCATGCCCTCGTCCCACAGGCCCCAGGCCAGGGACGTGCCGGGCAGGCCGAGGCCGCGGCGGTGCGCGGCCAGCGAGTCCAGGTAGGCGTTGGCAGCCGCGTAGTTGCCCTGGCCGGCCGTGCCGAGCAGACCGGAGATCGAGGAGAACAGGACGAGGGCGACCGGGCCCCGGCCGGCGGTGAGCTCGTGCAGGTGCCGTGCGGCGTCCGCCTTGGCCGCCATCACCGTGCCGATCCGTTCCTCGGTGAGGGCACCGATCGTGGCGTCGTCGAGTACCCCGGCGGTGTGGATCACGGCGGTCAGGGGACTGCCGGCCGGCAGTCCGTCGATCAGCGCGGCCAACGCGGCGCGGTCCGTCACGTCGACGGCCGCGATGCGCGCGCCGTCGAGTTCCGCCGCCAGCTCGGCGGCGCCGGGTGCGTCGGGGCCGCGGCGGCTGACGAGCAGCAGATTCCGCACGCCGTGCCGGTGACGTAGGTGCCGGGCGATCAGGGCGCCCAGCCCACCGGTGCCACCGGTGATCAGGACCGTGCCGTCGGGGTTCCAGCCGAACCCGGTTCCGGTGCTGTCGGCAGCCGTGGTGTCTCCGGTCACGGAGGCGCCGGGGACCGGTGCGGCGGACCTGGCGATCCGGGGCACCAGCGGCTCGCCGTCCCGTACGGCGAGCTGCGGCTCCCCGGTCCGTACGGCCAGGTCGGCGGCTTCCTCCGCGGTGGTGGTGCCGGACACGTCCACCACGACGATCCGGTCCGGGTGCTCGCTCTGGGCGGTGCGCGCCAGGCCCCACACCGCGGCCGCGGCCGGGTCGGCGACGGGCTCGCCCGGTGCGACGGCCACCGCGTTCCGCGTGACCAGCACCAGCCGGTCCGCCGCCTCGTGTTCGGCGGCCACCCAGTCCTGGATCGTCGTGAGCGCGGCGGCGGCCGCGGCGGCGGGGGTGCCGGCCGCGGCGATCTCGACCACGGCCGGACGCAGGGCGCCGGCGTCGGTGACCCCCGCCAGGGGCTGCCAGGCCAGCTCGTACAGAGGGACGGCGTCGGCGGAGGCCGGGGACGACGCCCGGAAGGCCAGTCCGTCGACGGTGGCCACCGCGGTGCCCGTCGAGTCGGTGAGCAGCAGTTCGTACGTGTCGACGCCGGACGGGGTGAGCCGGGCCCGGAACTCCGTCCCGCCGACCGCGCCGGGGTGCAGGCGCACCCCGCTCCAGGCGAACGGGAGGCGGGTGCCCTCCGCACCGTCGACGAGGCCCAGCACGATCGGGTGCAGCACCGCGTCCACCAGCGCCGGGTGCAGCAGGAAGCCGGACTCCGCACCGAGATGCCCGTCGGGGATCCGGACCTCGGCGTACACGGTGTCACCGTCCCGGTGCACCGCCTGCAGCCCGCGGAACACGCCGGTGTACTCGTATCCGCGCCCGGCCAGCAGCTCGTACGCGTCCTCGACGGGTACCGGGTCGCCGACGGGCCATGCCGGTGCGTCGTCCGCACCGGGCCCGGAGCCCGTACCGGTCTCGCCGAGCAGTCCGGACGCGTGCCGCGTCCACTCCTGCTCACCGTCCCGGCGGGAGTGCACCGCCAACTGGCGCCCGTGCACGGTGACCTGGAGCTGCGTCGCGCCGGAGCTGGGCAGCACGAGGGGGCTCTCCAGAGTCAGGTCCGCCACTTCGGGCAGGCCCACGCGCTCGCCGGCGAACAGCGCCATCTCCAGGAACGCCGTCCCGGGCAGCAGCACCGAACCGTTGATCACATGCCCGGCGAGCCACGCGTGGTCGGCGGACGACACGGCCCCGGCCAGCACCACCTCGTCCCGGTCGACCAGCTCCACCACCGAGTCGAGCAGCGGGTGACCGGAGGCACCGCGCGCGGGCCGGGGCGGCAGCCAGTACCGGTCGCGGCGGAAGGGGTGCGTGGGCTCCGTGCCCCGGACCCGGGCGAGACCGGCGGCGAACACGTCCGTCTCGGATCCGGCGGACCGGCCCAGCGCGACGGCCCGCGCGACGCCGGCCGACCTGACCAGCGGGGTGAGTGCGGCCGACGGCCCGATCTCGACGAACAGGCCGGCGCCCGCCTCGCGCAGGGCCGAGACGGCGTCGTGGAACCGGACGGTGCCGCGGATCTGCGTGACCCAGTGGTCGGTGTACCCGGCCGTGTCGGCGGGCAGCGGCAGTCCGGTCACCGTGGAGATCACGGGAATCCGCGGCGGCCGGTATTCGACCGACTCGGCCACCGCGCGGAACTCGTCGAGCACGTCGTCCATGTGGGGCGAGTGGAACGCGTGGCTGACGGTCAGCCGGGTGACCCTGCGGCCACGCTCGCGCCATCCGGCGGCGACGGTCTCGGCGGCGTCGGCATCGCCGGCGAGCACCACCGACGCCGGGCCGTTCACCGCGGCCACCACGACACCTTCGACCAGGGTGCCGGCGACTTCGGCCTCGGCGGCCTCCACCGCGATCATCACGCCGCCGGAGCGGGCCTGCTGCATAAGCCGGCCCCGGGCCGCCACCAGCTTCGCCGCGTCCGCCAGTGAGAACACCCCCGCCACGTAGGCCGCGGCGAGTTCACCGATGGAGTGTCCGGCGAGCAGATCGCACGCCACGCCCTGCTCGGTGGCCAGCTCGGCCAGCGCCACCTCGAAGGCGAACAGCGCGGGCTGGGTGTAGCGGGTCTGGTTCAGCTCCGGTGCGGCATCGGGTCCGGCGGCGAACATCAGCTCCTTCAGCGGCCGGTCCAGGTGGGGGTCGAACGCGGCGCACACCTCGTCGAGGGCGCGCGCGAACAACGGGTACCGCGCGTACAGTTCGCGGCCCATGCCGGGGCGCTGCGCCCCCTGGCCGGTAAAGACCAGGGCCGTCGGGGTCTGCTCGCCCTCCTCCAGGACGACGTGGGCGTTCGTGCCGCTGATGCCGAACGCGGACACCGCGGCGCGGATCGGACGGCCGGCGCGCCGCCACTCCCGGGCCTGCGTCAGCAGTTCGACCCGGCCCGACTCCCAGTCCACCCGGGAGGTCGGGACGTCGGCGTGCAGACTGCGGGGCAGCAGTCCGTGCCGCATGGCCTGCACCGCCTTGATCACACCGGCCACGCCGGCGGCCGCCTGGGTGTGGCCGATGTTCGACTTCAGCGAGCCCAGGTACAGCGGGGTGTCGCGATCCTGCCCGTAGGTGGCGAGTACCGCGTCGGCCTCGATCGGGTCGCCGAGCGAGGTGCCGGTGCCGTGGGCCTCCAGCAGGTCGACATCCGAGCCGGACAGGCCGGCGTCGGCCAGCGCGGCACCGATCAGCCGCTGCTGGGAGAGGCCGCTGGGCGCGGTCAGCCCGTTGGAGGAACCGTCGGAGTTGACGGCGGTGCCCCGCACCACCGCGAGGACGGGGTGGCCGTGGCGGCGCGCGTCCGACAGCCGCTCCAGCACGAGCATGCCCACGCCTTCGGACCACCCGGTGCCGTCGGCGTCGGCGGAGAACGGCTTGCACCGCCCGTCGGCGGCCAGCCCCTGCTGCCGGGAGAACTCTTCGAACATGCCGGGGGTGGCCATCACGGTCACGCCGCCGGCGACGGCCGCGGACGCCTCGCCGCTGCGCAGGGCGCGCACGGCCAGGTGCAGGGCGACCAGCGAGGACGAGCAGGCGGTGTCCACGGTGAGCGTCGGGCCCACGAAGCCGAACTGGTAGGCGATGCGGCCCGACAGCACGCTAGGCGTGGTCCCGGTGAGCACGTAACCCTTTACGTCCGCGCCGGCCTCGTGCATGCGGGGGCCGTAGTCGGAGGAGGTGCCGCCGACGAACACTCCGGTACGGCTGCCCCGCAGGGACTTGGGCTCGATCCCGGCCCGTTCCAGCGCCTCCCAGGTGGTCTGCAGCAGCAGCCGCTGTTGCGGATCCATGGCCAGCGCCTCGCGGGGGGAGATACCGAAGAACTCCGGGTCGAACTCGGCCACAGCGTCGAGGAATCCGCCGATCCGGGAGTAGCCCTCACCGGGCTGCCAGCCGCGGTCGGCCGGGAAAGCGCCGGTCACGTCCTGCTCCTCGGAGACCACGCGCCACAGGTCTTCGGGGGAGGCGAGCCCGCCGGGGAACCGGCAGGCCATGCCGACGATCGCGATCGCGTCATCGTCGTGGTCGGCGGCGGAGTCCGCCCGTGCGGACGGACGGGGCGCGTCGGGGCCGCGCCCGGCGTTTCCGGTCCCGGTCCTGGCGAAGTACCCGATCAGCTCCTGGGGCGTCGGATAGTCGAACAGCAGACCACTGGGCAGCGGCCGGCCGGTGGCGGTGGACAGGCTCTCGATGAGCTCCACCGTCATGAGCGACGAGAAGCCGAGGTCCCGGAAGTTCGTGTCCAGCTCCACACCGTCCGGGTCGCCCTCACCGAGGGCCCTCGCCAGCTGTTCCCTGACCAGGGTGGCCGGGTCGGTGCCGGCGGCGTCCGGGCTGCCGGTGCCCCGCGCCGGGGTGCGCTGCTCGCCGGTCCAGAAGCGCTCCCGCTGGAACGGGTACCCCGGCAGCCGGATCCGCCGGGCCCGGACGTCCGCGTACGCCGGAGTCCAGTCGACGTCCGCGCCCCGGACGTACTCGGCTGCGAGGGCGGTCAGTTCGGCGGCCCGTGGAGCGGCGGCCTCGTAGCGGTCCACGGCGGTACCGGGCGCAGCTTCCCGCCCGGCCCCGGGCCCGTCGCCCGAGACCACGTTCGGCGCGGGCGTGCCGTGCGCGACGGCGTCCAGCCCGGCGCGCAGGCCTTCGGCGTCCGAGGCGAGGACGACGGCCCGGTGCCGGAACGCCGTCCTGGTCGTGGCCAGGGAGAAGCCCAGGTCGCCCGGGGCGGAACCGGTGTCCCGCAGCAGGGCGGCGTGCGCACGCAGCGCGGCCGGGGTCCGGCCCGACACGGGTACCGGGACCAGCCGGGGGGCCGGCTCCGCTCCACCGGCCGGCTGTCCGGTGTTCCGCTGTCCGGTCGCCGGCCGTCCGGCGTCCAGCCGCGCGACTCCTTCCGGCTGTCGGGCGGCCGGCGGCTCGCTCAGCACCACGTGTGCGTTCGTGCCTCCCATGCCGAACGACGAGACGCCGGCGATCAGCGACCGGTCCGGGTGAGGCCAGTCGGAAAGGTCCGTGCCGACCCGCAGCCCGAGCTCGTCGAGCGGGATGTCCGGGTTCGGGGTGGCGAAGTTCAGGGTCGCCGGGAGGCGGCGGTTGCGGATCCCGAGCACGGCCTTGAGCAGCCCGGTGATGCCGGCGGCGCCCTCCAGATGCCCGACGTTGGTCTTCACCGACCCCACCAGCAGGGGGTCCGCTCCCGTGGCGGCGTCCCTCTCCCGGCCGGAGAAGACCGCCCCCAGGGCGGCCGCCTCGATCGGGTCGCCGACCGGGGTCCCGGTGCCGTGCAGCTCCACGTACTGAACCTGCTCCGGGGCGACGCCCGCCCGGCGCAGCGCGGCACGGACGACCCTCTCCTGGGCCTGCGGGCTGGGAACCGTCAGCCCGGGGGTGGCCCCGTCGTTGTTGACGGCGCTGCCCCGCACGACCGCGTAGACCTCGTCCCCGTCGGCCAGGGCCGCCGCCAGAGGCTTGAGTACGAGGGCCACGGCCCCCTCACCGCGTACGTAGCCGTTGGCGCGGGCGTCGAAGACATAGCTGTGCCCGTCCGGGGACAGGCCGCCGAAGCGCTGCGCCCCCAGCGCGCCCTCCGCGAGGAGGTTGAGGTTCACGCCCGCCGCGATGGCGACCGGTGACTCGCCCGACCGCACGCTCTGGGCGGCCAGGTGGACGGCGACCAGCGACGACGACTGCGCCGTGTCCACCACGACGCTCGGCCCGCGCAGGTCCAGGGCGTAGGAGACCCTGTTGGCGATGACGCCCCGGTGCACACCGGTGTTCGTGTGCTGTGTGATCGATCCGTCGCCGCTGCTCATCACGAGGCCGGCGTAGTCGTCGCGGAGCGATCCCACGAACACCGAGGCGGCCGAGCCGGCCAGGGCGGCGGGGACGATACCGGCGTCCTCGACGGCCGCCCAGGCCAGCTCCAGCACCAGCCGCTGCTGCGGGTCCATCGCGGCGGCTTCCCGCGCGGAGATCCCGAAGAACGCCGCGTCGAAGTCCCCGACCCCTTCGAGGAAGGCTCCGAAGCGGGTGCCGCCGTCGAAACGGACCGCATTCGACATTCCGTCCCGCCGGTCGAGCGGGACCTCGGTTATCGCATGGCGACTGTCACTCAGCAGATTCCAGAATTCCGCTGCCCCGATCGCCCCGGGCAAACGGCATGACACTCCGACGATCGCCACCGAATCGTCGTGACCGTCTCCGTGTCCGTCATGCCATGTCGTCATCTGAACAGCTCATTCCTTCGTCATCCTGGACAGTCGCCGTGCGGTTACCGTCGGAGTGGCTAAGCGCTGGGCTCCCCGGCCGGATCTGCGGGAAGCAGGACGGCGCCGTTCTGGTCGCGGAGCGCCGTCAGCAGCCCGCGCAGCCCCGCTTCCAGCCGCGCGATCTCGGCGTTCGTGATGTGCACGGACGGCTCAAGCCGCAGCGTGTTCGTGGCACTGGCCGTCGGGAGGAGCCGCAGGGCGTGCACGCGCAGCAGGTAGCCGGACAGGAGGTACCCGAGCAGACCGGCACGGGCCTGCCCGGCGATGACCTCGTCGGAGGAGTCCGACAGGTCGTGGAAGTCCAGGCCGATCATCAGGCCCTTCCCGCGGACCTCCTTGACGACGCTCCCGAACTCCTGCTGCAGCTTGCGCAGCATGTCCGCCAGCCGGCTGCCGCGCTCGCCCGCCAGCTGGTAGGCCTTGCCGCCACCGGCCTCCAGCAGGTCGACCGTCCGGCAGGCGATCGACGTGGAGAAGGCGTCCTTCGCGAAGGTCGAGCTGTGCACCAGCTCGAACTCCTTGCGGTAGCGGGAGCCGCGCACCAGGGTCACGGCCGCCTTGGCGACGCCGCCGCCCAGGCTCTTGGCCAGCGTGATGTAGTCGCCCTGGAGACCGATGTGCGAGGCGGCGAAGAACGCGCCGGTACGGCCCATGCCGCTCTGTACCTCGTCGACGATGACCGGGCAGTCGATCGTCTCGCAGGCCTGCCGGATGCGGCGTACGGTCTCCCGGTCGAACACCCGGATCCCCGCCTCGCCCTGGACCGGCTCCATGACGAACGCGGCGACGACGGGCAGTTCGCGCTCGACGACGCGCACAGCGGTACCGTCGGCCACGAGGTCGAACAGCGTGCTGCGGACCGACTCGATGGTCTTGGCGACGGCGTCCGGTTCGTGCACCGGCACGAACCGGCACTGCGCGGCCAGCGACGCGAACGGCGTCCGGAAGCCGGCGTTGTGGGTCAGCTGGACGCTGCCGACGAGCTTCCCGTGGAACGAGCCCTCGGGGGCCAGGAACACCGGCGCCGCCGCCAGCCGTGAGGCGTTGACGCCGCGGACCCCGGCGATCACCTCGTCCGCCGTGCTGCCGGGCGCGATCCCCGCGGCCGTGGCCAGGCGGTCGTAGGACCCGTCTGGGGCGAACCCGGCGCCGGCGGCCAGCGCCGCACGTGCGGCTTCGATGTTCCCGTCGGTCTCCGCGGCGAGTTCGGCCAGCTTGGCACCCCGGTCGAACTCGGCGTGCTTCATCGCGATCTCGACGGCTTCGGCACCACTGTTGGCGAAGAGCGCCGAATACGGCTCCGAGGTGCCGAACTCGCGCCGGATCACGGCATTCAGCTTCTGCGCCAGGTCGTTGGCGTACGGGTGCCTGGAGAACTGCGCGTGGACCGGCACACCCTGGTCCAGCAGTTCCTTCGCGTAGCCGACGATGTCGGGATTGCCGTGCCCGATGATCGTGGAGCCGTATCCGCCGACGAGGTCGAGCACCTCGACCTCCCGGCCCGTCTCATCACGGTAGAAAAGGCTGTCCTTTTCCGCCCTGGAATAGTGGACGTCAAGTCCGAGCGATGTGAGCAGACCCCCGAGATAGGGCTCCGCGAGATTCTGTTCTTCAATCCCCGGGTTCATTTGGAGTCGAGTTCCCAATCTATGAGGGCTACTTGCCCCGGACCCTACCGACGTGTCGTAACGGTCCTGTAATCGGGCGCTAATCGGCGTATCAGTCCGTGGTCACGGGCGTTGCTCCGCCGGGAAAGAGCGCGGAATTACCACTTCGCGGACCCTCTTGTCCGACACTGCTCGAGGCTCTGAGTCGCATGAGAAGTTCTCCGGGAAAGGAAATTCCGTGCACGGTACCGAGGAATCAGCCGGCGCCTCACTCGACAAGACCCCGGGAGTTGGGGGCGCGTGAGCACTGACGAGAACCAGCTCCGCCAGTACCTCAAGCGTGCTGTCGCCGATGCCCAGGTGAGCCGCAAGCGTCTGCGCGAGATCGAGGAGAGGGACCGGGAACCGGTCGCGATCGTCGGAATGGCCTGCCGGTACCCCGGCGGCGTGGACTCGCCGGAACGCCTGTGGCAGGTGGTCGCCGACGGCGTGGACGCGGTGACGTCCTTCCCCGAGCACCGGGGCTGGTCCCTGGACCGGCTCTACCACCCCGACCCCGACACCGTCGGCACGTCCTACACCGACCAGGGCGGGTTCCTGCACGACGCGGACCGCTTCGACCCCGAGTTCTTCGGCATGTCCCCCCGGGAGGCCCTCGCCACCGACCCCCAGCAGCGTCTGCTGCTGGAGACGGCATGGGAGAGCTTCGAGCGCGCGGAAATTCCTGCCGACGCGGTCCACGGCAGCCGGACGGGCGTGTTCATCGGGTCGATGTACCACGACTACGGGTCCCGGCCGCACCTGCCGCCCGAGGAGTTCGAGGGCTACCTGTACAGCGGAAGCGCGGGCAGTGTCGCCTCCGGCCGGCTGGCCTACGTCTTCGGCCTGGAGGGCCCCGCCGTCACCGTCGACACGGCCTGCTCCTCGTCGCTGGTCGCCATCCACCTCGCGGCGGCCGCGCTGCGCCGTGGGGAGTGCGACCTCGCCCTCGCCGGCGGCGTGACCGTGATGTCCACACCCCAGGCCTTCGTCGAGTTCTCCCGGCTGCGCGGCCTGTCCGCCGACGGGCGCTGCAAGTCCTTCGCCGCCTCCGCCGACGGCACCGGATGGGCCGAGGGTGCCGGCATCCTCCTCGTGGAGCGCCTGTCCGACGCCCGGCGCAAAGGCCACCCTGTGCTCGCCGTGATCACCGGTTCAGCGATCAACCAGGACGGCGCCAGCAACGGGCTCAGCGCACCCAACGGCCCTGCCCAGGAACGCGTGATCCGCCAGGCACTCGACAGTGCGGGCCTCACCACCTCCGACGTCGACATCGTCGAGGCGCACGGCACCGGGACGCCCCTCGGTGACCCGATCGAGGCCAATGCCCTGCTCGCCACCTACGGCCGGGGCCGCCCAGCCGAACAGCCCCTGCGGCTGGGGTCGTTCAAGTCCAACGTCGGGCACACCCAGGCGGCCGCGGGTGTCGGCGGCATCATCAAGATGGTCGAGGCCATCCGCCACGGCGTCATGCCCAGGACGCTGCACGCCGACGACCCCACCCCGCACGTCGACTGGGACTCCGGCGCGCTGGCACTGCTCGACGAGGCACACGACTGGCCGGAGCTGGACCGACCGCGCCGGGCCGCCGTCTCCGCCTTCGGCTTCAGCGGTACCAACGCGCACGTCATCGTCGAGCAGGCACCACAGCCGGCCCCCGAGGAGACCGCCGGGACGACGTCGGCGCCCCCGGCCGTGCCACCGGCGCCGGTCATGCCCTACGTGCTGTCGGCCCGGTCCCCGGAGGCACTGCGCGCCCAGGCCGAGCGCATAGGCACGCTCCTCGCCGACCGCCCCGGCCTCGATCTGCTCGACCTCTCCTACTCGCTGGCCGCCACCCGTACGGCGATGCGGCACCGGGCCGTCGCGCTCGCGGCCGGCCGGGACGAACTGATCGAAGGCCTCGCCGCCCTGGCCGGCGACGGGCCCGGCACCGTCACCGGCACCAAGGACGAGGGCCGGACCGCGTTCATGTTCACCGGCGGAGGGGCCCAGCACGTCGGCATGGCCGGCGAACTAGTGGAAACCTTCCCGGTGTTCGCCGTGGCCTTCGACGAGGTGTGCGCGGCCCTGGACGAGCACCTGCCCCGCCCGCTGCGCTCGGTGATCGAGTCGGGCGACGAGCTGGACCAGATCGACTACACCCTCGCCGCTCTCTTCGCTGTCGGAGTGGCGCTGTTCCGCCTCTTCGAGGCATGGGGAGTGCGCCCCGACTACCTCATGGGCCACTCGACGGGCGAGCTGATCGCCGCCCACCTGGCGGGCGTGCTGTCGCTGCCCGACGCCGCCGTCCTGGTGACCGCCCGCGGGCGCCTGATGCGGTCGCTGCCGGAAGGCGGCGCGATGACAGCCGTCGAGGCGACCGAGGAAGAGGTCCGCGAGACCCTCGGCCAGGACGGGCGTGCCGTGATCGGCACGGTCAACGGGCCGCGCGCGGTGGTCGTCTCGGGCGACGCGGACGCCGTGCGCGCTGTCGCGGACATCTGGAAGGAACGCGGCCGCTCGACCAAGGTGCTGCCGATCCTGAGGGCCTCCCACTCTCCCCGCATGGACCCCATGCTCGACGAGTTCCGTGCCATCGCCGAGGGGCTCACCTTCCACAGGCCCAGGTTCGGCATCGTGTCCACGGTGACCGGCGAGGTGGAGCCCGGGGACGGCTGGACCTCACCCGAGTACTGGGTGCAGCAGATCCGCCGGCCCGTACGCTTCGCCGACGCGGTGCGCACCCTCGAGGCGCAGGGCGTGACCACCCTGCTGGAACTCGGCCCCGGCGGAGTGCTCTCCGCGCTCGCGGCCGCCTGCGTGGACCACGCGGTCGCGATACCCGCGATGCGCAGGAAGCAGCCCGAACCGCAGTCGTTGATGTACGCCCTCGGCGTGCTGCACACCCGGGGCGTGCCCGTCGACTGGCAGGCCTTCTTCGCCGGCACCGGGGTGAGCAAGGTCGAGCTGCCGACCTACCCCTTCCAGCGCGAGCGGTACTGGCTGGACCCTTCGGCCGATGCCGGAGCGCCGCCCGCCGGGCCGGACCCCCTGGGCACTTTGCACGAGGTCGGCTGGCTCCCGGACGCCGTACGGCCGTCCGCCCGGACCGCGGCCTGGGCGCGGCTCGGACCGGCCGCCGGCCCGGCGGACGGCATTCCGTACCAAGACGACCTCGCCTCCTTCGGGAGGGCGCTCGACGCAGGCGACCCGGTCCGGGCCCTCGTCGTGCCGTCGGCCGCGAGCCGGGACGACGACGCCCCGCACCGGCCGGCCCGCCGGACACTGGCCCTCCTGCAGGAGTGGCTGGCCGACGACCGCTTCACCGGTGTGCGCCTGGTCGTCGTCACCAGGGGAGCCGTCGCCACCACCGACTCCGAGGCACCCGATCCGGCCGCCACGGCGGTGTGGGGGCTGGTCCGCTCCGCCCAGTCGGAAGCCCCCGACCGGATTCTGCTGGTGGACGTCGACACAGACACCGAAAGCGTCGCCGAGCCGGTGCCTGCGGCGCTGCTCTCCGCCCTGCTGTCCGCCGACGAGCCCCAGGCCGCCGTCCGTGGCGGCCGGATCCTGGTCCCGCGGCTGGTCCGGATCCGCTCCTCCGCGGTGCGCACCGGCGCGGACACTCCGGTGTGGAATCCGGAGGGTACGGTCCTCGTCACCGGAGGCACCGGCGCGCTCGGCACAGCCGTCGCCCGCCACCTCGTCACCGAACACGGCATCACACACCTGCTGCTGGCCGCCCGTACGGGCGCCGATGCGGCGGGAGCAGGCGACCTGCACAGTGAGCTGACCGCACTCGGCGCGACGGTCCGCATCGCCGCCTGCGACGTCGCGGACCGCGAGGAGCTCGCCGCGCTGCTCGCCGAGGTCCCCGCCGACCGGCCGCTCACCGGAGTCGTGCACGCGGCAGGGGTGCTTGACAACAGCCTGCTCACGGCCATGACCCCAGAGCAGCTCGACGCCGTCCTGCGCCCCAAGGCGGAAGCCGCCCGGCACCTCCACGAACTGACGCGCGACGCCGGCCTGTCGGCCTTCGTGCTGTTCTCCTCGACCGTCGGGCTGTTCGGCGGCCCCGGTCAGGCGAACTACGCCGCCGCCAACGCGTACCTCGACGGGCTCGCCCAGCAGCGGCGGGCGCACGGTCTGGCCGCGACCTCGGTGGCCTGGGGGCTGTGGGACGTCGACGGCGGCATCAACGCGGGCCTGGGCGACATCGACCGCGCCCGGTTCGCCGGGGACGGCTTCGTCCCGACGGGCGTGAAGGAAGGCATGGCCCTGCTCGACGCCGCGCTCTCCTCGGCCCGGCCCGCGGTAGTCACCACGGCGTTCGCCCCGGACGTCCTGCGGTCGCTCGACCGGGTGCCCCCGTTGCTGCGGTCCCTCGTCCCCGCCCCGGTCCACCGCGCGGACAGCGGCACCGACGTGCCCATGGCGCGGCAACTGTCCGACCTGACCGCCGCCGAGCGTACGGAGTTCGTCCTCGACCTGGTCCGCGGCCGGGTGGCCGCGGTCCTCGGTCTCGGCGACCCGTCGGTGATCGATCCCGAACAGCCCTTCCGGGAGCTCGGCTTCGACTCGCTGACCGCGGTCGAGATGCGCAACAGGCTGAACACCGTCACCGGAGCCCGGCTCCCGGCCACCGCGGTGTTCGACCACCCCACCCCGTCCAAGCTGGCCGCGTTCCTGCTCACCTCCGTCGCACCCGACGCCGCACCGCACCGGCGATCGACCGCGATCGCCGCGCTCGACGAACTGGAGCAGGCGCTCGCGACCGAGGACGGCGCCGGGGCGGAGGCTGAGCGCGACGAGATCACCGTACGTCTGCAGACCGTCCTGTCGCGGTGGCTGGAGACCGGTGCGCAGCCGGGCGACGGCGCGGACGAGGACCCGGCCGGCTCCCTCGCGTCGGCGTCGACCGACGAACTCCTCGACTTCATCGACAACGAACTCGGCCGTGACCGGCACTGACGCCCCGACACCTGGAACAGGTAATCCCCCCATGGCGGATGAGAAGAAGCTCGCGGACTATCTGAAATGGGTCACCGCTGACCTGCGGAAGGCCCGGCAGCGCATCACGGAACTGGAGTCCGGCCGCACCGAGCCGATCGCGATCGTCGGCATGGCCTGCCGCTATCCCGGCGGCGTGCGCTCGGCGGACGACCTGTGGCAGCTCGTCGCGGACGGCCGGGACGGCATCACCGAGTTCCCCGCCGATCGCGGATGGGACCTCGACGCGCTCTACGACCCCGACCCGGACATCCCGGGCACCACGTACACGCGCGAAGGGGGCTTCCTCGACGGGGCAGCCGAATTCGACGCCGGCTTCTTCGGTATCTCGCCGCGCGAGGCCCTTTCCATGGACCCCCAGCAGCGCGTGCTGCTGGAGACCGCCTGGGAGACTTTCGAGCACGCGAGGATCGACCCGACCACACTGAAGGGCGCCGACGTCGGCGTGTTCGTCGGCGCCGTGGAGCAGTCCTACCTGGGGCTGGCCGGCCCGGAGGAGTACGAGGGCTACCTGCTGACGGGCAAACTCGGCAGCGTCGTCTCGGGCCGGCTCTCCTACTCCTTCGGTTTCGAGGGCCCCTCCCTCACCGTGGACACCGCGTGCTCGTCGTCGCTGGTGGCCATGCATCTGGCCGCGCAGTCGCTGCGCACCGGCGAATCCGGCCTCGCTCTCGCCGGGGGTGTCACGATCGCGGGAACGCCCGGCGGATTCGTCGACTTCTCCCGGCAGCGCGGCCTCGCTCCCGACGGCCGGTGCAAGTCCTTCGCCGCCGCCGCCGACGGCACCAGCTGGTCTGAAGGCGCCGGCCTGATCCTCCTCGAACGGCTCGGCGACGCCGTACGCAACGGACACCGGGTGCTGGCCGTCCTGCGCTCCTCGGCGGTCAACTCCGACGGTGCCTCCAACGGGCTCACCGCCCCCAGCGGCCCCTCGCAGGAACGGGTGATCCGCGCCGCGCTCACCGGCGCCCGGCTGGACGCCTCCGACATCGACGCCGTCGAGGCCCACGGCACCGGTACCCGGCTGGGTGACCCCATCGAGGCCCAGGCGCTGCTGGCCACCTACGGGGCCGCCCACGCCGCCGAACAGCCTCTGCTCCTGGGCTCGTTGAAGTCCAACATCGGGCACTCGGTGGCCGCGGCAGGTGTCGGGGGTGTGATCAAGATGGTCCAGGCGTTGCGGCATTCCGCACTGCCGCGGACCCTGCACGTCGACGAGCCCACCCCACTGGTCGAATGGTCCGCGGGCGAGGTCGAACTGCTCACCGAGCACCGCCGGTGGCCGCAGACCGGCCGGCCGCGCCGCGCCGCGGTGTCCGCGTTCGGAGTCAGCGGCACCAATGCCCACCTGATTCTGGAGCAGGCACCCGAGGACCAGACCGACGTGGCGCAGGAGGAGCCGGCCCCGGCGCCCGCCTCCGCGCTCCTGCCGCTGCCGCTCTCCGCCAGGAGCCGTGCGGCCCTGTCCGCGCAGGCGCGCAGCCTGATGGCGTACGTGGCTGACCACCCCGGCCTGTCCGGCGCCGACTTCGCCTACTCGACGGCGACCACCCGCGCCGCTCTGCCCCACCGCGCCGTGGTGGTCGGCTCTGACGCCGCGTCCCTGCTCGCGGCCCTCCGCCCGCTGGCCGAGGACGGCGCCCGGACCGCTGCGGCGCCCGGCAGGGGCAGGCTCGGCTTCCTCTTCACCGGCCAGGGAGCCCAGCGGGCCGCGATGGGCCGCCGTCTGCACGAGGCGTTCCCGGTGTTCGCCGAGGCCTTCGACGCGGTGTGCGAGGAGCTCGACCGGCACCTGGACGTGCCGCTGCGCGACGTACTCGACGACGAGACGGCGCTGACTGGGACGGGGCACGCGCAGCCGGCGCTGTTCGCGCTGGAGGTCGCCTTGTTCCGGCTCTACGAGGCATGGGGAATCACCCCGGAATACCTCGCGGGCCACTCGATCGGTGAACTGGCCGCCGCGCACGCGGCCGGAGTGCTGTCCCTGCCCGACGCGGCGGCCGTGGTCGCCGCCCGGGGCCGGCTCATGCAGGAACTGCCGGAGGGCGGCGCGATGGTCGCGCTGCAGGCCACCGAGGAGGAGGTCACCCCGCTTCTGGCACGGTCGGACGGTGCCGTGGCGGTCGCCGCCGTCAACGGCCCGGTGGCGACCGTGGTGTCCGGCGCCAGATACGAAGTCCTGGAGCTCGCCGGGACCGTACGGTCCTGGGGACGCCGCACCAAGCAGCTGACGGTCAGTCACGCCTTCCATTCGCCGCTCATGGATCCGATGCTGGAGGAGTTCGGCAGGGTGCTGCGGAAGGTCACCCTGAACGCGCCGGTCATCCCCCTCGTGTCGACGCTCACCGGCCGCGTCGCCACCGAGGCAGAGCTCCGCTCTCCCCAGTACTGGGTCGACCAGGTGCGGCAGCCGGTCCGCTTCCACGACGCGGCCCGCACCCTCGCCGACCAGAACGTGACCGTCACCCTGGAACTCGGCCCGGCAGGCGTGCTCTCGGCTCTGGTCGCCGAGAGCACCGCCCTCACCTCGGTCGCCGCGGTGCGCGGCGGGCAGACCGAGGCGCACGACGCGCTCACGGCCCTGGGCGGGCTGTGGTCGGCCGGGATTCCCGTCGACTGGCAGACGGTCTTCGCCACCACCGGACCACGGCGGGTGGTCGACCTGCCGACCTACCCCTTCCAGCGGGAGCGGTACTGGCTGGAGCACGCGCCGGCGGCCCCGCCCACGGCCGGGCCCCGTGCGGAGGACTCGGTGCTCCGGGTCGGCTGGACCCCGTACGAGCCGGCCGCCCCGGTCACGCCGCGCGGACTCGCGGAGCTGCACCTCGCCGGGTCCGGCGCCACCGGGCTGCCGCCGCTCGCCACCGGCACGCCCTTCGGCGACGTGACGGACGCCCTGGCCGCGCTGGGCTCGGACACGCCGTTCGGCTTCCTGCTCGTGCCCCTGGTGTTCACCCCGGGCGGTGATGTGCCGCGGCGGGCCCAGGACGCCGCGGAGAAGGTGCTGGCGCTGGTCCAGTCGTGGCTGGCGGACGACCGCACCACCGACACCCCGCTCGTCGTCCTGACCCGTGGCGCGGTGGCCGCGGACATCGGCGGTAAGGACGTCTCGGACCTCGTCGCCGCCCCGCTGTGGGGACTGCTGCGCTCGGCGCAGTCGGAGGCGCCCGAGCGGATCGTGCTGATCGACCTGGACGAGGACCCCGGGTCGGCGGCGGCAGTGCCGTCGGTCCTGGCCTCCGGCCAGCCGCAGGCCGCCGTCCGCTCCGGCCGGATCCTCGTACCGGGCCTCGCCGACGCCCTGCCGGACGGTGAACCGGGCGCAGACACCCCGTGGCGTACCAGCGGCACCGTACTGATCACCGGTGCGACCGGGGCGCTCGGCGGGCTGTTCGCCCGCCATCTGGTCCGCACGCACGGGGTGTCCCGGCTGTTGCTCGTCAGCCGCCGGGGTCCGGAGGCGGCCGGCGCCGCCGCGCTGGCGTCCGAACTCACCGGACTCGGCGCCGATGTGCGCCTCGCCGCCTGCGACCTCGCCGACCGGGACGCCCTCGGCGCGCTGCTGGCCACCGTCCCTGCCGAGCATCCGCTCACCGGGGTCGTGCACGCGGCCGGCGTACTGGACGACGGCATGATCCAGGACCTGACCCCGGACCGGCTGGCCGTCGTCCTGCGGCCCAAGGTGCACGCCGCGTGGAACCTGCACGAACTCACCCTCGACCAAGACCTGGACGCCTTCGTGCTGTTCTCGTCCGTGGCGGGCGTCATCGGCGGCACCGGTCAGGCGAACTACGCCGCCGCCAACACGTTCCTCGACGCGCTGGCCGCCCACCGGTCCGGACTCGGACTGCCGGCGACCTCGCTGGCCTGGGGCCTGTGGGCGCACGAGCACGGCATGAGCGGGCACCTGACCAGGACCGAACTCGACCGCATAGCCCGCTCCGGCCTGCTCGCCGTCACCGAGGAGACGGGCCCCGGGCTGATGGATCTCGCGCTGCGCGCCGGTCCGCCCGCACTGGTGGTCACACCGGTCGACCGGACCGCACTGCGCGGCAACGCCCGGCGGGCGCCGCTGCTTCTGCGCCGGCTGGTCCAGGGCACCGGCCAGGGCCCCGAAGGATCCGAAAGCCAGGCCGAGCTCCGTCCGGAACAGCTGGCAGGACTGCCGCAGGAACGCCGCTCGGAGGTCGTGACGGAGTTCGTCCACCGCGAAGTGGCTCTGGTTCTGGGGCACTCCGGCGCGGCTGCCGTCGAAGCCCACCGGCGGTTCGCCGACCTCGGGTTCGACTCGCTCACCTCGGTGGAGCTGCGCAACCGGCTCACCGATGCCACAGGCCTGAAGCTGCCGCCCTCGCTGATCTTCGAACACCCCACGCCGGCGAAGCTGGTCGGCCACCTGTCCGCCCTCCTGTCCGCCGCCACCGGGGGAGCCGCCGCCGCCGGCTTCGACTTCGCCGCCGAGGTCCGCCTCGACGAGGCCATCCGGCCGACCGGCACGGTCAGCAGAGTGGCCGCCGATCCCCGCGAGGTCCTGCTGACCGGCGCCACCGGGTTCCTCGGCGCCTTCCTGCTCCGCGACCTGATGCGGTCGACGAAGGCCACGGTGCACTGCCTGGTGCGGGGCACCGACCGGGCCGAGGCGACCCGCCGACTGCACGAGAGCCTGGCCTGGTACCAGGTCGGGGACGACATCGACCCGGAACGCCTCGTCGTCACCGTCGGCGACCTGACGGCCCCGCGACTGGGCCTGACCGAGGCCGAGTTCGACGACCTCTCCCGCCGTGTCGACGTCGTCCACCACGTGGGTGCGACGGTCAGCTGGGTGCGACCGTACACCGAACTCGCGGCGGGGAACGTGGGCGGCACCCGGGAGGTGCTGCGGCTGGCCGCGGCGCACCGGACGGTTCCGGTGCACTACGTCTCGACCACCGGGGTGTTCCCGGCACCCGGCCCCGACGCCGCGCCGGTCGGCGCGGCCGACCCGACCGGCCCCGCGCACCTGCTGCACAACGGCTATCTGCAGAGCAAGTGGGTGGCCGAGCAGGTCATCGAACTCGGCCGGAGCCGGGGGCTGCCCGTCTCGGTCTACCGGGTGGACGTCGTGTGCGGCGACCGGGAGACGGGCGCCTGCCAGACCAAGGACTTCGTCTGGCTGAGTCTCAAGGGCCTGTTGGAGACCGGAGCGGTACCCGACAGCCTCGCCGGGGTCCTCCACATGGTGCCGGTGGACTACGTCAGTGCGGCTATCACGGCCCTCGCGGCCCGGGAGGACGCCGCGAACCGGACCTTCCACCTCTACAACCGGCAGAACCAGACGTTCACCGAGTTCGTCGGCCACCTCCGTTCGTTCGGGTACGACCTGCCCGAACTCGACTGGGACACCTGGTCGGCCCGGGTGCGCGAGGACCGGCGGAACGCCGTCGTCCCGCTGCTCGACTCCTTCGAGGGGATGAACTCCGGCAGCGGCACCGCCACGTACCCGCCGATCGACGTCTCGGAGACCGAGTACTCCCTGCGCGGTACCGGCATCACCTGCCCGGACATCGACCGGGACCTTTTCGACACCTACGTGAACTTTTTCGTCCGCGCGGGCTACTTCCCGTCCCGCGCGGCCCGTTCGGGGCGAACCGAGGAGTGACCACCACCGTGGAGAGAACTGATCGTGAGCGCGTGATCGTGCTCGGTGCGAGCATGGCGGGCCTCCTGGCCGCCCACGTGCTGGCGGACCGCTACGCCGACGTCGTGGTGATCGACCGCGACGACCTCGTCGGCGACGACACCGGCCGGGCGCACAGCGAGACCCGTCGGGGTGTCCCGCACGGCGGGCACCTGCACAACCTGCTGGCCGCCGGTCTCCTCGCCCTGGAGGACCTGATCCCCGGTTTCACCGAGGAACTGACCACGGCCGGCGCGGTGGCCGGCGACGGCACCGCCGACGTGCGGTGGGTCGTCAACGGCACCCAGATGCCCAAGCCGCACTCCGGCCTCCCGCTGCTCTCGGTCAGCCGGCCGCACCTGGAGCGTCGGGTGCGCCGGCGGGTGCGCGCACTGCCCAACGTGACCTTCCTGGAGCGGACAGAGATAGCGGAGCTGCTGACCGACCCGGACCGGTCCGCCGTCGTCGGTGCCCGGGTCCGGCAGGGCGAGACCTACCGCGACCTCACCGCCGACCTCGTCGTCGACGCGACGGGACGGCGCACGCGCACCCCGTCGTGGCTCGCGGAGTTCGGCTACCCGGCGGTCGAGGAGGAGCAGCTCACCGTCAACGTCGGCTACACGACGCAGTACTACCGGCTCTCCGAGGACCGGATGCCGGGCGAAGTGTCCATCGACGTCGGCGGCTCGGCGGACGTGCCCCGTGGGGCGCTCTGCGCCAAGATCGAGGACGGCTGCGCCGTCGTGACCGGCTACGGCATCGCCGGCGAGTACCCGCCCCGTGACACCGCGGGCTTCCATGACTTCCTCAAGTCGCTCGCCGCCACCGACATCTACGACGCGGTGCACGACCAGGAGACGCTCGGGGAGCCGCTGTCCTACCGCTTCCCGGCCAACCTGCGCCGCCGGTACGAGCGGATGGACTCGTTCCCCACCGGGCTGCTCGTCCTCGGAGACGCCGTGTGCAGCTTCAACCCGGTCTACGGGCAGGGCATGACGGTGGCCGCGCTCGGCGCCCGCGTGCTGCGCGACCACATCTCCCGGCCGGCGCCCGTGGACCCGCGGGCGTACCTTGCCGACTACGCGGCCACGGCGGTCGACCATGTGTGGGAGCTGACCACCGGCGCCGACCTCGTCTTCCCCGGCGTCGGCGACGATCCCACCGAGGAGCAACTGGCCGAGTACGCCTATCTGGACCGCCTGTTGGACGCGGCGTCGAAGGACGGGCAGCTGCTGGTCGCCTACGCCCGGGTGGCGTTCCTCCTCGATCCGGCGGCGGCGCTGGTCACCCCGGAGATCCAGGAAGCAGTGGAACGGGTGATGGGCCGAGCGGGATAGCCGTACCGGAAGAGCGCCCCGGTGGACGTGCCATCGAGCGGTCTTTCCCCGGTAATCGAACCGGTGCGCCGTGGGGCCGCATGCGATTACCGACAGGAGACCGGATCGGGGAGTACCCGCTGATAGCGTCCTCAACAATCTGTTCAGGTGCCAAGAAAAGCGAATGGAGAAATAGCGTAGTGAGTGACATCATGTACACGCTGGTGGCCGATATAGATAAGCATCAAGAGGCATTCGGAACAGCCTTCAACGCCGGGGACGCGGAAGCCGTCAACGCGATGTACACCGACGACGCGGTCGGAATGTGGGAACCCGGATTCCCGGTCTACGGCGAGGACCGCCGCGCGTACGTGACCGAATTCCTGGCGAAGCGCAAGCCCTCAGTGGACGCGACCGTCCGCCAGCAGTTCGTGGTGGGCGACACCGCGATGCTCATCGTCGAGTGGCAGATGGAGGCGCTCGACGAGAACGGTGAGCCGGAGCACCTGGAGGGCGTGGCTGTCGACGTCCTGCGCCAGGGCACGGACGGCTACTGGCGCTACGTCGTGGACAACCCCTTCGGCGTGAGCGGCCCGTGGGACGCCGAGGGCACCACCCAGGGCTGACCCGGAACGCGAGAACGGGGGCGTCGCCGCACGCGGCCCGGTGCCGCGCCGGCTCCCGCACACCACCGATCACACCCGTTGCGGCACCTGCCGCACGTACGAAGTACGGAGACCCAACTGTGACCATTCTTCCCGCCTCCGAATCACCGGTCACCGTCGTCGGCCTGGGCCTGATGGGCCAGGCCCTCGCCACGGCCTTCCTGGCCAAGGGCCACCCGACCACCGTCTGGAACCGCTCGGCCGGCAAGGCCGACGCCCTCGTCGCCGGCGGCGCCACCCTCGCAGACTCGGTCCAGGACGCCGTCGAGGCGAGCCCGCTCGTCGTCGTCTGTGTCTCGGACTACGACGCCGTACACGGGCTCCTGGACCCGATCGCCTCCTCGCTGGCCGGCCGCACCCTGGTCAACCTGACCACCGCCGGCTCCACGCAGGCGCGGGAAACCGCCGAGTGGGCGGCCAAGGCCGGCGCCGACTACATCGACGGCGCGATCCTGGCGGTCCCGCAGGCCATCGGCACCGCCGAGGCCACGCTGCTGTACTCCGGGCCGAAGGCCGGCTTCGAGAAGCACCAGGCCACGCTCCAGGCGCTCGGCGAGACGGGAACCGTCTACCTCGACGAGGACCACGGTCTGTCGGCCCTGTACGACATGTCGGTGCTGAGCATCATGTGGGGCGTGCTGAACAGCTTCCTGCACGCGGCCGCCCTGCTCGGCACCGCGAACGTCAAGGCGACGACGTTCGCCGAGATGGCCACCACTGCGATCAACGTGACGTCGGACTACGTCACCGCGTACGCGGAGCAGATCGACGAGGGCAAGTTCCCGGCCACAGACGCCACCGTCAACGTCCACGTGGGCGGCATGCAGCACCTGGTCGAGGAGAGCCAGGAGCTCGGCGTCAGCACCGAACTGCCGCGCTTCTTCCTGGAACTGGCGCAGCGCGCGGTGGCTGACGGCAACGCCGAGGACAGCTACGCGGCGATGATCAAGCAGTTCCGCAAGCCGACCGCCTGATCCGTCTCCGCACGGCATCGCACCGAACGGACCGGGAATCCGCACCGCACCCTTCGCATCCGGATTCCCGGACCTGTCCGATATCGCGCAGATGCTCGCACAACGCACCACCGCTCCTTGCATTCACCGTACGGGGGAAATTCGTGTCGAACAGTCGAAGCAGAACGAACAAGGCCGCCTCCCGCAATTCCTTCAGCCGGAGGGGTCTGCTCAGGACGAGTGGCCTCGCTGTTGCGGGAACGGCCCTGGGCGCAGGCTTTCCAGGAATGGCGGAGGCCGCCGAAGGAGCGGACTTCACCGAGCGCACCAGCTACGACGCCATCGTCGTCGGGGCCGGACTCGCCGGTCTCACCGCAGCCCGTGAACTGCGGAAGAAGGGCCGTAGCGTCCTCGTGCTGGAGGCGCGCGGGCGTATCGGCGGGCGCACCTGGACCGACACGTTCAACAGCTGGGAGATCGAGCGCGGAGGTTCCTGGGTCGACCCGCTGCAGCCGCACGTCTGGCGCGAGATCTCGCGCTACAACCTGACGGTCGAGGCCGACCAGGGGCCTGAGCGTGTACTCATGCCGACCCCGGGAGGGTTCGCCGAGTCCGACCCGGTCACCGCGTACACCCGGCAGGGCGAGTTGTTCACCCCGTTCTTCGAAGGCTCCCGCGAGTACTTCCCCAAGCCCTACGCGCCCTTCACCCGCGAGGACCTGATAACCCCGCTGGACGGCTTCTCCCTGCGTGACCGGCTGGACCAGCTGGCCTACTCGCCAGAGGACGAGCTGAGGATGACCAGCACCACCAGCATGTACGGGTCGCCCAGCTCGCGCGGTTCGATGCTGGAGCTCGCCCAGTGGTGGGCCCTGGCCGGCTGGAACTACCCGGGCTTCTCCGGCGTCAACACCTACCGTCTGACGCAGGGCACCATCGCCCTCGCCAACGCGATCCTCGCGGACGGGAGCCCGGACCTGAAGCTCAACTCCCCGGTCGCCTCCGTCACCCAGCAGTCCGGGAAGGTGAACGTGGTCACCCGGGCGGGGGCCGCCTACACCGCGCCCGAGGTCATCATGGCGGTGCCGGTCAACGTCTGGAAGGACATCGCCTTCAGCCCGGCGCTGCCGCAGGCACACCGGAACGCCACCGCCCAGGGCTACGGCGTGCCGCGCCAGCGCAAGCTCTTCCTGGACCTGGCCGCCCCCGCCGACCGGTTCATAGCCGAGGCGCCCGAGGGCTTCCCGTTCGCGATCATCGGCCGGCTGAACGACAACGCTCCCGTCGTCGCCTTCAGCGTCGACGGCACCCTGAACGTGTCCAACCGTGCCGAGGTGGAGGCAGCGGTCCGGAAGATCCTGCCGTCGGCGTCGCTGCGCGACTACACCGTCTCGGACTGGGACGCGCAGGAGTTCTCCCGCGGCGGACCGGCGTTCCGGAAGCCCTTCCAGCTCACGCGGCTCCACAAGGCGATCAACCAGCCCTTCGGGCCGGTGAGGTTCTGCGCCGACGACCTCGCCCTCGGCTGGATCGGCTACATGGACGGCGCCATCGAGTCCGGCCTGCGGGCCGCCGGCTCGGACACGCTGTCGCCGACGCCGAGTGAGGTGCGGACCGGCCGTGTGGCCATGCCCGCGGTCGACCGCAAGATCTACCGACCGGTGTTCGGTCTGTGACAACAACTCAGTGGCAGTCCGCCCAGGGGGAATTCATGCCGATGACAGAAGAAACCGCGCCCGGACCAGTGGACTCGCTGTTCTCCTGGTTCCGCCAGATGCAGGAACAGCGCACGGTCCACCGCGACGAGGAGTACGGGTGGCAGCTGTTCCGCCACGCCGACATCACGCGTGTGCTCACCGACCCGAAGACCTTCTCCTCCGACACGGTACGTCTGTTCAACGAACCGCAGCCCGACCTCGATCTCTTCCTCACGGGCAACCTGGTCACCAACGATCCTCCCCACCACCGAAGGCTCCGTCGGGCCATCAACCAGGCCTTCACCCCCCGGGCGGTGTCGGGCCTCTCGGAGCGAATCACACGGACCGTCGAGTCGCTGCTCGACGACGTGTCAGGGTCGGACACCTTCGACCTCATCGAAGCGGTGGCCTACCCGCTCCCGATCATCGTGGTCGCGGAAATGCTCGGCCTGCCGGCCGAGGACGTGCCGATGTACCGGGGCTGGGGCGATGCCCTGGGCGCGCTGGACGCGGCGACCGTGCCGCCGAAGGTGATGGAGTCGAATGTTCTGCCCGCCATCCGGGAGATGAACGAATACATCCTCGGGCACGTACACCGGCGGCGGCAGAACCCGGCCGACGACCTGCTCACCGGCCTGGCGCACGCCGATGTCGACGGCGAGCCCCTGGCGGACGCCGACCTGATCGGTCTGGTCGGCCTCACCCTGTTCGCCGGCCACGCCGCGTCCATGGCGATGATCGGCAACGCGGTCCTCACCTTCGACCGCCACCCCGGGACGCTCGCCGCGGTGCGTGCGAACCGCGACCTGCTGCCCGGCGCCATCGAGGAACTGATGCGCCTGTACCCGCCGTTCTCCCGGATGGCTCGGGTGACGACCACCGAGACCGAGATCGGCGGGCAGAAGATCGGCAAGGACGAGCTGGTGACCCTGTGGATCGGCGCGGCCAACCGGGACACGCAGCGCTTCACCGATCCCGACCGCTTCGACATCCACCGCGACACCGGCGGCCACATCGCCTTCGGGCAGGGCATCCACTTCTGCCTCGGTGCCCCGCTGGCCCGGCTGGAGGTGGGTATCGCGCTCAACGCCCTGTTCGACCGGTTCGACGAGATCTCCGTGGACTACTCGGCCGGCGTGGAGTTCGAGAACCCGATGCAGATCATCTGCCCCCGGCGGCTGCCGGTCCGGGTGTCCCGGTGACCCCGGCCCCGTATCCGGCGTGCGGGACGGCCTGCCGGGCCGTGTGAGGTGACGACGGCGGGCGGGGGCCGCGGGTGGACCGGCCGGGGCGACCCCCGTGCCCCGGCCGGTCCACCCGGGCCCCCGGCCGTCGTGGGCCCCGCCCGCCGAGTCAGCAGGCCCCGGTACGGCGCGACATGGACCCGACACCGGTGCGCCGCCAGTCAGCTCTGTGAAAGGCACTCTTCCCCATGCCCACCGCATCCGCCCCTGAGGACCTCTGGCTCAGGAACTTCCGCCCTGCACCCGATGCCCCCGTACGCCTGGCCTGCTTCCCGCACGCCGGCGGCTCGGCCAGCTTCTACTTCCCGATGGCCGGCCCCCTGGCGCAGGACGCCGACGTCTTCGCGGTCCAGTACCCCGGCCGTCAGGACCGGCGTTCCGAGCCGGTCGCCACGGACATCACCGTGCTCGCCGACGAGGTGGCGGACCGCCTGGCCGCCCGGGCCGACGGCCGTCCGCTGGCCCTGTTCGGGCACAGCATGGGCTCGCTCGTCGCGTTCGAGGTCGCGGACCGCCTCCAGGACCGCGGTGCGCCCGTCTCCGCGCTGATCGTCTCCGGCCGCCGCGCCCCCCACCTGTACCGCGGGGACGACATCCGCACGCGGACCGACGAAGGAGTGATCGAGGAACTGCGCGAGCTGAGCGGCACGGATTCCGGGCTGCTGGGTGACGAGGAGATCATCCGTATGATCCTCCCTGCCGTGCGCGGCGACTATCAGGCTGTGGAGACGTATCTGCGGACCACCACCGCCCGGCTGACCTGCCCCGTCCTCGCCCTGGTGGGGGACAGCGACCCCCGCGTCGAGCCCGACACCATGCGCCCCTGGGCGGACCACACCACCGCCGGATTCGACCTGAGGATCCTGTCCGGCGGCCATTTCTACCTGATCGAGGAACAGGCCGCTGTCCTCGCGGCCGTCAGGGAGTGCCTGAGCACCCTGTCCGTCAGCCGGTGAACGGGACGGGCCCGGCCCCCGAGGAACCGGTGGCCGGGCCCGCGGGCGGTTCCCGGAGTGCCTCGGGAGGCGTCAGAGGTCAGGAACGGACGTAGAGCGCGGACCGGCCCGCGTACTGCGCCTGCGAGCCCAGCGCTTCCTCGATGCGGATGAGCTGGTTGTACTTCGCGGTGCGGTCGGAGCGCGACAGGGAGCCCGTCTTGATCTGCCCGCAGCCCGTGGCCACCGCCAGGTCGGCGATGGTGGTGTCCTCGGTCTCGCCGGAGCGGTGCGACATGACCACCGTGTAGCCGGCCTTGTGGGCCGTGTCGACCGTGGTCAGGGTCTCGGTGAGGGTACCGATCTGGTTGACCTTCACCAGGATGGAGTTGGCGATGCCGTCCCGGATACCCGCGCGCAGACGCTCGTCGTTCGTGCAGAACAGGTCGTCACCGGTGAGCTGGCACTTGTCGCCGAGCAGGTTGCCGAGGATCTTCCAGCCCTCGATGTCGTCCTCCGCCATGCCGTCCTCGATCGAGGAGACCGGGTAGCGGGCCACCAGGCCGGCGAGGTACTGGGCGTGCTCCTCGGCGGTGCGCTTGACGCCCTCGCCCGCGTAGTCGTAGACACCGTTCTCGTAGAACTCCGAGGTGGCCGGGTCCATGACGAGGGTGATGTCCTCGCCGGGGACGTAGCCGGTCTTCTCGATCGCGTCCACGACGAACTGCAGGGCCTCGTCGGCGGTGCGCAGGTTGGGCGCGAAGCCGCCCTCGTCACCCACGCCGGTGGAGTGGCCCGCGTCGGAGAGGGACTTGCGCAGGGTGTGGAACACCTCTGAGCCCATCCGGACGGCCTCGAAGAGGTTCTCCGCACCGATCGGCGCGATCATGAACTCCTGGAAGTCCAGTGCGTTGTTGGCGTGGGCGCCACCGTTGATGATGTTCATCATCGGCACGGGGAGGATCCTGGCCCCGGCCCCGCCGACGTACTGGTAGAGCGGCACACGGTGAGCGGCGGCCGCGGCCTTCACGGTGGCGAGGGAGACACCGAGGATCGCGTTGGCGCCCAGCTTCCCCTTGTTCGGGGTGCCGTCGACGGCGATGAGGGTCTCGTCGACGAGGGCCTGGCTCTCCGCGTCCAGCCCGGTCACCGCGGCGGCCAGGGGGCCGTTCACGGCGTCGACGGCCGCACGGACCCCCTTACCGTGGAAGCGCGAGGCGTCGCCGTCACGGAGCTCGACGGCCTCGTGGGCTCCGGTGGAGGCTCCGGAAGGGACCGCGGCCCGCCCGAGCGAGCCGTCCTCGAGTACGACGTCCACCTCGACCGTGGGGTTGCCCCTGCTGTCGATGACTTCGCGTCCCACGACCCGGTTAATCGCAGTCATTTCGCTCCCATTTTGTCGGCGGATGCACGATTCAGTGCGCTGTGCGTTCACTGGAGGGTTCACCGGCCCCATTGCCGTGCCCGGCAAACACCCTATCCGAGTACGGCATTTGCGTTCTGTCCGTGCCTGTGGGTGCCATTTCGTGAGGTTTCGCGAGATCTGTCGTCAGGTGCGAGGTCCGGCGCCGTGCAGCAGGGTGTCGATGATGCGGGCGGCGAGGGTGTCGGTGTCGACGTCGGCGTCGTCCGGGTTCCCGCGCAGGGACTCCCCGAGGAGCGCGTAGTAGACCCGCCGCACCCAGTGGAGGTCGGCCGCCTCGTGGATGAGCTTCTCCGCCCGGGCCCGTTCCAGGACTGTGATGCACCGCCTGCCGATGTCCTGGTGAAGGGCGGCCGCTTCGCTGTCGGGGCCGGCCGGGAGTTCCAGGGCGAATGCCCAGGCGCTCTTCACCTCCAGCACGTTGGCCGTGATCCGATGCAGCGCCACCAGGGGAGGGGCGGTGTCCGGCCGGCCGTCGTCGATGGCCTGCGCCAGTTGCTGGGCGGCGGACGAGGCCAGCGCGTCGATCAGCGCCTGCCGATGGGTGAACCGCCGGTGGATCGTCGTCCTGGCCACCCCCGCTGCGGTCGCGATCTGCTCCATCGACGCGCCGGGATCCGTGGAGAGCACGCGTTCGGCTGCCTTCAGGATCGCTCGCACACTGCGCTCCGCGTCCGCTCGCAACGGCCGTGCCACTGTCTCACCCATGGTGCCTCCCACTCATCCGGTTGACCCCTAAAACGATACACCGCTGCACCATCTACCGATTATCTGCATCAAGACTGTTGCAGTTATAGCCAAAGTGAGTACGCTTCTGTCTCAGTTGCTCGTCGAGTGAAGGAGTCTTCCCATGCACAGCGCAGCGCTCGTCACCGGTGCCTCGTCCGGACTCGGCGCGGAGTTCGCCGCACAGCTCGCCGCCCGCGGGCACGATCTGATCCTGGTGGCACGTTCCGAGGGCAGGCTGACCGCCCTCGCCGAGCGTCTGACCACGGAGCACGGCATCCGTGCCCATGTCCTGGTCCAGGACCTCGCCGAGCCCGATGCAGCCCGGCGGATCGCCGCCGGGCTCGCCGCCCGTGAGCTGAGCGTCGACCTGCTGGTCAACAACGCCGGGTTCGGCACGTGCGGACGCTTCGAGGACATCGCCGCGGACCGTGACCACGACCAGTTGATGGTCAACGTCGTCGCACTCGTCGACCTCACCCACGCACTGCTCCCCGGCATGTTGGAGCGCGGCACGGGCGCGGTCGTGAACGTCGCTTCCACCGCGGCCTTCCAGCCCTCCCCGTACTTCGCCGTCTACAGCGCGGCCAAGGGCTTCGTGCTGAACTTCGGGCTCGCCCTGCGCCAGGAGTACCGCGGGCGCGGCATTCGCGTGCTGACCCTGTGCCCCGGCCCGGTCGACACCCCCTTCTTCGACGCCATCGGCACCCGCAAGGCAGCCGTCAACGGCTCGATGACCACGCCGGAGCCGGTGGTACGCGCCGCTCTGCGCGCACTCGACCGCGACCGCGGCTACGTCACCCCCGGGCTCGGCAACGCCCTGTCCGCGCATCTGCTGCCGCGCCGGCCGCGCACCCTGGTCGCCGCCCTGGCCGAACGCGTCACCCGTAAGGTCCTCGCCCCCGCGGGCACCGCGCCGCAGTCGAAGGAGTACGCGGCATGAGTTCCTCCACCGTCCCCGCCGCGGGTGCCGCCGCCGCGATGCTGCTCGTCGGCACCTCGACGGCCGTCTCCGCGACGATCGCGGACTACCCCGTCCTCACAGGTCAGGCCCTGCGCTACGCGCTCGCCGCCGCGATCCTCCTCGCCGTGGTACGCCGACGCCGGTTACCCCGCGCCCATCTGACGCCCCGGGACTTCCTGCTCCTGGCGGCGCTGGCCGCCACCGGACTGGTCGGATTCAACATCTTCCTGGTCGAAGCCACCCGGCACGCGAGCCCCGCCATGATCGGCACCGTGGTCGGAGCGATCCCCGTCGTCCTGGCCCTCGTCGGGCCGCTGACACAACGCCGCCGTCCCGCCGCACGCATCGTCGGCGCCGCGGCTGTCGTTACCCTGGGCGCCGCCGTCGCCGCCGGGTTCGGCGGCGGCAGCCCGCACGGTCTGCTGCTGTCACTGGGGGCGCTCGTCGGTGAGGTCGCCTTCTCGCTGCTCGCTCTGCCTCTGCTGCCCAAACTCGGTCCTCTGAGGGTCGCCGCCTATCCCGCGGCGCTGTCCGTGCCCGTGCTGCTGGCCGTGAGCGTCGCCCTGGACGGTGGGAGCGCCCTGCGTCTGCCCACCCCCACCGAAGCGGCCGCTTTCGGTTACCTCGGCGCGCTCGTCACGGCCATCGCCTTCTTCCTCTGGTACGACGCGCTGCGCCGGCTGGGCGCCGACCGTGCCGGGCTCTTCGCCGGACTCGTCCCGGTCGGCGCACTGCTCACCAGCGCCGTACTCGGCCTCGGGGGGACGGGCCTCGCGGACGTCGCGGGCGCCCTGATCGTCGCCACGGGCGTCGCCGTCGGGCTGCGGCAGCCGGCCGGCGGCCCCGGGCGCCGGGTCACGGCGCCCGGGACGCGTGTCACATCTTCGGTGCCCCCTCGATGAACGTGTCCAGCACCCCGTCGGCCACCTTGACCGTGCCCTGCGGCCGGGTGGTGCCAGGGATGGTGGTGAACGCGGCGGCCGTCTCGGCCAGTTCGGCCGCCTCGGCGAAGTCCGCCTGCCCGTCGCCCGAGTGCAGTCGGTCCCGCAGCCCGTCGAGGGTGGCGTTGAGCGCGCCGCCCCACACGTCGAGGGCGTCCAGCCACGGCTTCGTCTGCGCCAGGAACGCGGGGTCCCGGACGCCGGCGCGTATCTGCTCGGGAGCGCCGGCCAGCACATCGGCGTAGGCGCCGAGTTCCCGCAGCGCGGCCTGCCGCCGGGCAGCGGACCCGCTGTTCCAGGCCTTGGTGAAGTCCGCCAGCCGCGCGGCGAGTCCGGGTGCCTGCGGCTGCCAGTTCGTGTCACCGAAGGTGGGCGCGAGATGCTCGGTGTCGAAGAAGGCCAGCAGGGCCCGGGTGGTGGCGGGGTCGCCGCCGGCCAGGTAGCCGGCCGCCGCGCGCCAGGTGCGGTCGGGATCGTACTTCTCGTCGTTCCAGGCGAACGACGCCCCGCCGAAGAGAGCGACCTTGCTTGCCGCGGCCTGGTTCATCGGGTTCAGCACGATGCCGCTCAGCGCCTTGTGCAGCCCGGCCTCCCGCTTGTCGTAGGGGGCCATCAGCAGTCGGCCCGTCGTCTGCCCGTAGTCGTTGACCGGGTAGTTGTCCCAGAGGAACACCTTGCGTCCCCACACCGTGGAGGCGGCCTCGGCGTCCTCCATGCTGATCGAAGGAGGAACGACGTCCGTGCCCGTCCACTGCACGATCACCTTCGGGTCCAGTTGCTCGCGCAGTACGGACTTGTAGGCGGAGTCGGCTGTGTCGGAGTACTCCGTGGGAACGAACTGGAGCGGCTCGGCATCCGGGTGGGCATCGACGAAGTCGTGCTGCACGGCGTTGAGCAGGTCTGCCTGTGCCTGTCCCGCGCTGCCCCTGCCCGGGGCGCCGTACTTCGCCTGGTCGGCGTCGCAGTTCCACTCGGTGTAGCTGATGTCGTCCAGCGCCACGTAGAAACTGCGGGCACCCTGGTCGTAGAGGGAGCCCAGCTTCTTCTGCAGGGCGCTCACGTCATCGGGGTCGCTGTAACAGATGGACAGGCCCGGGGAGAGCGCGTAGGTGAAGTCGACGTGGTGAGTGGTGGCCCGCTCGATCAGTTCACGCAGATCGGCCAGTTTGTCGGCAGGGTAGGGCTCGCGCCACTCCTCCCTCAGATATGTGTCGTCCTTCGGTGTGTAGATGTAGGTGTTGGCCTTGATGTCGCCGTAGAACGCGAGTTGGTCGAGCCGGTCGGTGTGTGACCAGGGTGCGCCGTAGAAACCCTCGATGCTGCCGCGCAGGGGCATGGACGGGTGGTCGGTGACCGACACGGCCGCCAGGGTGTGCTTGCCGGTCACCAACTGCCGCAGTGTCTGGGCGGCGTAGTAGATGCCGTCCCCGTCGTTGCCGGCGAGCACGACCGTGTCGCCCCGGGAGGCGAGGGAGTAGCCCTCCGCGACCAGGGTGCCGGGCACGGTGCCGCCCGTGGCGCGCAGGGCGTCGGCCACCGCCCGGTCCTTGACGGAACCTGCCACGACGGTCAGCGTCGCGCCGTGGGCACGCGGCGCCGAGGCGGCGTCCGTGACGATGTGACGCGCCCCGGCGGAGGCCAGCGCCCGCTTGATGACATCGGTGCTGGGCGCGTCGACGTCGTCGCCGAGCACGAGGCGCACGCGTTCCGGAACGTGGAGGTCGCGCCCCGCCGGCTTCATGTGCTGGGGGGTGGGGGTGACGACGGGCAGGGATGCCGACGGGGCGTTGCCGGACGCGGGCGACGCCGTTGTGTCCGAGGCGCCGACTGCCTGGGCGGGTACGGAGAGTGTGCCGAGGGCCAGTAGTGCGACGGCGCCGAGAACCGGGAGCCGGGGGACGCGGGGAAGACGGTACGGATGACTTTCAGACATACGGGTCACTGCACCTCCACGGAAGTGGACCACCACGTTCAGGTGGTGGAGTGGTCTAAACCACCACCCGCCCGCGCCGGTGTCAAGATCGCGACCTCAGAAACGTGCGAATGATGCGGTGGTGGTCAGGAATCCGCGCACATATCCGGCCACGGTGTCCGGGTGGCTCTCGAGCAGGAAGTGCCCGCCCGCCGGGAATCAGATGGGCCTCCGCGTCGGGCGGGTCCCTTGCGAAGGCGCGTGCTCCGTCCGGCCGTGGAACTCGTGCTCGCGTGGGCGGACGTCGAAGAGCGCATGCCAGCCGTCCGTGACCGTGCGAGAACCCCGAATGCCGCCTCTTCCTTCTGGACCGCAGCCGTGCCGACACGCCGACACGGCACGGTGGTGCTCGATGAAGACCTGCGGGGACCGGCTCAAGGCCCGTCGGCACCAGGCCCGGGCCGCGGGAGACCCCGCGGCCCGGGTAGGGCGGTCACGGCAGGGGGCGGAACGTGGGGGCGGCGGGCCGTCCCGCGCACCACGTCCCTTCGGCTCAGGGGACCTTCACCCAGTCGAGCGTGCGTTCCACGGCCCTCTTCCAGCCCGCGTAACCGTCGGCGCGTTGTTCGTCGGACCACTGCGGCGACCACCGTTCGGACTCGTGCCAGTGGGTTCGCAGCTCGTCGGTGCTCTGCCAGAAGCCCGTCGCCAGTCCTGCCGCGTAGGCCGCACCGAGCGCGGTCGTCTCCGCGACGACGGGACGGCTGACGGGGACACCCAGGATGTCGGCCTGGATCTGCATGCAGAGGTTGTTGGCGGTGACACCGCCGTCGACCCTGAGTACGTCGAGGTGGACGCCGGAGTCCCGTTCCATGGCCTCGACCACGTCGCGGCTCTGGTAGCAGATCGCTTCCAGAGTGGCTCGTGCCAGATGCGCGTTGTCGTTGTACCTGGCCAGGCCGACAATGGCCCCTCGGGCGTCGGAGCGCCAGTAGGGGGCGAACAGGCCCGAGAACGCGGGGACGAAGTACATCCCGCCGTTGTCGTCGACCGTACGGGCGAGGTCCTCGCTCTCGGCCGCGGTCTTGATGATCTTCATCTGGTCGCGCAGCCACTGCACCGCGGATCCGGTCACCGCGATGGATCCCTCCAGTGCGTAGACCACGGGGCTGTCGCCGAACTGGTACGCCACGGTGGTGAGGAGGCCGTGCTGGGAGCGGACCAGCTCCGTGCCGGTGTTGAGCAGCAGGAAGTTGCCCGTGCCGTAGGTGTTCTTGGCCTCGCCGGGTGAGAAGCAGACCTGCCCGACCGTGGCCGCGTGCTGGTCGCCGAGGACCCCGCCGATGGGGATCGCGGCGCGCAGCGGCCGGGAGGTGCGCGTCGTGCCGTAGGCCTCCGGGTGTGACGAGGGGTTGATGGTGGGCAGCATCGCCCGGGGGATGCCGAAGAAGCCCAGGAGTTCGTCGTCCCAGTCGAGGGTTTCCAGGTTCATCAGCATGGTGCGGCTCGCGTTGGTCACGTCGGTGGCGTGGATGCCGCCGTCGGGGCCGCCCGTCAGGTTCCACAGGACCCAGGCGTCCGTGTTGCCGAAGAGGGCATGGCCCTTGTCCGCTGCTTCCCGTACGCCGTCGACGTTATCCAGGATCCACTGGATCTTGCCGGCGGAGAAGTAGGTGGCCGGTGGCAGTCCGGCCTTGTGGCGGATGACGTCGCCGCGGCCCGAGCGTTCGAGGTTCGCCGCGATGGCGTCGGTCCGGGTGTCCTGCCAGACGATCGCGTTGTAGTAGGGCCGCCCGTTGCGGGGGTCCCAGACGACCGTGGTCTCACGCTGGTTGGTGATTCCGATCGCCACCAGGTCGTCAGCCGACAGGCCGCTGTGCCGGATGGCGTTCTGCATCACC
Source organism: Streptomyces sp. NPDC102441 (assembly GCF_044765585.1). Classification (NCBI taxonomy): domain Bacteria; kingdom Bacillati; phylum Actinomycetota; class Actinomycetes; order Kitasatosporales; family Streptomycetaceae; genus Streptomyces; species Streptomyces sp. NPDC102441. Next base: position 298,328 of record NZ_JBIWKH010000008.1, read on the forward strand.
GAGTTGGTGCGCTCCCAGATCTCCACCGGGTCGTGTTCCACCCACCCGGAGCGGGGGAGGATCTGGGCGTGCTCCAGTTGATGCTTGGCGACTTCGTTGCCGCCGTGGTCGAAGATCATGAACCGGGAGCTGGTGGTTCCTTGATCCACCGCGCCGATGAAGTCCGCCATGATTGCCGCCTCTCCAGCCGGTGTTATCGGTCCTCGGACGCCGGGACACGTCCCGGTGGCTCCGGTTCCGCGGTGGGCAGGAACCGGCTGATGAGGCCCTTGTACAGACCCGCGCCGATCAGCCCGCCGACCAGCGGGCCCAGGATGGGCACCCAGAAGTACAGATTTCCGTACTGATCCCGCCATGCTCCGTTGTATCCGGTGATGAAGCTCGCCAGCCGGGGGCCGAAGTCACGCGCCGGGTTGATCGCGTAGCCCGCGTTGGTCCCGAAGGCCATTCCGATGGCGACCACGATCAGGCCGATGATGAACGCGCCCAGGTTCGCACCCGGCGGCGTGTTCAGCATGTCGGTGACGGCCATGATCAGCAGCAGCAGGATGGCGGTGCCGATGACCTGGTCGCGGAAGGCGCCCCACTCGTGCACCGGCAGAGCGGGGTTGCCGTTGGCGGGGAGCGTGGAGAACACCGTCTGCGTCTTGATGGTGTGTCCGGGGTCGGCCTTCGCCAGTGCCTCGCTGTAGTTCCAGCGCACGAGGAGGGCGGCCACGAACGCCCCGGCCGTCTGGGCGAGCGCGTAGGGAGCCACCTTGCGCCATGGGAATCCCTTGAACGCGGCGAGCGAGAGGGTCACCGCGGGATTGAGATGGGCGCCGCTGAGCCTCGCCGCCACGTAGACGCCCAGAGTGACACCCAGGCCCCAGGCCCAGGCGATGCTGTCGTGGTCCCCGAGGCCGCCGGGCGGATCGGTCAGGGCGCTGCCCGCCGAGACCTGGGCCACCACACCGCAGCCGAAGAGAATCAGGATCATCGTGCCCACGAACTCGGCCGACAACTCGCCCGGCAACCCGGACCATGCACGACGCTCAGCCATGGAAGCTCGCCCTCCGCCGGTGAGACCGGCCGTCGACTGCCCAGCAGTATGAGCAGGCTAAGGCGACTCACATAGGAGCGCATATCGGGGTGAAGTCTGTCGCCCGGGCCCCTTGCGGAGTGCGGCTAACGCTTGTAGCTTTACAACTGTAAGTCAACTGGCGAAGCGTGAGGGAGCTCCACCATGACCAAGGCCGTCATCGTCCCCGGTGCCTGACGCGATGGGCACCCCCGCCGGAACGGCGCCGTCCCGCCGCGCCACCCGCCCGCGCAACCGCCGTGGAGAGGGCGCCCATCTGCGCGCCGACATCCTGTCTGCCGCGACCGGCCTTCTGGACCGGGGTGACGAACGGACAGTGACCCTGCGCGCCGTGGCCAGGGCAGCAGGGATCGCCGCCCCCTCGATCTACCCGCACTTCCCCAACCGGCCCGCCATCATGCTCGCCGTGGTCCGTGAAGCCTTCGCCGACCTGTCCGGCCGGCTCGAGGTCGCCGTGGACGACGCCGACGACGCCGAACGGGGCCTGTACGCCGCCTGCCACGCCTATCTCGGCTTCGCCGCCGCCCACCCGGTCCGCTACCGGGTCATGTTCGGCGGACTCCGGGACCCCGACGACGGCCTGGCCCGCCTCGGTGCGGAAATCCCGCGGATCCTCGCCGGCGCGCTCACCGGCTGCGTCACCGCCGGCCGCTCGACCAGCACCGACCCCTACGACGACGCGGTCGCCCTCTGGCTGAGCCTGCACGGGCTGGCTCACCAGCGTGCTGTATCCCTGGCCTTCCCCTGGCCCGCCAGCTTCGTGCGGAGCCTCGTCGCCCCGCTCTCCCGCACAGCCCCGCCCCAGGACAGCCCTCAGCCGATGCTCACCACCCTCGCCCACGACGGCGGCCCGGCCGGGACGTACTCGGGATCGCACTCGGTGTAGGACGAACGCGGCTGGTGCCGGCCGAACAGGCCCACCACCGTCCGGCACGGCGGGCGCCGGGACGGCCAGGGGGTCTGGCCGTCCGTCAGCATCACCACGACGTCCGGGCGGGGACGGGACTCCAGGGCGCGGGCGAAGCCGGTCCGCAGGTCCGTTCCGCCGCCGCCCAGCAGCTCGACACCCTCCGTACCGCCGCACAGGGGGCGGACCCGGCCGGCCGCCGCGTCGCACGGCAGTACGCCGACGAGGTCGCGGCGGCCGCCCACGGCCCGTGAGATCGCGGCCACCTCCAGCAGTGCGCTGCCCAGCTCCGCGTCGCTGACCGAGCCCGAGGTGTCGATCACCACGACGACCCGTGTCGGCCTGCGCCGCAGGCTCGGCAGAATCGCGCCCGGGACCGCCGCCGAACGGCGCGCCGGTCTGCCGTACACGTAGTCCTCGCCGGTGCCGGGCGCTGACGCCGCCGACCGTACGGCCGCTCCGAGCAGCTCCCTCCAGGGCTGCGGCGGGTGGAACGCCTCCTCCGCCCACCGCCGCCACCCGGCAGGCGCACTCCCCGGACGGCCGACGATGCCCTGCGCCACCCGGAACCGCACCGCGTCCCGCTCCTGTGTGCTGAGCCCGTGCGCCCCGTCCGGGCCGAGATCCCACGCGCGCGTCAGACCGTCCGCGCCGCTCCCGCACTCCAGCCACGCCAGGTGGGCGGTGTGCGGTCCGAGCCGGAACTGGCGGAGGTAGTCCTCCATCAGTTCTCCGTCCTTCAGCCCCAGTGCTCCGGGCCGGACGGCTCCCTCGGGTCCCACCAGACCCTCACCGAAGATGTCGTCGTTGATCTCGCAGTCGGCCGCGATGTTCATCCGTAGCCGCTCCGCCGGCCCGGTCAGCTCGTGCCGGTGAGCGTAGCGGTCACCCCGCCCGTGGTGGTCGCGCAGCAGGTGCGACACCTCGTGCACCCAGACGCCGGCCAGCTCCTCCACGGGCGTGCGGTCCACGAAGGCGGGTGAGACGTAGCACCGCCAGTACTGATCGACCGCCATCGTCGGAACGTCGCGGGACTCCACGGGGTGCAGGGCGAACAGCGCCGTCGCCAGGTACGGGCGCACGCGCGCCGCCTGGAGGCGGGCCGCGAAGAGCTTCCCGGTGTCCAGCGCGTTCTCGGGGACGTGGCAGGCGCGCGCGGCCGGTCTCCCGGGGGCGGGCGCGTTCACCGGCCCGCCCGTGGGACGCCGAGGGCACGGACCTTCGCCCGGTCGGCGCGCTGCGACACGGCCACCGCCCCGGCGAGCCCCTCGATCGACACCGGTACCTCCCAGTCGTCGCGGCGCAGGGTCGCCAGCGTGGTCGCCGGAACGACCAGCAGGTCCGGAGCGCCGGTCTCGGCCGCCCTCGCCAGCAGTGCCCAGGCGGCATCCCACCGGCTCCGCTCGGGGCGGGAGCGGACCGCGGCGACCACCGCGTCCAGCGTCGCCTGCCGCAGATCGCCACGCTCCGGGAGCTCCGCACTCCCGGGATCGGCCAGCAGGTCCTCCGGATCGGGCAGGTCCATCCTGTCCAGGTAGGCCAGGAACTCAAGTCCGGGCCCGTCCCCGACCGTTCCTCTGACCAGCATGGACAGGACGTCGCGCGACGCGTCGGCGGCGGTCGCGAAGGCGGTCAGGCACAATGCCATGTCCCAGCTGCGAGGTGAGGGCCACGCACCACCGCGCTGGGCCTCTCCCGAGGGCAGCCGGTGCACGAGGGCGGGCCGTGCGCCCAACAGGCCGCACACCGCGCGGCGGGCGAACGCCACGGCCTCGGGCAGCCTGTCGGCGTCGAGCACCGGCAGCGTGGCCCGGGGCCAGACTCCGCCCAGGCCCCGTACCACCACGTCGGTGTCGTGGACCCACTGCAGATGGACGAACCGGTTGGCGAGCGGAGGACTCAGCTCCCAGCCGTCGGCGGCGGAGGACCGGGGGTTGGCGGCGGCCACGATCCGGACGCCCGGCGGCAGGCGCAGCGCGCCGACCCTGCGTTCGAGTACGAGCCGCAGCAGTGCCGCCTGCACGGCCGGCGGGGCGGTGGACAGTTCGTCGAGGAACAGCAGGCCACGACCTGCCCGCACCAGCCGGACCGCCCAGTCCGGCGGAGCCATCGGGACACCGTCCGAAGCCGGATCGTCCCCGATGACGGGGAGACCCGAGAAGTCCGACGGTTCGTGGACGCTGGCGATCACCGTGGTCAGCGGCAGGTCCAGAGTGGAGGCGAGCTGGGTGAGCGCGGCCGTCTTGCCGATGCCGGGTTCGCCCCACAACAGCACCGGCAGGTCGGCCGCCACAGCGAGGGTCAGCGCCTCCAGCTGCGGGTCCTGACGTGGGGCAGTGGTCGTGTCGCGCAGCAGGGCGAGCAGGGCGCCGGACACGTCGAGCCGGGAGGCCTGAGCAGAGGGGGCAGGGGTGGAGGGGGCCGTTTCGGAGAAGGGAGTTCCGGCGAGCGGGGCGTACGTGGTCATGAGGCATCACCTGGGGGGTCGTCGAAGGCGGTTGGCGTCCGGTGGAGCGGGCGCGCGAGGGGTGCGGCGGGAGGGCGGACGGGTCCTGCGGAACCGTCGCCCGGGGGTCAGCGGGAGGCCGCCTGCCGGGGCCGGGAGCGGTGGGCAGGGGGCCGGGAAGCCGTCGGTCCGGGCGGCTCGCGCCCCGGTCCTGGCCGCAGGCCCGCCCTGAACAGGCCGTGTCTGACCCGCTGTCGGGCGGCATCGTGCAGTACGTCGCGCAGCTCGCCGTCCCGGAGCAGCGCCCCGGTACCGAGCATGCTGTCGATCAGGGCCAGCGCGCCTGCCGAATCCCCGTGGGCCAGCCGGTCACGGACATCGGTGAGGCAGTCAGGCCGGCGATGCGCCACGTCGATGACCTGAAGGCAGGGGAGAGGTGTGCCGGTGAGCGCGGCGAGCAGCTCCTCCCGCCGGATCTCGGCGGGATCGTGGTCCAGCGGGACCAGCACCCCGTCGACCAGGCCGATCCGGTGCCGGGCGCTCCGGCAGTCCACGACACGCGGCGCGGTGTCGCTGTCCGCCTCCGCACAGGGGCCGGTGGCGGTGGGACGTGGTGTGCCGGGCGCCAGAGCCGCCGCGACCAGAGGGTGCAGTTTGTCGGGTGCGATCCAACCGCCGCGCAGCAGCTCCAGATCGGGCAGGACCCACGTGGCGGCGTCGGGCAGGACAGGAAGTTTCGTGCAGGCGCCTGCCCGAGCGAACTCGGCCGACCGCACCTCGGGCGTCGTGCCTCCTCCTCCCGAGGCCGCCGCAGAGGTGCGCACCTCCAGGAGGAGACGTCTACGGGCGCCGAGGCGGACCGCGACACGGCCCCCGCCCGGACGTCTCTCCGCCGTCAGCAACAGCGCCGCCTCGGCTGCCCACCGGTCGGACGCGAACCGCTCCCTGCCCGGCAGGGACGAGGCCCACCGTCCTGCGGGCCCCCCGGTCACGGAGCGCTCGCGCAGTTCACCACTGCGGCTCGCGTCCCACAGGTGGCGGTGCAGATCCAGACGGAACCGCTGGTCCGGCGGCCGGTAGCCGCGAGGTCCGGGCGACGCGTGTCCGTCCCACAGCGTCAGACTGATCCGCTGCCCGGCCTCCGCCCACCTGGGCGCGGTGCGCGCGACGAGGTGGACCGGGCGGGCATGTGAGGGATCGTCGTACCGGACGAGCGTGAGCGTCGTACCGGGCCGCAGGAATCCGTCAGGTGCGGTCCTGGGCATGTGCCACCGCAGCAGGTCGGGTGCGAGCCGACGCAGGTCCGCCCGGAGACGGGTGGTCAGATCGCTGCCGTGGACACGTCCGACGGTACGCAGATCGAGGTCGACGTCGAATCCGGCGGCGGCACACGCCCCCGCCCAGTCGCCGGCAGTACGCCGGGCCGTCACGGTCTCGATCATGGAGGGCGGCACGGCGATCTCACGCACGCGCAGCCAGAATGCAAGGCGGTAATCCTCGAACGCGGTCTCGGTGAGCATCAGCACTCACCTTGCGCGGACGGGACCCCCAATCTGCGGACACATTGAGTAGTCATCGGCGGGAGCGTAGTCCGAACCCGTGCGGAGGGCCACACCTTTTCCGGACGATGCCGCGTTGAGCGCCCAGGAAGACGGCGGAGCGCCGGACTTGTGCGTGTTACTCGAAGAACTTGAGGCTCCAGCCGGTGCTCGTCCCGGCGCCCGGGACGTTCGCGCGGCTGTAGGTGGTGCCGCCCCACCAGCTGAACGTACCCGTGTACCAGTACCGGTTGGCCCACGAGTACGGCGTTCCCTTCGCGACCGCGTGGAACATCAGCGGGAACCGCGGGCCGGCCGGCGGGCTCGTGCCGATGTCGCCGTCGAGCAGGACGAAGCTGTGGTGGCCGGGGCCGTCGACGTACAGCGTGGGATCCCAGCCGGACATCATCGTCGCGCGGTTGGAGCCGAACAGGCAGCCGTTCGACTTGTACCAGTCCCAGACGTACGTCGGGTCGCCGCCGGACCGGAGCCTCAGGTCCGCCAGGCAGTACTGGTCGCTCCAGCTGCCGTTGGCGGAGTACACGATGTGCAGCTGTCCGTCCGGGTCCTTGATCGCCTCGGGTGCCTCGTTGATGAACGGGTTGCCGATCACCCGTTCCCAGCTCTCCCGGGGCTGGGAGATGACGTACCGCGCGCCGGTCGGCGTGGTCGGGCTGCTCATCCTGGTGATGTAGAGGTTCTGCTCGACGTCGGTGTCGCCTGCCCAGCCGGACCAGACGAACCAGCGCTGCCCTCCGAAGGTGAACAGGGTGCCGTCGATGGCCCATTTGTCGTCGGGGAGCGCGAGTTGCGTGTCGGCGGTGTACCCGCTGTCGGGTGAGGCCGAGCTGATGACGTACATCCGGTGGGCCGCACCTCGCCCGGCCGCGAAGTAGACGTAGTAGCGTCCGCCGTCCCTCACGATCTCCGGGGCCCAGACCTCGCCGAGGCCGCGGGAGTCCGACCAGACCTGGCGGGCGGGGGCAGAGGCAAGGGCGTCCGTCGACGAAGCCTGACGCGCGGCGATGCCGCCCCCGGCCGACTGCACCGAGATGTACGTACCGCCGACCCGGAGCACGCTGGGGTCCGCGGCCCGCAGACCGGTCTGGCCTGCGTGCGCCGACTCGGCGGAGGAAAGGGACATCGCCGCGGCGAGTACGACGGACAGCGTGAAGGCCGCGACACCGGAAAGGCAACGAGAAAGCCTCATCATCCCGCTCCATCAGTTGGCCTCGGGGCCGACGTGGCACCGGGGGAGGGGCTGCCGACTGCCCCGTCGGCATGTGCATCGATGAGAAGAGCGCTCTCTCAGCATCCTGATTGGACCTGCACATGTCAATCGTGCGGTGTGTGATCCACCCGGCTCGGCCCCCGGTGCCCCAGGCTCCTAAGGCCGCGCCAGGATCCTGTGGGCGCGCTCCAGCACCGGCTTGTCGACCATGTGGCCGTCGACGGTCGTGACCCCTCCCCCGGCACCCAGGACCGCCCGTGCCCAGCGCAGTTCGGCCTCCGTGGGGGCGAAGCCGGCGGCTGCCGGGGCGATCTGCGCCGGATGGACGCAGAGCTTGCCCGAGAAGCCGAGCCGACGGGCGTGTGCCGTGTCCGCGGTCAGCGCGTCGGCGTCCCGCACCGCGGTCGTGACGCCGTCCACCGGTGGGCTGATGCCCGCTGCCGCCGACGCCAGGACGAGGCGGGAACGGGCGTGGGCCAGAGCGAGGGTGTCGTCGGGAGCGACGCCGAGCTGCAGGGCGAGGTCCACGTTGCCGAACGCGGCGCGGACGACACCCGGCACGGAACACACCTCGAACGCCCGCTCGGCGCCCAGTGCCGTCTCGATGAGGGCGATCAGGGTGCAGCGGGCGGCGATCTCCGCGAGGACCGCCGGGTCCTCGGCCTTGGGCACCATCACCGGGCAGCCGAGACCGGCCGCCATGCGCAGGTCCGCCTCGAACCACGGGGTGCCGGGCGCGTTGACGCGTACGACCGTACGGTCGCCGAGCCCCGGCCACTCGGCGGTGGCCGAACGGGCCCGGTCCTTGTCCGCGGCTGCGACCGCGTCCTCCAGGTCCACGATGACGAGGTCGGCGCCGGAGCCCGCGGCCTTGTCGAAGCGGTCGGGGCGGTCGCCCGGTACGAAGAGCAGGGTGCGGGCGGCCGCGATCAGGACGGTCGTGCTCATGCGAACGTCACCTCGGCGGTGGCGTGGCGCGCGTCGCGGTGGGTGACCGTGCGCAGCTGGGCGCCCACGCCCGAGAGGCCGCCCTCCGCGAGAAGGTGCTCGCCCGCGAACGCCGGGCGCAGCAGCCTGAAGGAGAGCGTGCCCACCTGGCGGCCGGGGGCCTCGCGCCGGACCACGTCCAGCATGAGCAGGGCGAGCAGTGGGCCGTGCACGACGAGACCCGGATAGCCCTCCGTGTTACGGCAGTACGGGGCGTCGTAGTGGATGCGGTGGGCGTTGGCCGTGAGCGCGCTCAGCCGGAACAGTAGCGTCGGGTCCGGCTGGAGCCGGAGCTGCCAGGGTTCCTGCGCGTCCGGGGCCGTGCGGTCGTCGACGGTGGCCGGGTGCCGCACGCTGCCGCGCCCGGACCGGTAGACGATGTCCTGTTCCTCGACCAGACAGGTGCGGCCGAACTGGCGGAACTCCTGACGCTCCGTCACGAAGAGCAGCTCGCCGCTGCGGCCGCGCTTCGGGGTCACCGAGCCCAGGCTGCTGACGCGTTCGGCCGGCTCGCCCAGGCGCAGGGGCCGGACGAACCGGCAGCGCCCGCCGGCGAACATGCGCTGCCGGTCGGGGAGCGGCGGGAGGAAGCGCGCGTCGCGCAGGTGCCCGTCAGGGCCCAGCTCGTGCTGGGCGGGCCAGTGGAGGAAGTGGAACCACTGCCACAGCGGCGGCAGAGGATCACCGGCGTCCGCGGCGGGGCCGGGCAGGTCCAGGAGGGCGGACACGGCGGCGGCGGGTCCCGGGTCCATCGGGTCGTGAGCGGTGACGGGCTCGGGGTGCCAGGTCTCGACGTAGGAGCTGAGGGGGGCGGGCTGCATGGGGTCGGACCTCGGTTTCAGGAAGGGGACGCGCCATCCCCAGCTGTGGAGCTGGTCCTCGGTGAGCAGGTGCTGGAGGACGATCGCCACGAGCAGCGCGGCCAGCTGGCCCATCACGATGGAGACGTACTGGAAGCTGGAGTAGAAGCCGCGCCGTCCCACCGGAGCGGCCTCGGAGAGGTAGGAGGCGCTGGAGCCGAACTCACCTCCCACGGACAGCCCTTGGCCAGCCGGGCCTGGACCAGCAGGGCGGGGGCCCAGAGACCGATGACGTCGTGGCCGGGCGCGAGAGCGATGGTCAGGGACCCGGCACTCATGAGCGTGACCGACAGGGTCAGCGCACGGCGCCGGCCGAACCGGTCCGCGTATGCGCCGAGCAGCCAGCCGCCGAGGGGCCGCATGAAGAACCCGACGGCGAAGACGACGGCTGTGGAGAGCAGTTGGGCCGTCCAGTCGCCCTCGGGGAAGAAAACCGACGCGAAGTAGATGCTGAACGTGGCGTAGGCGAACCAGTCGTACCGCTCGATGAGGTTGCCCAGACAGCCGCGGACGACGTTCGCGGTGACGCGGGAGCGGTCGGGCGTGGGGAGTGCGGATGTGCGGCATGGGAAGCTCCGTTGCTTTCGTCGCCCAGGGGGGTGGTGCTGCGGCTCGGGAGGCCCCGCTCGGCGGCTCAGGTGCCACACATCATGAGCACTGATGAACGCAGAAGAACAATAGAAATCGGTGATGGACACATGACTCGTCCGCATGACGGGAGCCGGGCCCGCAGGCGCGGCTCTCAGCCGAGGAACTCACGGACCAGGGCCCCGGCCGCCTCCCGGTGCTCCTCGAAATAGGCGTGCCGGGCGCCGGGAAGGAGATGGGCCCTGGCATCCGGGATGCGGGCCGCGAGCAGCGGGACGTTCTCCGGAGGCGTGAGCCGGTCCTGGTCGCCGTGCAGGATCAGCGTGGGGGCGACGACGGAGGGGAGAGCGTTCCACGCGTCGTGCCGGTTGCTGGCGACCAGGTGGCCGCGCCGGGCGTGCGGTGGCATGCCAGGATCGCCGAGGGTCCCGTACGGGACCGGGTGCTCGGCGATCCAGCCGGGGCTGTACATCAGCTCGGTCAGGGTCTGCCGTACGGCGTCCGGGTCGGGCTGGGCCAGGGCCCGTCGCACCGAGGCGTCGCGTTCGACGGCCAGGGGCCCGCCGGGGGAGGTGCATCCGAGGACGAGCCGCCGGACGCGTTCCGGGTGGCGGGCGGCGACCCACTGGGCGACCCGGCCGCCCATCGACGTGCCGTACACATCGGCCCGCTCGATGCCCAGGGCGTCGAGGACGCCGACCACGTCGTCGGCGAAGCGCGGCGTGGAGTAGCCGTCGCGCGGGGCGTCGCTCGCGCCGGTGCCGCGGTAGTCCAGCGTGATCGTGCGGGCGGTGCCGTGGAAGTCCTCGCGTACGCCGTCCCACCAGTGGTGGTTGTTCGCCTGGCCCGCCAGGAGGACGAGTGGGCGGCCTGCCTCGTCCCCGCGGCACTGGTACGCCACCGACACCCCGTCATCGGTGCGGGCGAAGGCATCAGGTCGTTCATCGGTACCGGTCACAGGATTCCCTCCAAGTGGTGTGCGTGGCCGTGGTGCGCTCGGTGTCGGCTCAGGCGGCCGCGCCCGGCCCGTCCGAGGCGTGCAGCCGCGCCGAGGGCCACCGCCCCTGCGCCACGGCCGCCTTGACGCGCCGGACCAGTTCACCGGCGACCACCTCGACGGCGGGCGGAACGCGTCCGTACCGCGGGGTTCCCAGCACGATCGAGCGCCACACGTCGGGTTCGCAGAGCGGCGCGGCGCTGAGCGTGCCGTTCGCGACGTCCTCGGCGATGCCGACGCCCGGCAGCACGGTCCAGCCGTGCCCGGCCAGCACGAGCTGCTTCTGCACGCGCATCGCATTGGTCTGTACGGCGATGTCCATCGCGCTCCCTGACCGGGCGGCCGCCGCGTCGATCAGGGTGCGCAGAGCATGGCCGGCGGCGGGCATCACCAGGGGACGCGCCGCCACGTCGGTGAACGCGACGGGGCGGTCGGCGCGCAGCCCGGCCGCGGCCGGTGCCACCGCCCACAGGCGTTCCCGCACCAGGGGGCGGGCGTTGAGGGAAGGAGAGCTGTCCAGGTTGTACAGCAGGGTCAGGTCCAGATCGCCGTCGTCGAGCCACTGCTGGAGATGGCCGGAGTATCCCGTCATCAGCCGCAGTTCCACGCCCGGGTGGGCCGCTCCGACGGCCGACACCAGTGGCTCGGCGAGCAGGTCGCTCGTGCTCTCCAGCAGTCCGACCGTGACGATGCCCGTCACCTCTCCGGGGCTGGGCTGCACCTCGGCGCGCGCCCGCTCCAGCTCGTTCAGGGCCCGGCGCGCCCGGTCGACCATGATCCCGCCGGCCTCGGTGGGCCGCATCCCCTGTCTCGTGCGCTGGAAGAGGGCGACACCGAGCTCCTCCTCCAGGGTGCGGATCTGCCGGGTGACGGCCGGCTGCACCAGGTGCAGCAGCTCGGCGGCGCGTGTCACGCTGCCCACCTCGGCGACCGTGACGAGTGCCTTGAGCTGCTTGACGTCCATGGAGTGCGTCCCTCTTCCGGCATCCGCGGCCCGCATGGCAGCATCACGGATTGTTATTTCCCTTGGCTTCACATGAGTGCACATGATGGTACTCCCGCTCGGGTCACCGACCTTCCGAAGGACTACGCATGGCCGAGAACGCAGCGCCCGCCGATGACCTGCCGCTGTCCGGCATCACGGTCGTGAGCATCGAGCAGGCGGTGGCCGCTCCCTTCGCCACCCGCCAGCTGGCCGACCTCGGAGCGCGGGTGATCAAGGTGGAGCGCCCGGGTGACGGCGACTTCGCCCGCCGGTACGACACCACGGTGCACGGTCAGTCCAGCTACTTCGTGTGGCTGAACCGCTCCAAGGAATCGATCACCCTGGACCTGAAGTCGGAACAGGGGCGGGAGGTCCTGGAGGAACTCCTGGCGCGGGCGGATGTGTTCGTACAGAACCTGGCGCCCGGAGCCGCCGCACGCATGGGTCTGAGTGCCGACGCCCTGGCGAAGCGGTTCCCGGCGCTGATCCCGTGTTCGGTCACCGGCTACGGATCGAGCGGGCCGTGGGCCGACCGGAAGGCGTACGACCTGCTGGTGCAGTGCCAGACCGGTCTGGTCTCGCTGACCGGCAGCGCCCAGGAGTCCGCCAGGGTCGGGGTGTCGGTCGCCGACATCGCCGCGGGCATGTACGCCTACAGCGGCATCCTCACCGCGCTGTTCACGCGGGCCACCCGTGGTTCCGTACGCGCCGTGGAGGTCTCGCTCTTCGAGGCGCTGGCCGAATGGATGAGCCAGCCCGCCTACTACACCGCGTACAGCGGGGCGCAGCCTCCCCGGGTCGGCACCCGGCACGCGACCATCGCCCCGTACGGCACGTACACCGCGGCCGACGGCAAGGACGTGCTGCTCTCCGTGCAGAACGAACGCGAATGGGCCGCCCTCTGCGAGCGGTTCCTCGGCGCCCCCGGCCTCACCGGCGACCCGCGCTTCGCCACCGGATCCGCGCGGGTCGGCCACCGCGAGGAGGTCGACGCGCTCCTGGCCGAGAGGATCGCCGCGTCGGACAGCGGCGAGGTCATGACGCTGCTCGACGCCATCGGCATCGCCAACGCCCCTGTCAACGACGTGAAGCAGTTCCTGGAACACCCCGTTCTCGCCGGCCGGGACCGCTGGCGGGACGTGCCCGTACCCGGTGGAGAGGTGATGTCGGCCCTGCTGCCGCCCGTCGACCTGGCCGGCACCACCCCGCGCATGGAGGCCGTGCCCGCCGTCGGCGAGCACACCGAACGGATCCTGGCAGAGCTCGGACACACCCCCGCCCGCATCGACGCCCTACGGGCCCGCGGCGCCATCTGACCACCCCGCACGCGAGCAGGATTGCGGCGAGGAGGCCGCCCCCACATGAGCACCCTCGACATCCTTTCCGAGGACGAGCAGTTCATCGTCAGCACGGTGCGCGACTTCGTCGACAAGGACATCAAGCCCGTGGTGCGGGAACTCGACCACACCAACACCTATCCCGAGGCCCTGATCGAGCAGATGAAGAAGCTCGGCATCTTCGGCCTCGCCGTCCCGGAGGAGTACGGCGGCACGCCGGTGTCGACCCCCTGCTACGTCCTCGTCACCGAGGAGCTGGCGCGCGGCTGGATGAGCCTGGCCGGTGCCATGGGCGGACACACCGTGGTCGCCAAGCTGCTGCTCCGCTTCGGCACCGAGGAGCAGAAGCGGCGCTACCTGCCCCGGATGGCCACCGGCGAGATCCGGGCCACCATGGCCCTGACGGAGCCGGGCGGCGGCTCCGACCTCCAGGCCATGCGCACCGTCGCCCGTAAGGACGGTGAGGGGTACATCGTCGACGGCGCGAAGACCTGGATCACCAACTCCCGCCGCTCGCAGCTGATCGCCCTGCTGTGCAAGACGGACCCGCAGGCCTCCCCGGCGCACAAGGGGATCTCCATCCTGCTCGTCGAGCACGGACCAGGACTGACGGTCTCCCGCGACCTTCCCAAGCTGGGTTACAAGGGTGTGGAGAGCTGCGAACTCTCCTTCGAGGGCTACCGGGCGGCGGCCGACGCGGTACTCGGCGGGGCCGAGGGCGACGGGTTCGGCCAGATGATGAAGGGCCTGGAGACCGGCCGTCTCCAGGTCGCGGCCCGCGCGCTCGGCGTCGGCCGGGCGGCGCTGGAGGACTCCCTCGCCTACGCCCAGGAGCGGGAAACCTTCGGGAAGCCCATCTGGAAGCACCAGTCCGTCGGCAACTACCTCGCCGACATGGCGACCTCGCTCACCGCCGCCCGCCAGCTCACCTTGTACGCGGCCCGCGAGGCGGACGCCGGCCGTCGTGTGGACATGGAGGCGGGCATGGCCAAGCTGTTCGCCTCCGAGACGGCCATGCAGATCGCCCTCAACGCCGTACGCATCCACGGCGGTTACGGCTACTCGACCGAGTTCGACGTGGAGCGCTACTTCCGTGACGCCCCGCTGATGATCGTCGGGGAGGGGACCAACGAGATCCAGCGCAACGTCATCGCGAGCCAGCTGGTCAAGCGGGGAGGGCTCGACGCCTGAACGCGGGGGGCCTTACCGAGGCCGCCCCCCCCGCGTCTCGGTCAGGCCGTGTCCCGTGTGGGCCGGTCTGCGTCGAACTCCGTTGATCCGGACAGACGTTGACGTTCCGCCGCGTCGGACGAACCCGGATGCCGTGCATGTCATGAACCTTGTCAGTTGACGGTGGGCGCTCTATTGTCGCGGGAAGAAAGCGCTTTCCCCTCCTGGTTCCGCCCGGTGGAAGCGTCCGCCGCGACGGCCGTCGCGACGGACACGCACGAGCCGCCACCGGTCCGGCGCAGGGCTCACGCACAACAGCCGACGAGGCTGCCCGGTGACCACCCGGCAGTCCCGCCGGTCCGCCGTTGCGACCGCGGCGAAACCCAGCACGTGAAGACGAATGGGGACACGAACATGAGACGACCACTCGCACTGCGACTCAACGCCGCGCTGGCCACACTGGCCGTGGCGGCCGCGACCGGTGTGGTGATGTCGATGCCCGAGGCCTCAGCGGCGGTGGCCGGGAGCGCCACCGGCTACGCGTCCCAGAACGGCGGGACCACCGGCGGTGCCGGCGGTGAGACGGTGCGGGCTACCACGGGGACCGCGCTCCACGCGGCCCTGTGCGGCCGGGCCGACAGCAGCACCCCGATCACCATCGAGGTCGAGGGCACGATCAACCACGGCAACACCACGAAGGTGTCGGGCGACAGCTGCAACACCGCGGCCGGTGTGATCGAGCTCAAGCAGATCAGCAACGTCACGATCGTGGGCGTCGGCAGCGGAGCCGTCTTCGACCAGCTGGGCATCCACATCCGTCAGTCCAGCAACATCATCATCCAGAACGTGACCGTCAAGAACGTCAAGAAGTCCGGCTCGCCCACGTCCAACGGCGGTGACGCCATCGGCATGGAGAGCGACGTCCGCAACGTCTGGGTCGACCACTCCACGCTCGAGGCGTCCGGCGGTGAGTCGGAGGGGTACGACGGCCTCTTCGACATGAAGGACAACACCCAGTACGTCACGCTGTCCTACAGCACCCTGCGCAACTCGGGCCGCGGTGGCCTCATCGGGTCCAGCGAGTCCGACACCTCCAACGGGTACGTCACCTACCACCACAACCTGTACGAGAACATCGACTCCCGCGCGCCCCTGCTGCGCGGCGGCATCGCGCACATCTACAACAACCACTACGTGAACCTCACCAAGTCCGGTATCAACTCCCGGGCCGGCGCGCGCGCCAAGGTGGACAACAACTACTTCCAGGACTCCAAGGACGTGCTGGGCACGTTCTACACCGACGAGGCCGGATACTGGCAGGTCAGCGGCAACACCTTCGACAACGTGACCTGGTCGGAGCCCGCCGACGACAACAACCCCGCAGGGCCCGACCCGGAGTCCAACACCACCGTCAGCATCCCCTACTCCTACAAGCTCGACGGCGCGAGCTGTGTGCCGGGGATCGTGGCCGAGACGGCGGGGGCCAACAAGGGGCTGAAGGTGTCGGACGGCAACTGCTCGCCGCAGACGCCGGACCCGACCGACCCGACACCGGACCCGACGGACCCCACGCCGGACCCGACCGACCCGACGGACCCGCCCACCGGGACCAACCTCAGCCTCGGTGCCGGAGCCGACGGCTCCAGCAAGGCCAGTGGATCCAGCTACGGCAACGTGCGGGACGGTGACATGAGCACCTCCTGGTCGCCCGCCGGCTCGACCGGTTCCGTCTCGGTCAAGTGGGGCACCGCGACCTCCGTCTCCAGGATCAATGTCCGCGAGGCGTCGGGCTCCACCGGCAGCATCGGGTCCTGGAGGGTCGTCAACGGCGACACCGGTGCCGTCCTGGCCTCCGGCAGCGGAGCCGGCGTCATCACGGTTCCGCAGACCTCACTGAAGAAGGTCACCATCGAGATCACCGGCTCGACCGGTACCCCGAAGGTCGCCGAATTCGAGACGTACGCCGGATAGCCGCGAGGTCCCGGTGTCCGTCCGCCGCCCCGACGGATCCCCGGGGTCCTGCGGGGTGGCGGAAGCGCGCGAGGCTGTGACGCCTCGGACCGCGGCCGGCTGCTGATCGCCCGCACGGGGACCGTCGAATGCGACGGTCCCCGTTCCGGGTGCCGAGGCTGGGGCCCGGCACCTCCCTGCCGGGCCGTCCGGTCCTTCCTCGCTGCCCCGGTACGCGCCCGTCCTGTCCCCGATGTCCGGCCGGTGCCGGCCATGACCTCGGTCGTGTCGCGGATCCGGCCACAAACCGGCCAGTTCCGGCTCTTCGCCCAGCAGAGCAGTCCGTAAGTCCTCCGGATCCGAATCATGGGCGGAGCCAGTGCGCGCAGGCGGGGTTGCGGAGATCTCCGGAACACGCCTGGCGCAGGGGGCCTGGCAAGGGGCGAGCCCCGCCGACGAGCGGCCGGGGCGGACGTAGGGGGAGACACACATGGGCATACGCGGCTCGACAGTGGACGACGACGTGAGGGACGACGGCACGACGGCCGAGGAAGGGGACAGCCACCGGGCCACCCGCACGCGAGGGGCCGGGACCCCGATGGCGGGCAAGGGCTCGGCCGTGAACGACGCGGCACCCGTTCACAGCCCGGAGCGCGGCGGTGCCGCGCCGCCCACCCGGCCGGTCTTCGTCGACGCCACCGGGAAGCGCGGCCGGACCTGGCGCCGTACAGGGACCATCGCGGCGCTCTGCTGTGCCTGCTACGCCACGGCTGTGACCGCCGCGCTGGTCGGAGGCGACTCCCGGGCGCCCTACCTGCGACTGCCCCGGGTGCTGGGTCTGGACCGCGGCGTGGAGGAACAGTCGCCCCGGAGTCAGGACGGGGACCGGGCGGCAGTGGCCGCGGAAATTATGCCCGGCACGTCCGGTCCGGTGGCATCCGGGCCGGTCGCATTCGGTCCGGCGGGCCCGTCGGCGCCCGCGCGGGCCGCTGTCCCGCACTCCACCGAAGCGTCCGGCGATGCCGCCGGTGTCCCCGCCGTGGGTGAGCGGTCCGCAGTGCCCACCTCCGGGCCCCGGTCCTCCGCCCCGGCGTCCGGCGCATCCGCGGGGAACACGCAGGGCGGTGAAGGATCCACGGATGAACCCTCCTCACCCGCCCCCGACAGCGGAAGTGGCTCCGGAGCCGGGGGTGCGACCGCAGGGGATGACGACGCCCAGGGCCAGGAGCCCGAGGAGACCGCCGCGCCGGGCGGGCCGCTCGGTGATCTGCTGGGTGGGCTGCTCGGCGGGCTGCTGGGAGGGGCCTGACCTGCGGCCGACAGGCCCCTCTGCGTTGCCGGGGGTACCCCGACTGCCCACTCCTCCGCCTTGCGATGCACGGCACCGGACCCCGCTTCTCGATCCGGCCTGACCCGGACGAAAGACCCTAGGTGAGGTGACGTTCCATGACCCGGGGGAGCGTGGTCAGTGCCTCCAGCACCTTGGCGCGGTCCTCTGTGGTGGAATCGACAGGCAGGGCCGGCCGAACTCCCCGACGGCCGACCCGATCCCGACTCGCGAGGAGGAACCCCTCATGACCAGCACAGACTCCGCCCCCTCGGCGTCCGGGCCGATCTGGTCCTCGAAGATCTTCGACGGCTCCTGGCGTGCTGCGGGCGGGGGCACCATCGAGGTGACGGCCCCCGCCACCGGCGAGGTCGTCGCGACCGTGGGCGCGGCCACCGCCGAGGACGTCGACGCATCGGTCGCTTCCGCGAGGACGGCGCAGCGCGCCTGGGCGAAGCTCGGCTACGCCGAGCGGGCCCAGGTCTTCATCAAGGCCTCCGCCCTGCTGGCCGCCGACCCCGACCGCATCGTGCGGTGGCTCGTCCCGGAATCGGGCTCCGGGCAGGGCAAGGCCGCAGTTCGAGGTCGGTCTGCTCGTCTCGGAGCTCAACGAGGCGGCGGCGCTGACCTCGGAGCCCTACGGCGAGCTGTTGCGGAGCTCGAAGCCCCGCCTCTCCGCCGTGCGCCGGCTCCCGCTCGGAGTCGTGGGCGTCATCAGTCCGTTCAATTTCCCCGCCATCCTGGCCCTGCGCTCGGTGGCCCCGGCGCTGGCCGCGGGCAACGCGGTGGTCCTCAAGCCCGATCCCCGCACTCCGGTGTCCGGAGGCCTCGCGCTCGCCGAACTGCTGGCCGACGCCGGGCTGCCCGAAGGCCTGCTGCACGTCCTGCCGGGCGGCACCGAGGTCGGCGAGGCCCTGGTCGCGCACCCGGACGTGCCCTGCATCTCCTTCACCGGCTCCACCCCGGCCGGCCGTGCGATCGGCACGGCGGCGGCCCCTCTGCTCAAGAAGGTGCACCTGGAGCTGGGCGGCAACAACGCCCTCCTGGTCCTCCCGGACGCCGACCTGGACGCCGCGGCCTCGGCCGGTGCCTGGGGCTCCTTCCTGCACCAGGGCCAGATCTGCATGACCACCGGACGCCATCTGGTGCATGTCTCCCAAGCCGCCGAGTACGCCGCCAAGCTCGCCGAGAAGGCGGACGGAATCCCGGTCGGTGACCCCGTGGACCCGGCCAACGTGCTCGGCCCGGTCATCGACGAGCGGCAGCGCGACAGGATCCACTCGATCGTCACACGCACCGTCGAGCAGGGCGCGGAGCTCGCGGCCGGCGGCACCTACGACGGCCTGTTCTACCGTCCCACCGTCCTGACCGGTGTGCCGTCGGACTCCCCGGCGTTCGTGGAGGAGGTGTTCGGCCCGGTCGCCCCCGTCGTCACGTACGAGACCGTCGGCGAGGCCATCGACATCATCAACTCCTCCGAGTACGGGCTGTCCGTGTCGATCCTCACGGGCAACGCCTTCGCCGCGTGGGAACGCGCCGACCGGATCGAATCGGGCGCGGTGCACATCAACGACCAGACGGTGGACGACGAGGCGGTGGCTCCCTTCGGCGGCACCAAGGCGTCCGGGACGGGAGGCCGCTTCGGAGGCAGGGCGAGCCTGGACACCTTCTCCGACGTGCAGTGGATCACCGCTCAGGCACACATCGAGCGCTACCCGTTCTGACCGTCCGGCGCGCGGGCTGTGAGCCAGGAGCGCGCCGGACAACCCGCCCAGTTCCGCAGCCCGGCTTCCCCTTCCCGGAGTACCCCTTGACGAGCGACACCGGCCACACCCTCGACGTGCAGGCGATCCGTGCCTGCTTCCCGGCGCTGAAGGCGGGCACCGCCCGTTTCGACGCGCCGGGTGGCACCCAGACGCCCCAGCAGGTCATCGACGCGATCACCGTGGCCCTCACCCGCCCGCTGGCCAACCGCGGCGTGCTCACGGAGGGCGGGCGCAACGCCGAGGCGATCGTGACCGGTGCGCGGCATGCCCTGGCCGACCTGCTCGGCTCGGAGGCCGGATCGGTGGTGTTCGGGCGCAGCGCCACCCAGCTCGTCTACGATCTGGCGCGCACCCTGGCCAAGGACTGGGGGCCGGGGGACGAGGTGGTGGTTTCCCGGCTGGACCACGACTCGAACATACGGCCCTGGGTCCAGGTCGCCGAGGCCGTGGGCGCGACGGTCCGGTGGGCCGACTTCGACCCCGCGACGGGCGAGCTCGGCACCGAGCACATCGAGGCCGTGCTGTCCGGCCGCACCCGGCTCGTCGCCGTCACGGCCGCCTCCAACCTCATCGGCACCTGCCCCGACATCCCGGCCCTCGCCGCGCTGGTGCACGGGGCCGACGCGCTCTTCCATGTCGACGCCGTGCACTACGCCTCGCACGCCACGGTCGACCTGGCCGCGCTCGGCGCGGACACGCTGGTCTGCTCGCCCTACAAATTCCTCGGACCGCACCTCGGCGTGCTCACCGGGCGGCGGGAGCTGCTCCACAGCCTGCGGCCGGACAAGCTGCTGCCCTCCAGCGACGCCGTCCCCGAGCGTTTCGAACTGGGCACGCTGCCCTACGAACTGCTGGCGGGCGCGACGGCGGCCGTGGACTTCCTCGCCGGGCTCGTCCCCGGAACCGGCAGCCGACGGGAGGACCTGGGCCGCGCGTTCACGGCGCTCGCCTCGCACGAGGACCGGCTGCGCGGTCGCATGGAGGAGGGCCTGGCGTCGCTGGACGACGTCACGGTGCATTCCCGCGCGGCACGGCGCACCCCGACCACACTGTTCACGCTGGCGGGCAGGAAGCCGGAAGAGGTCTCCCAGCACCTGGCCGGACGCGGTGTGGACGCACCGGCGGGGTCCTTCTACGCCTGGGAGGCGTCCCGCAGGCTGGGACTGGGCGAGGACGGCGGTGTACGGGTCGGTCTCGCGCCCTACTCGTGCGACGACGACGTCGACCGGCTCCTGAACGCGCTCGACGTGCCCCGCCGCTGACACGACGGCAGGAGCCGGGAGTGCGGCGGACGCGCCCCTCGCTCAGCGCCAGTCGGGGGCGCCGGGGGCGGGGGACAGGACGCTCTCGATCTTCGCCCGGATCTCCCGCATGACCGCCACCACCCGCGTCTCGTGCTCCTCGCTGAGCCGTGCCACGGGCACCGAACAGCTGATGGCGTCGATGGCCGGTGTGTCGTACCGCAGGGCGAAGCCGAAGCCCGCGATGCCCGTCACGGTCTCCTCGCGGTCGATGGAGTAGCCCCGCTCGCGTACCCGGGCGAGGTCGGCGAGCAGTGTGGTCCGCCCGGTGTGGGTGTTCTCCGTACGGGGCGTCAGGGGGCCAGCGGCGAGCGGCAGTTGATCGTCCGGGCGCTCGGCGAGCAGGGCCTTGCCGAGCGCTCCGGCATGGGCCGGGATCCGGCGGCCGACCCGGTTGATGGTGCGCAGGTACTCGTGGGACTCGCGCGTCGCGAGATAGACGACGTTGGTGCCGTCGAGCCGGGCCAGATGGATCGTCTCACCGAGCGCGTCGGAGGCCTCGTCGAGATACGGGCGGGCGGCGCGCACATGCGGGTCGCTGTCCAGGTAGCTCGTCCCCGTGTGGAGGGCGCGGATGCCGATGCCGTAGAGGGAGCCGGTCGTGTCGGTCCGAACCCAGCCACAGTCGATGAGGGTCCGCAGCAGCTGGTACATGCTGCTGCGCGGTACGCCGAGTTCCTCGGCGAGCTCGTCCAGGCGGGCCGGCCGGTCGCCACGGGCGGCGAGGACTTCGAGCAGCGCGACGGTGCGGGATGCCGACTTCACCCCACGGACCCCGGTGTTCTCCGACATCTCCACATCCTAGATCCGGGGCGCCGCACCCATTGACCGCGTTGCGTTCACACGCCTAACCTCCGTTCTCATACATATACGCCATCTGCATATAGGGATGGGATTTGTGGGGCGGTTCAGCGCGGACACCGGAGACGTCGTTCAGCGGCCGCCGGACGGCTCCCGCCAGGAACCCTTCGCAGGCCCGGGTTCCACAGCCCGACAGTCCGACAGTTCAAAGGGGAACTGACATGCCGCTCGTCGTGGTCGGGATCAGCGTTCTGGTGCTGCTGCTCCTGATGACTCGCATGAAACTCAACGGCTTCGCCGCACTGCTGCTCGTGGCGGTCGGCGTGGCACTGGTCCAGGGGATCCCCGCGATGGAGATCCCGGACGTCCTCTCGGCGGGCATCGGGGACCAGATAGGCGACACCATGCTCACGATCGGCCTGGGCGCCATGGTCGGCCGGGTCATGGGCGACTCCGGAGCCGCCCAGCGGATCGCGGGCAAGCTACTCGACGCCTTCGGGCCGCGCGGGGTCCAGGTGGCCATGGTGGTCACGTCGATGCTCATCGGCGTGACCATGTTCTACGAGGTCGCCTTCATCATCATCGTGCCCATCGCGTTCACGCTCGTCAGGGTCACCGGGGTCAACCTGCTGTGGGTGGGCCTGCCGATGTCGATCGCCCTGTCCACGATGCACAGCTTCCTGCCGCCGCACCCCGGCCCCACCGCCGTAGCCGCGACGTTCCACGCCTCCGTCGGCCACACCCTCTTCTACGGCCTGTTCATCGCCGTACCGGCCGGTGCGCTCATCGCGCTCCTGTGGCCGCGACTGCCGTTCGTCAGGGCGATGAACCCCTCCATGCCCAAGGGCCTGGTCAGTGAGCGCGAGTTCACCGACGAGGAGATGCCCGGCATGGGCTGGTCGCTGTTCGTCGCCCTCTTCCCCGTGGTGCTGATCGCCGGCGCTGCCGTCACCGACATGCTCACGTCCGGCGAGAGCCCCGTCCTGCACGGCGTCGCCTTCATCGGCTCGGCACCCGTCGCGCTCCTGCTGGCCCTCCTCCTGGCGGCCTGGGCGTTCGGACCGCGGATCGGCCGCAGCCTGGCCGACGTCAGCGCGTCCTGTGCCTCGGCGGCCCAGGCGATGGCGATGATCCTCCTGGTCATCGGCGCGGGCGGCGCCTTCAAGAACGTCCTCGTCGAAGGCGGGATATCCGACTACATCAAGGACATCACCGAGCACTGGTCGATCTCGCCGATCATCCTGGCCTGGCTGATCGCCGCCATCCTCCGCATCGCGCTCGGTTCGGCGACGGTCGCCGTGGTCACCGCCTCCGGTGTGGTCCTGCCGCTCCTCGCGGGCAGCGGAGCCCACCCCGAGATGATGGTGCTCGCCGTCTCGTGCGGGTCGATCGCCTTCTCCCACGTCAACGACCCGGGATTCTGGCTGTTCAAGGAGTACTTCAACCTCTCGGTCATCCAGGCGATCAAGGTCCGTACCGGCTATACGACAGTGCTTGCCGTCCTCGGTCTCGGCGGCGTCCTGGCGGCCGAGTGGACCCTCGACGTCATCGGCCTCTGACACCGCTCTCCGCCCGGCACCTCTCTCGCACCCAAGGAACCCGACCAGCATGAACCAGCCGACCATCACCCACTTCGCCGTCTATCCGGTCGCCGGGCGCGACTGCATGGAGCTGAACCTCTCCGGCGCCCACGGGCCCTTCTTCACCCGCAACATCGTCGTCCTCAAGGACTCCGAAGGCCGTACGGGACTGGGGGAGGTGCCGGGAGGCGAGAAGATCACCCGGACCCTGCGGGATGCCGAGTCGCTGGTCGTCGGCGCGAAGGTGGGCGATTACAAGCGTGTCCTGCGTGAGATCGGCAGCCGGTTCGCGGACCGCGACCCGGGCGGACGAGGCGCCCAGACCTTCGACCTGCGGACCACCGTGCACGCCGTCACCGCAGTCGAGTCGGCCCTGCTCGACCTGCTGGGCCAGCATCTGGACATACCGGTCGCGGCGCTGCTGGGCGACGGTCAGCAGCGGGACTCCGTACGGGTGCTGGGCTATCTCTTCTACGTCGGCGACCCCGGCCGCACCGACCTGGACTACGTCCGCGAGCCGGGCTCCGGCGTCGACTGGTACCGCATCCGGCATGAGGAGGCCCTCACACCGGAGGCGATCGTCCGCCAGGCCGAGGCCGCCTACGACCTGTACGGCTTCCGGGACTTCAAGCTCAAGGGCGGGGTCCTGGCCGGCGCTGAGGAGGTCCGGGCGGTACACGCGCTCAAGGACCGTTTTCCCGAGGCGCGGATCACCCTGGACCCGAACGGTGCCTGGTCGCTGCGCGAGGCGGTCGAGCTGTGCGCCCCGCTGGTGGGTACGCTCGCCTACGCCGAGGACCCCTGCGGGGCGGAGGACGGCTACTCGGGGCGCGAGGTCCTCGCCGAGTTCCGCCGCGCCACCGGCCTGCCGACCGCGACCAACATGATCGCCACCGACTGGCGTCAGCTGACCCACGCCCTGGCCCTCCAGTCGGTGTCCATCCCGCTGGCCGACCCGCACTTCTGGACCATGCAGGGCTCCGTGCGCGTGGCTCAGCTGTGCAACGCGATGGGCCTGACCTGGGGCTGCCACTCCAACAACCACTTCGACATCTCGCTCGCCATGATCACGCACTGCGGCGCCGCAGCCCCGGGCGAGTACAACGCCCTGGACACGCACTGGATCTGGCAGGAGGGCCTGGAGCGGCTCACCGTCGAACCCCCGCGCATCGCCGGCGGTGAGATCGCCGTCCCCGACGCCCCCGGCCTGGGTGTCGAACTCGACATGGACCGCCTCCTCGCGGCCCACGAGCTCTACCGCGAGGAGGCGCTGGGGGCGCGGGACGACGCCGACGCCATGCAGTACCTCGTGCCCGGCTGGACGTTCGACGCCAAGCGGCCCTGTCTGGTGCGGTAGGGCTCCCCGGGGGGCGGACCGCCACCGGGGCGGACCGCCACGGCGGCGGTCCGCCCGAAGCCGTTGCCATGCCCCGTCAGGACGCGCGTGCCGCCGTCGCCATGAGCTCCGCCGTCCACCTGCGTACGGCCTGGGTCAGCTCGGGTGTGACGAACGCCAGGAGCGTATCGTCCACGGTCCCGTCGGGCCCGAGGACCAGGCCGGTGCTCCCGTCCAGAGCCGGGTCCGTCGCCGCGGTCAGAGGGCCCTTCGACGCCGACGCGACCGGAGCCGAGACGCCCTTGAGGATCTGCTCCCAGTGGGGACGCAGCGCCGGAGGCAGGATGTCGATCGTCATGGCCGCGGCGTTGTCGGTCGCTGCGGCCCCGGGATCGGCGGCGAGCACCGAGATGCCCCTGGGCCTCAGACGCTCGGCGAGCTCCATGGAGTGCGCGAGGTGGGCCAGCTTGGCCCGGCCCGTGGCGGCCAGGCCGTAGTGGGGGCCCGGCGGTTCGGCGTCCGCGAACACGGTCTGCGCCGCGGCGATGGCGCTCGACGTGACGTTCACGATGCGGCTCGGGGCCCCGGCGGCGAGCGCGTCGAGTAGCGCCTCGGTGAGGACGTAGGGCGAAAGGTGGTTCAGGGCGATGCTCGCCTCGACACCCTCCGGGCTCACCCACCGCTCGGTCCACATGCCGCCCACGTTGTTCACCAGGAGGTTCAGGGGGCCTTCACCGGCGAGGCGCTCTCCCAGCTGCCGGGTCTCGGCGAGTGACGACAGCTCGGCGCGGACGAAACGTCCCGCGCCGCGTCCGGCGGCCTCGTCGACACGGGCCACCGCGGCCTCTCCCCGGGCCGGGTCGCGCCCGACGAGGGTGACGTCCCATCCTCGCCTTGCCAGGCCGAGGGCCGTCTCCAGGCCTATGCCGCCGGTACCGGCCGTCACCACTGCCTGCGGGGCGTGCTCAGTCATCCTGTGCTCCCGTTCGATGCGTCGTCCGTGGGCGGGTGCGCCCTCCGTCCGTGCCTCCAGCAGACAGGGCGGGCGTCGATCATGGAAGTTCCGATCCGGCATGGCCCTATGCCCCACCGGCATGGCATCGGGTGGGACGATGGCCGCATGGGTGACGTGGAGATCCGGCAGGTCCACTACTTCATCGCTGTGGCGGAGGAGGGGAACTTCACCCGTGCCGCACAGAGACTGACGATGACGCAGCCCGCGCTCTCCAGGGCGATCCTGGCCCTGGAGAGGACCATGGGCACCCCGCTGCTGCTGCGTACCCCGAAGGGCGTCACACCCACCGCCGCCGGTCACGCGATGCTCGAAGAGGGCAGGGCGCTGCTGGCCCAGGCGGGGAACGTGGCCTCGCGGGTGCGCCGGGCGGCCGAGCAGCAGGCCTCGGTGACGGTGACCGGCCCCGGCTGTGACGCGTCTCTGCTGGACGGCATGATCCGGTCGTACAACGAGTCCGGCCCGCCGCATCCTGCCCGGATGACCGTCGGCACGATCGACGACCAGCTCGGCCGGCTCGGGTCAGGGCAGGCGGACGTCGCGCTCCTGCGCGCTCCCCTGCCCGGACGCGGGCTGGACAGCGTGGTGCTCCGCCACGAACGCGTCAGCGTGCTGATGGGGGCCGGGCACCGGCTGGCCGACCGGGAGACCGTGACGATCGCCGATCTCGCCGGTGAACCACTGCTCGACTGGCTGGGCCCGGGTGCCCAGCTCACCGACCCTGCCCTCTGGCCGGACGGGCTGCCGGGCACGCCGGGGCCCCGGGTGAGCGACGGCCTGCAGATGCTGGCGGTGGTCCGGCTCGGGCAGGCCGTCGCGCTCGCCGCCCCGCCGGCGGACGGCACCGGTGCGCCCGAGGGAACCGTCGGGATCCACCTGGAGGACGGGCCGGCCGTACCCCTGCGGCTGGTCTGGCCGAAGGAGCGGACGACGCCGGGCGTCCGGCGCTTCGTGAGGCACACCGTCGCGTCGTTCCGGGCGGGGGATCAGCGGCTCCGGCCGCCGGCACGGCACGTGCCGCCGGGCCGGAGCGCTCCTCGGGGAACGTCCGCCCCGGCGGGAGGCCAGGGCCTCAGCGGATCCGGCGGTTCGTCCGCACGCTCCACCGGCCCTCGAAGCGGGTGAGGTGGACCGGGTGGTCGAAGCACTTGCTGATCTGATCGCTGGTCAGCACCTCGTCGGCGGGTCCCGAGGCGAGGCACCGCCCGTCACGCAGCAGCATCACATGCGTCGTACCGGGAGGGAGCTCCTCCAGATGGTGCGTGACCAGGACCGACGCGAGCTCCGGTGAGCTCTGCTGAAGGGTGTCGATCCGCTCGATCAGCTGCTCACGGCCCGCGACGTCCAGACCCGTCGCCGGTTCGTCCAGGAGCAACAGCCGCGGCCGTGGCATGAGCGCCCGCGCGATCAGGGCGCGCCCCCGCTCGCCCTGGGACAAGGTCGGCCACCTCGCCTCCAGCCGCCCCGCGAGGCCGAGAAGGCCGGTGAGGCTGTCGGCCAGGGCCACCTGCTCCGGCGTCGGCCTCCAGCGGGCCACGGGCTCGACGCTGTTCGTCAGGCCCGTCAGGACGACATCCCTGACCCTCAGCGGTGAGCGCAGCGCATGGCGCGGGTCGACATGGCCGACGTACGTGCGGAGTTGGCGCAGGTCGACCCGTCCCAGCTCGTGTCCCAGGACCTCGACCGTGCCGCGGGTGGGGTGCGTGAGCGCTCCGAGAAGGCTGAGCAGCGTGCTCTTGCCGGCACCGTTGGCGCCGAGCAGGGCCCAGTGCTCGCCGGCCCGCACGGTCAGCGACACCTCGCTCAGGATGTGGTTCCCGTCGCGTACGAGGTCCACGTCGCGGACTCGGAGGACGGGGGGCGTGTCGGTCATCGGGTCTGTGCTCCAGTGCGGTTGACGGCGGCCATGACGGCATGGACGGACGCGGCCAGGACCGAGGTGTCCCAGCCGGATCCCCAGCGGGTGACCCCGTCCGCACGGCACTCGGCGTAGGCGACGGCGGGGCTGCCCGGCCCGGTGGCGGTGGCATGCTCGGCGTAGCCCAGGACGTCGACGGTGACACCGGCCGAACGCAGGGCGTCCGTCAGAGCGGAGAGCGGGCCGTTCCCGGTGCCCCGGCAGGGGCGGACCTGCCCGTCGGCGCGCAGCTCGCAGGTGAACTCGTGCTCACCGGGCCCGGTCTCCGAGGTGGCCCAGGAATCCAGCGTGAGCGTGCCGTCCTCGGCGGGGGTGATGTACGTGGTGCGGAAGAGGTCCCACAGCTCCTTGTGGGAGAGCTCGCGCCCGGTGCTGTCCGTGACGTGCTGCACCGTGCGCGAGAAGTCCGGACGCATCGCCTGTGGCAGGTCCAGCCCGTGGTGGGTGCGGAGCAGGTGGGCGATTCCCCCCTTCCCGGACTGGGAGTTGATGCGGATGATCTCCTCGTACGTACGCCCGATGTCACCCGGGTCGATGGGCAGGTAGGGCACCTCCCAGGACGCATCTCCCGCGCTCACCCCGGATTCGGCGGCCTGCTTCGCGTGGTGGGCCATGCCCTTGGCGATGGCGTCCTGGTGGGTGCCGGAGAACGCCGTGTGCACGAGTTCACCGCCGTAGGGGTGCCTGGGGTGGACCGGGAGCCGGTTGCAGTGCTCCACCACGTCGCGGACCGCGTCGATGTCGGAGAAGTCGATCATCGGGTCGACGCCCTGCGCGTACAGGTTGAGGGCAAGGGTCACCAGGTCGACGTTGCCCGTGCGCTCGCCGTTGCCGAACAGGCAGCCCTCCACCCGCTGGGCGCCCGCCAGCACGGCGAGTTCGGCGCAGGCGACACCGGTGCCCCGGTCGTTGTGGGGATGTACGGAGAGGATCACGGAATCGCGGCGGGCCAGATGGCGGTGCATGTACTCGATCTGGTCGGCGTACACGTTGGGGGTGGCGATCTCCACCGTGGCCGGCAGGTTGTGGATCACCGGCCGGTCCGGGCTCGCCTCCCACAGTGCGGTGAGGCCGTCGCAGATCTCCAGGACGAAGTCCGGCTCGGTGAGGTTGAAGACCTCCGGGGAGAACTCGAACCGGATGTCCGCGTCCGGCCGTTCCCCCGCACGCCGCATCAGGTGCGCGGCGGCGTCCCTGATCAGTGCGTGGACCTCGGAGCGGGACCGTCCCAGCACGACGTCCCGCCACACGGGCGCGGTCGCGGTGTAGAGGTGGACCAGGGCGTGGGGGAGCCCCTCGATGGAGTCGACGGTCCGGTCGATCAGGTCCTTGCGGGCCGGTGTGAACACGGAGATCGTCACGTCGTCCGGAACGGCGCCGCTTTCGGCGAGGTGGCGTACGAAGTCGAAGTCGGTCCGGCTGGCGGACGGGTAGCCGACCTCGATCTCCTTGAAGCCCATGGTGACCAGGAGATCGAACAGCCGGCGCTTGCGCTCGGTGTCCATGGGCTCGGCCAGTGCCTGGTTCCCGTCCCGCAGGTCGACGGGCACCCACAGGGGAGCGCGTTCGAGCCGGCGCGAGGGCCAGGTGCGGTCCGCCAGGGGGAGTGCCACCCGGTCGTGAGCGGGGCGGTAGCGGTGGTGGGGCATCGCGCTCGGGCGCTGGCGGTTCCACGCCGGTGCGCCCGCCGGGACGTCGCCGGACGGAGTGCGCAGGGTGGGGAACGCCGTGGCCCCGGAGAGGAACGGAGTGACGGTGAAGGAAGTCATCGTGGGAAAACTGCTTTCGGTCGGCCATGGAACGACCGGCACAGCCCGACCCCCGCTGCGGGGGGCCGGTCGGTCGTGTCAGGCCCCGCAGCGGCGGACGAGGAGAAGGAGCTCGTTCAGCGGCATGCCGGGTACAGTAGCCGCCATAAACTCCTCAGACAACCTGAGGTGTGAATCGGGAAGTGACTCACATGCCGCTGGGACCCCTGAGAGCTTCGCCCCTGGTCGAGCAGGCCACCGAGCAACTGCGCGAGCAGATCACCGGGGGCGTCTGGCCCGTGGGGACGAAACTCCCCGGGGAGACAACGCTGGCCGCGTCCCTCGGCGTCGGGCGCTCCACGGTCCGTGAGGCGCTGCGCGCACTCGCCGGGGCGGGGCTTGTGCAGGCGAGACAGGGGGCGGGCGTCTTCGTCATCGCGGCCGAGCCCAAGGAGGACTGGGCCGCGCAGTTGCGCCGCGCGGCCGTCACCGACGTCTACGAGGTCCGCATCGGCATCGAGGTCGAAGCCGCGCGGCTGGCTGGGCGGCGCCGGACGGCCGGCGACGTAGCCGGCCTCACCGCGGCCCTGGCCGGACGCCGCGCCGCCGCGGACGCTGGAGCGGGCGACGCGGCATTCGTCGACGCGGACATCGCGCTGCACGCCGCCGTGGTCGCGGCGGCACACAACCCCGTACTGTCCGCGCTGTTCAAGGAATTCGTTCCCACGCTGCGCAAGGGGCTGATCGACATGCTCGAACTGCTCGACCTGCGCTCCGGGGACCCGAACCACGGCGACGACGGCCATGCCGCGCTGGTGGACGCCGTGGTGCGGGGGGACGGCGATGCGGCAGGCCGCACGCTCCGTGAGGAGCTGGAGCAGACGCTGGCCCGGCTCACGTCGCTGTAGTCGAAGGAGGAGGAACGACCGCGCCCGGGACCAGTAGCTCGGGTCCGGTGCGGGCGCGCGTCAGTGACCGTGGCCCCCGCTCTCGTGTCCTTCGGAAGGCGCCGTCGGGGACGGGGTGTCCGCCGCCGCTCCGGACGGGACGGTGAAGGCGGCCGTCCGCACGGTGCCGTTGTGCTTGAAGTCCAGGAACAGCCGGTAGGTGGCGGAGCTGGGCGCCGTCGCCGTGAACGAGACCTCAGGCCCGGGCTTCGTGGAGCCGTCGCCGGGCTCCCCGTCGGGGTGGACGTGGAGATAGGCGAGGTCACCGGCGCGCAGGGCGACGAGATGTCCGTACGCGCCCAGATGGGGCTGCAGGCCGGTGACGGGCCGGCCGTCCTTCCGTACGGTGAACACGAGGCGCTCCGGCGTGCCGGTGCGCAGGGCGCCGTTGAGGGAGACCGTGTATCCGTCGACCGTGGCGGACAGGGCGGGCTTCGGAAGCTCCGCCGCCTTGTACGGCCCGGACACGGCGAGATCCGCGCCCAGGGTCAGGTTCGCGGTGTTCCTGCCGGCGGGGGTGAAATCCGCGAAGACCCGGTAGTCGCCCGCTGCGGGCAGTTCGACCGAGGTGCTCCACGTGCCGTCGGCCGCCCGGGTGGGATGCAGGTGGCGGTAGGTGGCCAGGTCGTGTGAGGCGAGGATCAGATGCAGTTCCTTGTCGTGCTCGCGCTGGAAGGCGGTGACCTGCCGGCCCGACCGGTCGAGGATGGCGAAGCGCAGCTCGCTCCTCTGCTCCGCCTTCACCCGCGGGGTCCTGAGGTCGAGCGTGTAGCCGGCCTCGGAGATCTGGAGGCCGCCGGCCGGAGAGTCGGTGCGGCCGTCGGCGGCATGCGGCGGGGCGCTCTCCGTATGGCGGGAGGGATCGGAGGTGCCGGCTCCGGGACCGGCGACTGCTCCGACGCCGTAGGCCGCGCCGAAGGAGGCCGCGAGTGCGGCGGTGAACGCGGTGATCTTCGCGGCGGGGTTCATGGATGCTCCTGATTGTTTCCGCGTGGAGGGCTCGCGACGGCCCAATATCTCCAACTTATACCCTTGGGGGGTATGCGCAAGCAGTGCCGCCGGAACTTGCCAGGGGTACGGGTGGGGGGTATACCTGACAACGGACGAGATACCCATGAGGGGTATACTGGGTTCCGTTCGGACGAGGAGCAGGAAATGACTTCAGCCACTCCCGGAGCCGCCCGGGTCGAGCTCACCATCGGCGGCATGACCTGCGCCTCGTGTGCGGCGCGGATCGAGAAGAAGCTCAACCGTATGACGGGGGTCGAGGCCACCGTCAACTACGCGACGGAGAAGGCCAGGGTCGACTTCGCCGAGGACATCTCGGTCGACGACCTGATCGCCACGGTCGAGGCCACCGGCTACACCGCCCAGCCCCCCGCTCCGCCCCGCCCCGAGCCCGGTGACACCGGAGCACCCGCGGGCGGCCGGGGCGAGGACGAGCGTGCCGACGGTGAGCTGCGGTCCTTGCGCCGGCGACTCGTCACGGCGGCCCTGCTCGCGGCGCCGGTCATCGCGATGGCGATGATCCCCGCCCTCCAGTTCGAGTACTGGCAGTGGCTCTCCCTCACGCTGGCCGCCCCGGTCGTCACGTACGCGGCCTGGCCCTTCCACCGCGCCGCCTGGACCAACGCCAGACACGGCGCGGCCACCATGGACACCCTGATCTCGGTCGGTACGTCGGCCGCCTTCCTGTGGTCGCTGTGGGCGCTCTTCTTCGGGACGGCCGGGATGCCGGGCATGACGCATCCCTTCGAGTTCACGATCAGCCGCAGCGACGGAGCCGGAAACATCTATCTGGAGGCCGCCGCCGGGGTCACGGCCTTCATCCTGGCCGGCCGGTATTTCGAGGCCCGCTCGAAGCGCAAGGCCGGCGCCGCCCTCAAGGCACTCATGGAGATGGGCGCCAAGGAAGTCACCGTGCTGCGTGACGGCCGTGAGATCACCCTGCCCACGGCCGGCCTGCACGTGGGGGACCGCTTCCTGGTCCGGCCCGGCGAGAAGATCGCCACGGACGGAACCGTGGTCGAGGGCTCCTCCGCCGTCGACGTCTCGATGCTCACGGGCGAGTCCGTGCCCGTCGAGGTCTCCGCCGGTGACTCCGTCACGGGGGCGACCCTCAACGCCGGCGGCCGCCTGGTCGTCGAGGCCACCAGGGTCGGCGCGGACACCCAGCTGGCCCGGATGGCCACGCTCGTGGAAGAGGCCCAGAGCGGCAAGGCCGCCGCCCAGCGCCTGGCAGACAGGATCTCCGCGGTCTTCGTGCCGGTCGTCATCGGGCTGGCGCTCGCGACACTCGGCTTCTGGCTCGGCTCGGGCGCAGGACTGACCGCGGCCTTCACCGCGGCCGTCGCCGTACTGATCATCGCCTGCCCCTGCGCCCTGGGCCTCGCGACGCCCACCGCCCTGCTGGTCGGCACCGGACGCGGGGCCCAGCTCGGCATCCTGATCAAGGGGCCGGAGGTCCTGGAGAACACCCGCAGGGCCGACACGATCCTCCTCGACAAGACGGGCACCGTCACCACCGGCCGCATGACGCTGCTGAAGGTCCACACGGCCGGGTCCACGGACGAGGCCGAGGCGCTGCGCCTCGCGGGCTCACTGGAGCACTCCTCCGAGCACCCGATCGCCCGCGCCGTGGCCGACGGCGCGGCCGCGGCGGTGGGCGCGCTGCCGACCCCCGAGGACTTCGTCAACGTCCCCGGCCTCGGTGTCCAGGGCGTCGTCGAGGGCCACGCGGTCCTAGTCGGCCGGGAGAAGCTGCTGGCCGACTGGTCCATCGAGCTTCCGGAAGAGCTCAGGAACGCGAAGAACCTTGCCGAGAAGGACGGGCGGACCGTGATCGCGGTGGCCTGGGACGGCGAGGCCCGTGCGGTTCTGGAGGTCGCCGACGCGGTCAAGGACACCAGCGCCGAAGCTGTCAGGCGACTGCGTTCCCTCGGACTGACACCCGTTCTGCTGACCGGCGACAACAAGGCTGTCGCCGCTTCCGTCGCGGCCGAGGTCGGTATCGACGAGGTCATCGCCGAGGTGATGCCGCAGGACAAGGCCGAGGTCGTCAGGAGGCTCCAGGCGGAGGGACGTACCGTCGCCATGGTCGGCGACGGGGTCAACGACGCGGCCGCGCTCGCCCAGGCGGACCTGGGCCTGTCCATGGGGACGGGTACGGACGCCGCCATCGAGGCGGGCGACCTGACTCTCGTACGCGGGGACCTGCGGGTGGCCGCCGACGCGATCCGGCTCTCCCGCAGGACGCTGGGCACGATCCGATCGAATCTGTTCTGGGCCTTCGCCTACAACGTGGCGGCCCTCCCGCTCGCGGCGGCCGGCCTGCTCAACCCCATGATCGCCGGCGCGGCCATGGCGTTCTCGTCGGTCTTCGTCGTCGGTAACAGTCTCCGCCTGCGTGGCTTCCGGGCCGCCGGCTGAGGCGGTGTCCGCGCCCCACGGCTCCGCGCTCCGGGGCAGGGCGCGGGGTTCGGTGAGCGGGTAGGTTCTGGGGCGTGGCCACTCTGCTGATCGTGCATCACACGCCCTCGCCCAACTGCCAGGCACTGTTCGAAGCGGTGGTCTCCGGTGCGACGGCTCAAGACATCGAAGGCGTCCGGGTCGTGCGGCGGGCGGCGCTCTCCGCCACGGCGTCCGATGTGCTCGCGGCCGACGGCTATCTCCTCGGCACCCCGGCGAACCTCGGGTACATGTCCGGGGCCCTGAAGCACTTCTTCGACCAGGTCTACTACCCGTGCCTGGACGGGACGAAGGGCCGGCCCTTCGGCTACTACGTGCACGGCGGCAACGACGTCACCGGCGCGGTGCGGGGCATCGAGACGATCACGACGGGCCTCGGATGGCGTCGTACGGCCGACGCCGTGACCGTCACCGGTGAGCCGGGCAAGGCCGACACCGAGGCGTGCTGGGAACTGGGGGCCACCGTCGCCGCCGGACTGATGGACTGACAGGCCCAGTCGCCGTGTCAGATGCGGTCGATGTGCACGCTGGTCGACTTCACGCGGGCCGTGGCCTGCATGCCGACCTCCAGCCCCAGCTCCTCCACGGCTTCCCGGGTCAGCAGTGAGACGAGCCGGTGCGGGCCCGCCTGGATCTCGACCTGGGCCGCCACGTCACCGAGCTTCACCGCGGTGACGATGCCGGGAAAGGCGTTACGCGCCGAGGTGTAGGGGGCCTCCTCGTCGACGGGGGAAGCCTGGCCGACCTCGATCGAGAACGCGGCCAGATCACGGCCGTCGATGAGGCGGCGCCCGCTCCCGTCGCGATGGGTGGCGACCCGGCCGGCGTCCGCCCAGCGGCGTGCGGTGTCGGGGCTCACGCCGAGGAGACGGGCCGCCTGCCCGATGGTGTAGGTCTGCATCTGCCACACAGTACGTAACCGCTCAGTGCGGCTTCCAGCTGAGCTTGCCGCCACCCACCCAGCGGACGGTGGCCGGGTCCTCGAGGTCATGGACCGGAATGTCGGCCGCGGCGGCGGCGATCAGCACATCCGTCATGCCGGTCGCGCTTCCGATCACCTCTCCGTCGATCTCCACGATGCGGAAGGGCGGGTCCCCGGGCTGGACGGGCAGGACGGTGATCCGGGGGGCCGGGGTGCGAGGACTTCGAGTCATGGACGGATCGGTTCCACGCGGACACTCCCGGTATGCCCCTGGGTATCGGCTGTGAGCCGTATGCCCGTTTTGAGATATTTTTTGAAATTAATCCCGTAATCCATAAAAGGCCATTTCGTGTGACCTGGGGGCTTCGCTCAGGCGCAAATCGCCCGAATCGGACTCCGTGACCAGGGTCACCTTATGCCTTGCGGACGCGGGGACGCGGCAGTCGGTTCCCTTCTGTGCCAAGAGAAATGGGTGACGTGATGTGCGGTGGATTACATGAATTCACGAGAATTGATCTTGCGAATGAATTGTGATCATCGCGCCAGGCTTGTTCCTTTCCCTATTTCTCGCCTACGGTCACCATCACTCCGGGCGGAACGCCGAATCCTGCCGCCGCCCGGTTACCCGACCACTTCTCGTACGGCAGGAGCGGGGGACCCAAGTAAGCGCCGACCCGGTTTCCGGAGCGGCTCGGGGTGAAGTCGCATTCGTATGCGGCCGGGCATCTCCAGCTCGAACCCGACAGCTCACTTCGCAGGCGACGGAGAGGAATTCAGCATGCCCGAAAACGGTAAGCACCGTCGTTCCAGGACCAGTTCACTGACTCGCGGCATCATCGCCGTGACCACGGGCGGAGCCGCTCTGGCCCTCCCCGTGATCGGCGCGACGAGCGCCTTCGCGGCCCCGGCCCAGCCGGCCGCCGTCGAAAAGGCCGCGACGTCGACTGCCGCGACCGGCAAGGGAATTGCCGCGCAGAAGTCCGAGTCCGCCACCTATTCCGTGATCTTGGGTGACACACTCGCGAAGATCGCACGCGAGCATTCCGTGAACGGTGGCTGGAAGGCCCTGTACGAGGGCAACCAGAAGGTTGTCGGCGGAAACCCCGACCTGATTCACCCCGGCCTGAAGCTGACCATTGGTGGCAAGGCCGAGAACAAGTCGGCGGACAAGGCCGAGAGCAAGTCGGCGGACAAGGCCTCCGCTTCGTCCGACCGTGCCGAGAAGAGCGGTGACCGCGCCGACCGTTCGGAGCGCACGAGCACCTCCATCGCCGCAGAGGGTGCGCCCGCCGCCGAGGCCGCTCCTGCCGCCGAGTCGGTCTCGTACACGAACGACCTCGACGGCTGGATCAAGGAGTCGCTCGCCGTCATGGCCGAGCACGGCATCCCCGGCAGCTACGAGGGCATCCACCGCAACATCATCCGCGAGTCCGCGGGCAACCCCCAGGCCATCAACGACTGGGACATCAACGCGATCAACGGCGTCCCGTCCAAGGGTCTGCTGCAGGTCATCGACCCGACCTTCCAGGCCTACCACGTGGACGGCACATCGACCGACAGCTACGACCCGGTCGCCAACATCACGGCCGCGTGCAACTACGCGGCGGACAAGTACGGCTCCATCGACAACGTCTTCGGGGCCTACTGAGCCTTGCCGAGGCGGAACCGCTGACGCACGGGCGTGTGACAGACGGACAGAAGTGACGGGTGGTGCGGGTTCGGCGGAACCCGCACCACCCGTCGTCCGTTTTCCGGCACGGCACGGCACGGCACGGCACGGCACGGCACGGCACGGCACGGCGGCACGCGTCCGGAGGCCCCGCTCGGCGGCGTCACGGCCGCCGACAGGCCGGGAGAAGTCCCGGTGACTGGTCTCGTACAGGTTCGTCGTCCATACTGCCCGCCGTGGAGCAGCGCATAGATTCGAACAACAAGCCCGAGTTCGCCGCGGGGACAGACCCGGCGTACATCCCCGGCCTGACGGCCCCTGTCCCCGCGCGGACGGAGGCGGAGGAGGAAGCGGAGAAGGCGGCTCCCCAGGAGCCCGGAGAGGCCCGGGAGACCCAGGAGGCCGGGGCCGTGGACGCGGCCGACACGGAGGCGGTCGTGGACGAATCCGCGGCGGCCGGCGATGCGGCGGCCGAAGACGACGGGGCGGCAGCCGAAGCCGACGATGCCGCCGGGCAGGACGACGCGGCCCCGGCGGACGGGGACGCCCCGGAGGCCGAGGAGGCCGATGCCGTGCCCGGGGACGCCGATGGCGAGAGCGGCCCCGTCTTCGAGGTCAGCGACCGGCGTGGATCCATCAGGGTGGACGCCGATGGCGTCCGCTTCCGGCTCGACGACCAGGAGGCGGAGTTCGACTGGACCGAGATCGGCGCCGTCGAGACCAAGACCGGGCGCTTCGGACGCAGGTTCACCGTGACGGTCCATCTGTCGAGCCGCCGGTGGTTCAACGCCGAGGTCGAGGCCGGGGCCCGGAGCGACCTGAAGACATGGACGGCGGAGCTCGACGAGGCGCTGGACGCCTACTTCGAAGAGGCCTGACCTCCAAGGTCACCGCTGCGCACCGGGCCGGTCCTCGGCCCGGTGCGCGGTATGCCGTGACGCTTCAGGCTCCTGCGGCCGTGCCGAGCACGACCGACCGGGTCAGATGGCGCGGCAGGTCGGGGTCGAGGTCACGGGCCACCGCGCGGGCGATCGCCAGCCGCTGGACCCGGACCAGGTCGGCCGGCGGGTCCAGTCCGCTCCACCCAGCGCGCCCCGGTCGCCAGCACCTGTTCCCGCAGCCCTTCCGGGGCGGAGCCGAACATCCAGGTCGCCGTTCCGGCCGAGGCGATACTGATGGGGCCGTGGCGGTATTCCATGGCCGGATACGACTCCGTCCAGGACAGGGACGCCTCCTTCATCTTGAGTGCCGCCTCGTTGGCCGGCCCGACCGTCCACCCGCGCCCCAGGAAGCTGAACCGGGTGCAGCCGACGAGCCCTTCGGGCAGCGGCTCCGCCAGCGCGGTCTCCGCGTCCCGTACGACGTCCTCGGTGTGCAGCCCGAGACGGGCGCGGAACGGCGTCAGCGCGGTGGTCGTGAACATCGTCCGGATGACGGACCGCTCGTCGGCGAAGTCGAGGACGACCACGTCGTCGGCCGTGCCATCACCGGGGTGCGCGGGTCGGCGGTCACGGCGACGGTCCGGGTGGTGCCCCGCAACCGGGACAGCAGGCCGAGCACCTCCGTGGTCGTTCCCGACCGTGTCAGTGCGACGACCCGGTCGTAGGTGCGCCCGAAGGGGAACTCCGAGGCGGCGTACGCGTCCGGCTCGCCCTGCCCCGAGTCCTCGCGGAGCGAGGCGTAGGCCTGGGCCATGTAATACGACGTTCCGCAGCCGACGACGGCGATGCGCTCGCCGGTGCCGGGCAGGGCCGTCTTCCGGTCGGCGGCGACGTCCGCGGCGCGGCGCCAGCACTCGGGCTGGCCGGCTGTCTCGGTCTCGACATGCGACAGGTCCGCACTCCGCTTCCGCTGCTAGGCGTATCTGGTGGGAAGGGGATGGATGAAAACGACGCCCACGTGTTCAATTCTGCATGTTGGATGGGGTATTCGAGCAAGAACAAGCAAAGTGTTCACGCCTCCGTAATCCAAGGAGCATCGGTTTTCGGCCATGCTCGGTGGGTAGTCGACCCCATCCGGTTCTGTGGTGGCCGTGTGGGTATCCGTCGCGCGGCGGGGACTCGGTGGCCGACATCCCGCGCATCAGGCGGAAAATCCCCCGTGATGACCCTCCGGGGCGACCCCGGACGGTCACCGGTCGGTGGTGAGAGGCCTCGGTGAGGGGTGATTTTGCGCCATCGGGTCCGCATGTTGGCCGAGTTCGAACGCGCGCCCGGATCCCGGTCGGCATAATCAGCCCATGTCGATCACGGGTGGGGACGTCGTTGACCTCGGCAGGGGCCTGTACGCCTGGCTGCCGCCGAAGCGGGGCTGGGGCCTGGCCAACTGCGGCCTTCTCGTGTCGCCGCGCGGGGCGCTGTGGATCGACACCCCGTACGACACGATGCTGGCGGGCCAGTTCCTGGTGGAGAGCCAGAAGCGGCTGCCCGACGGCGTGGACATCGACCGCGTGATCGTCACCCATGCCAACGGGGACCACTTCTGGGGTGCCGGAGTGCTTCCGGACGCGGAGATCATCGCGACCCGCGAGGCCCGGGAGCACATCCACTACGACCCCACACCGCCGCAGCAGCACGCCCTGGTGGCCGGAAGTGATCCGTCCACACCTCTAGGCGCGTACCTCGGCCGTCACTTCGGAGTCTTCGACTGGTCGGCCACCGAGACGGTACGGCCGACGACCTACTTCACCGGCGAGCTCGAACTGACCCTGGGGGAGTACACGGTCCAGGTGTCCTCCCTGCCGCCCGCGCACACGGCGGGTGACCTGATCGTGTATCTGCCCGCGCAGCGCACGGTGTTCAGCGGAGATGTCATCTTCTCGTCCACCGCGCAGCAGCCCGGGGACCATCCGGTGCACTGGGTGGGGCCGCTGAGCAATGTGATCGACGCCTGCGAACGCGTCCTGGCAACCGGTGCCGAGGTGATCGTCCCAGGGCACGGACCGGTGCTCGGCCCCGCCGGAGTGCGGAGTCACATGGTCTACCTCGCGTACGTACGCGACCGCGCCCACGCCCTCCACGCGGCCGGTGTGCCCGCCGTCGAGGCGGCCCGCCGGGTGATCGCCGAGGGCCGGTACCCGGCGCTCGGCCTGCCCGAGCGGCTCGTGGTGACCATCGGGAGCGAGTACCGACACCTGGACGGTTCCGAACTCCCTGGTGTTTTGCAGGTGATGGCCGACGTGGCCACCGTCGCCCAGGAGACCGACGCTGCCGCCGGAGAGCCGGCGTGACGGCCCGCAGGTGCGACATCCGGACGTCCCGCACCGGCGCGGGCTGTCGACCGTCCCCGACAACAGAGACGCGGTGACGCCGTGTTTGCATGGATCGTGGCCCTGATCGCCGTCGGTGTGGCGATATGGTCGGCCGTACGTATGCATCAGGCCAGGCTGGGAGCGTACGGCGCCTCGGCGCACGCGGAACTGACCGAGCGGCAGGCCAAGGCGGCCGAAGCACGCACCCTCGCCCTCACCGAGGAGATCCGCCAGCTGGCCCGGAAGCGGATACCCGCCGCGGCCACCGCACTCTCCCACCGGGCCGCGCCCGTTCCCGGGCTGCGGGAGGCCGCCGGGATCGAGGGTGACGCCGCACGTCTGCTGACCGAGGCCGTACAGGCCGCGCGTACGGCGGTCCTGGAGGAACGCGGACGCGTCGACGCGGCAGCGCGGTCGGCCATGCGCGGCACCTCGGCCAAGATCCAGTCACTGCTCAACCAGTCTCAGCACCTGCTGCACGAGCTCCAGCACGAGTACGACGACCCGCGGATCCTGCAGCTCGACTTCCGTAACGAACTGGCGCTGCGCCGGACCCAGGCCACGGCCGTGCTCTGCGACGCCTGGCCCGGACTCGCCCGGCAGAACTCCTCGCTCGTCGAGGTCGTGCTCGGCGCCCAGTCCCGGGTCCCGGGCTACGAGCGGATCAAGGTCGCCAACCATCTGCGCCAGGAGCGGCTCGCGCTGGTCGCCAGGGCCGCCGAGCCCCTCGCGATCGCACTCGCCGAACTGCTGGCCAACGCGACGGCGTACTCCCACCCGGACACCGAGGTGCCGGTGACGGTCCAGCAGACCGCGGGGCGCGGGGCCCTGATCCTGGTCGACGACGCCGGGATCGGCATGGACGACGACGCGTTGAAGCGGGCCCGCGCACTGCTGTCGGGCCCCTCCGAGGTGCTGCTCACCGAGCTGGGGGACCCGCCGCAGACCGGCTTCGCCGTGGTGGGGCGGCTCATCGCGCGGTACGGCTTCAGCTGCCACATCGAGTCGTCGCCGTACGGGGGGATGCGCACGATGCTGCGCATCCCGGCCCATCTGCTGACTGTGATCGACGACGACCGCACCCTGTCCGTGCTCGCGCCGAAGCCGGTGCACGCACGTGCCGAGCCGGCCGAGAGCCCTGAGCCCGCCACGGCGGCCGGGCCCGCCGCCGCCCCTGCCCCCGCCACGTCGGCCGTGCCCGGGCCTGTGGCCGAAAGCCCTGAGCCCGTGACCGTGCCGGTGCCGGTGCCCGCCGAGCCTGCCCCCGCCGAGCCTGCTCCCGTCGCCGAGGAAGCAGCGCGTCCGGCGGCAGACCTGCCCACCCGCCGTCGCAGATCCCGCCGGACCGCCTCACCCGGGGCGTCGACGGTTCGGCAGCAGCCGGAGGCTGCGCCCGCGCTCCGTACACCCGAGCAGGCCGGAGCGGCCTGGACCGCCCTCCAGGAGGGCACCCGCAGCGGCAGGGAGGCGCCCGCGCCACCCCCGCAGGCGCCCTCAGCATCCCCATCGGACGACCAAGGAGACGACGAGACGTGAGCACCACCCCCACCGCCGGTGATCTCGCCTGGGTGCTGACCCCGCTGCTGGAGCTGCCCGGCGTCCAGCACGCCGTGGTCGCCACCGGCGACGGACTCGTCGAGGGCGCGTCGCCCGGCCTGGACCGTGCGTCCGCCGAGCGCGTCGCCGCGATGACCGCCACCCTGCACGCGGCTGCCCGTGCCTTCACCACCGCGTTCACCGAAGCCGAGTCGCCGCGCCTGGCCCAGACGGTCGTGGAGTCCGATCTGGGTTTCGCCGTCGTCGTGCCGGCCGGCAAGAACACGACGCTGGCCCTGTTCGCGGCCCCCGACGCACATCTGGGCAACATCGCGTACCAGATGCAGGTGCAGGTCACCGCGCTGACCAGGGCCATGCACGCCCCCACCCGCCAACCGGACGCTGCCACCCGGCCATGACCCCCGGCCCAGGCCGCCGCCTGATACCCCCCTACCTGGTCACCGGTGGCCGTTCCACGCCCACCGGCCCCGCGCTCGACCGGCTCGCCGTGCTCATCCGTACGGACTCGACGCTGCCGCCGGGCACCGGTTCGGAGCAGCGCAGGCTGTGTGAGCTCCTGGAGCCGGGAGCCCTCACCGTCGTCGAGTGCGCTGCCCATCTGGACCTGCCGGTCAGCGCCACGGTCTTCCTGGCCACGGACCTCGTGGCCGCGGGACATCTGCACGCTCGACCACCGATCCCCAGTGCCGGTGAGATCGACCGGTCGCTCGTCGAGAGGCTGCTCGTTGGACTCCGTTCCCTCCACTGACCGGGGCGGCATCGGCTATCTGCCGAGTGCTGCCGAGACCCTGATGAAACTCGTCGTCACGGGTCCCTTCGGCGTGGGCAAGACGACCCTGATCCGTACGCTGTCGGAGATCCCGACCCTCCACACGGAAGAGGCGATGACGCAGTCCAGTACGGGACTCGACGACACCGCCGGGCTTCCGGAGAAGACCACGACCACGGTCGCCATCGACTTCGGGCGGCTGACCGTCCAGGACGACCTGGTGCTCTACATGTTCGGTACGCCGGGCCAGGAACGCTTCTTCCCGCTGTGGGAGGACATCGCGCGTGGTGCGCTCGGCGCTCTCGTCATGGTCGACACCCGCCGGCTCGAGGACTCCTTCGCCGTCATGGACATGGTGGAGGAGCAGGGACTGCCGTACGCCGTCGCCGTGAACCGTTTCCCCGATGCCCCCGCCCATGCGGACGAGGTCCTGCGCAAGCACCTCGACCTCGACCCCCGCACCCCGCTCGTGCAGTGCGACGCCCGCGAACGAGGGGGCGGCATCGACGCCCTGATCGCCCTCGCCGAGCACGCACTGACCTGCCTGCCCGCGCCCCAGGAACCGTCATGACCCCTCCCGTGCCCGGCACTTCGGCCGGCACCGCCTCCTCGCTCCTCGAGCCCCTCGCGCTGTACGGCGCCGGCTTCGCCGCCGATCCGCACGGTCACTACCGCAGGCTGCGGGCCCAGGGGCCGCTGGCCAGGGTGCGTATCGCCCCTGACGTCGACGCGCTGCTGGTCACCGACTACCACGCGGCCGTCGACCTGCTGCGGGACACCGAGACCTTCACGAAGGACCCGCGTGCCTGGCAGGAGGGCGTACCGGCGGACTCACCGGTCCTGCCCATGCTCGGCCACCGGCCCACCGCGCTCTTCACCGACGGCGCCGTCCACGCCCGCTACCGCGACGCCATCAACGACACCCTCGCCCTGATCGAACCCCACCTGCTGCGCGCGGAGGTCGCCCGGGTCGCCCAGCGACTCATCGCCGGTTTCTCGGCCACCGGCACCGGTGACCTCATCGCCCAGTACGCCAGCAGGCTCCCCCTGCACGTCTTCACCGCCTCCTTCGGCGTGGCCCCCCAGGACACCGAACGGGTGGTCCGAGGCACCGCCGGAATGATGGACTCCGAGGGGGACGCGACAGCGGCGTACGACGACCTCTTCGGCGTCGTCACCGCTCTCGTCTCCGCGCGGCGGCGCAGCCCGGGCCGCGATCTCACCTCGTATCTGCTGGCGCATCCGGCCGGTCTCGACGACAACGAGGCAGCGCGCCAGATCACGCTCATCATGAGCGCGGGCCACGTCCCCACGACCAACCTGATCGGCAACGCTCTGCTGCGCATGCTCAGCGACACCGGGTACAGGGGTTCCCTGCACGGCGGTGCGACGACCGCGCACGGGGCCGTCGACGACGTGCTGTGGCGTGATCCGCCGATGGCCAACATGGGAGCGCACTTCCCGCGCCACGACACCGAGTTCCACGGGGTCCCGCTGCGCGCCGGGCAGCTGGTGCTGGTCTCCTTCGCCGCCGCCAACACGCAGTCGCCGCCGTCCGGTTCGGACCCCGCCGCGCGCTCGGGTGACGGTGCTCATCTGGCGTGGTCGACGGGGCCGCACCGCTGCCCCGCCAAGCAGCCCGCACTGCTGATGGCGATGACCGCGATCGAACAGCTCACCAGCCAGCTCTGCGACCTGGAACTGGCCGTCGAACCCGGCGCGCTCGTGTGGCGGCCGGGCCCCTTCCACCGGGCCCTCGCCCATCTCCCGGTGCGTTTCACGCCGCTCGATCCGCTCCCCGTACCGGACGGCGAGGGCGCCCCGGACGTCTCCGATCAGGTTCCGACCCGTGTCGGTGGTACGCCGAACGGGTGAGGGGCGAGAGAATTGCCCGATGAACAGCGAGCGCAGCCGGCGCACAGCCAACCGGCATACGGACGGGGTGGTTCTGTGAGCAGGTACGACAGGTACGACAGGTACGACGCCACCGACGAACAGTGGGAAGGGCTCGCCCAGGTCGTACCCCTGAGGGGCCGCAACGAATGGCCCTCCCGGGTCGACCACAGGACGGTCCCCGACCAGCGGGACTCGGCCGAGCAGCGGCGCATGGTCGTTCTGCGGGTCCAGGTGTTCGCGGACGCGCGCGAGGTGGCCGAGTATCTGGTGGCCCAGATCCCGGTCCTGCTGGATCTGACCGGCGCCGAGACCGATGTGGCCAAGCGGATCCTGGACTTCAGCAGCGGCGTGGTCTTCGGGCTCGGCAGCGGGATGCACAGGGTGGACCGCAATGTCTTCCTGCTCGCGCCGGTCGGCATGGAGGTCGAGGGGGTCACCGCGGCGGGCGTACCTCAATCGTAGGAAGGTCGTGCGGGCGGAACGGTTCGCCGCTCACGGGCGTGCGTACGGTCCGCTCATGACTGTTGTGATCTCCACGGGAAGGGCGGCCTCCGCGCCCTCCGGCGCGGACCGCCCCGCCCGCCCCTTCGCCAGCGAACTCCGGCTCGACGCCTTCGCGTCGCACCGCCGCACCGTCATCCCGCTCGGGCCGCTCACGCTGCTCGCCGGGGGCAGCGGCAGCGGGAAGTCGACCGCCCTGCGCGGATACGAGGCGCTCGCGCGGCTGGCAGCCGGTGATCCGCTCGAGGACGTCTTCCCCGATCCGGCGGCCTGGGTGCCCGAAGGGGCGGGCGCCGACGGGCAGGGGCGGCGCGGTTTCAGGCTCGGCTGCACGGTGGAGGGCCCGGTCGGTCCGGTGAGACTGGATCTCGCCGTGCAGGCCGAGCCCTCGCTCCGCATCGTCGGTGAGCGGCTGACCGACTGCGGAGGCGAGGAGCTGCTGAGCACGGCGCTGAGGGATCCCCGGCGTTCGTCGGTGCAGGCCGCCTGGTACACGGCGGGAACGGTGCCGGTGACACGGGCCCCCTTCCCCGACGACAGGCTCGGCACGGCGCTGCTGCCGTTGCGGGTCGCGGGTACGACGGATGGGCAGCTCAGGGTGCTGGCCGCCGCCGAGCAGGTGGTGGTGGCCCTGCGGTCGGCCTTCGTCTGCGATCCCCAGCCGCGGCGGATGCGTGCGCCGGTGCCGGTCGGGGAAGGACGGCTCACCTCGTGCTGCGGCAATCTCGCCGACGTGCTGCACCGCACCCACAGCCGGTGTGCGCAACGGCACGCCCGGCTGGTCGCCACCGCGGACGCGGGGTGCGCGGGACCGGTGACGGGGCTGACCGCCGAGCGTCTGGAGGACGGGACCGTGCGGGCTCTCACCGGACGGGGCCCGGGCCGCGGTACGCCGCTCGGCCGCCTCGGCGACGGCGAACTCCGGTATCTCGCCTTCGCGCTCGTGCTGCTGACCGGCCCGCACGTCCTGGTGGCGGACCCGGCGGCGGAGGTGCCGTCGGCCATGCAGGCCCTCACCGTGCTGGCCGACGGGCTCGACAGGGGCCTGGACTCGCGGCAGACCGGAGAACTGCTGGCGCTGGCGGCGTCGATCTGCGCGAACGGGCACATGCGCCTGCTGG
The DNA here is from genome assembly GCF_044765585.1 of Streptomyces sp. NPDC102441. NCBI lineage: Bacteria > Bacillati > Actinomycetota > Actinomycetes > Kitasatosporales > Streptomycetaceae > Streptomyces > Streptomyces sp. NPDC102441. The sequence goes on from NZ_JBIWKH010000008.1 coordinate 343,294, forward strand.
GGACGGTCGGTGAGGGGGCAGCGGCAGCGGCCCGCGGGACGGCCGGTGCGACAGTGGTAGACCTGGCACGGTGACTGAACTGGATGTAGCACAACTGCAGCGGCGACTGGCCGACTTCGCGGCGTCCCGGGCCTGGGAGCCGTACCACACCCCCAAGAACCTCGCTGCCGCGCTCAGCGTGGAGGCCTCCGAACTTCTGGAGATCTTTCAGTGGTTGACGCCGGAGGAGTCGGCGAGGGTGATGGAGGACCCTGATTCGGGGTTCCGGGTCACGGACGAGGTCGCGGACGTCCTGGCGTATCTGCTGCAGTTCTGCGAGGTCCTGGGAATCGACGTGCTCGCCGCTCTGGCGGCCAAGATCGACCGCAATGAGGCGCGCTTTCCGGCTCCGGACAGCGCGAAGGTGACGCAACGTCACTCTTCAGGGTGATCGAGTTGTTCACATTCGACTTCCTGTCCACAGATTTCCGATTTCCTCTGGCTTTCGTGTGCCATGGCCCTCACTGTGGGTAATGAATAAGTGAGCGGGTTGTTGTACGGGCGGTCTCGGTGACGGGGGAGTGGCATGGAAGCGGAGCGGCTGATCGAGGCGGGGCGGAGTGCGCTTGCGGGGAGCCGGGGGGTGCCGGCCGTCATGGCGGAGGCATGGCAGGCCCAGGCACTCGCCCGGGCGGTCGGCGGGCAGCTGGCGAGGTGCGGACCGGCGGAGTTACGGACGGAGGCGCGCGGGCTCAGTGAGACCTGTGCCCTGGGCAGTGCCGTGCTCGAGCACCCGTTGGTTCCGGCCGCAGCCGTGCGGGCGTCGCAGCTCACCGAAGTGGGCCATGTGCCGCAGGCGTTGGCCGCTCTCGCGCTGCTCCTCGGGGAGGCGGGCATCGCGCTGGTGGGTGTCGCCTGCGGCACCGAGGAGGAAGGGCTCTACTGGCAGTGCATCGAGGCGATAGACGCCGTGGACGAGTCAGTGGACCGGGTCCACGGCATGCTGCGACGGCTTGCCGAGCAGGAGCATGAGCACGAACAGGAGCTTGACCGGGAGCGCGACGGCCCCTTCGGGGTGATCCACGGACCGGCCGGCTTCGTCGCCGGCCAGCCGTGAGCGCGGTGGCCGGGGACCGAGGGCGGCCCGGCACGGGGACGAGCGAAGGAGAGGGGCTCAGCGGTTTCGAAGGTGCAGGATGGAGGCATGGATCTTCGAATCTTCACCGAGCCCCAGCAAGGGGCGAGCTACGACACCCTGCTCACCGTCGCCAAGGCCGCCGAGGACCTCGGATTCGACGCCTTCTACCGTTCGGACCACTATCTGCACATGGGCTCCGGGGACGGCCTGCCCGGCCCGACCGACGCCTGGATCACCCTGGCCGGACTGGCCCGCGAGACCAAGCGGATCCGCCTCGGCACGCTGATGACCGCGGGCACCTTCCGTCTGCCCGGAGTGCTGGCCATCCAGGTCGCCCAGGTCGACCAGATGTCCGGGGGCCGGGTCGAGCTGGGCCTGGGCGCCGGCTGGTTCGAGGAGGAGCACAAGGCATACGGCATCCCGTTCCCCAAGGAGAAGTTCGGCCGGCTCGAGGAGCAGCTGGCGATCGTCACAGGCCTCTGGGGGACCGAGACCGGCAAGACGTTCAGCTACGACGGGACGTATTACCAGCTCACCGACTCGCCGGCGCTGCCGAAACCCGCCCAGGCGAAGGTGCCGGTCCTGATCGGCGGACACGGCGCGGTCCGTACACCGCGGCTCGCCGCGCGGTACGCGGACGAGTTCAACATCCCCTTCGCGTCGATCGAGGACAGCGAGCAGCAGTTCGGCCGGGTCAGGGCCGCGGCCGTGGCAGCCGGACGGGCCCCCGACGACCTGGTGTACTCCAACGCCCTGGTGGTGTGCGTCGGGAAGAACGACGCGGAGGTGGCGCGGCGCGCATCCGTCATCGGACGGGAGGTCGAGGAGATCAAGGCGAACGGACTGGCGGGCTCGCCCGACGAGGTGGTCGACAAGATCGGCCGGTACGCCGCCATCGGCTCGTCGCGGATCTACCTCCAGGTTCTGGACCTGCACGACCTGGAACACCTGGAGCTGATCTCGTCGCAGGTCCAGTCGCAGCTGGGCTGACAGCCGGCAGGAGGGTCCCGCCCGAGGCGAGGCGGGACGGGACCCGCGTGATGCCGGCGGGACGGGACCGCGTGACCGCCGGACCGGCAGGGGCCGGCCGACAGCAAGGAGCAGCTGTGCACACCGCCCGGACACCGGACACCCCGCACGGCCGTGCGCCCGGCCGCCCCCTCGGTGACGCGCTCGCCGAGGGGACCGTCCTGCTGGACGGTGGCCTTTCCAACCAGTTGGAGGCGCAGGGCTGCGACCTCTCCGACGCCCTGTGGTCGGCCCGGCTGCTGAGCGACGCGCCCCAGCAGATCGAGGCCGCCCACACGGCCTATGCGCGGGCGGGTGCGCAGGTGCTCATCACCGCGAGCTACCAGGCGACCTTCGAGGGGTTCGCGCGGCGTGGGATCGGGCGGGTCCGGGCGGCGGAGCTGATGGCCGGCAGCGTGGAGTCGGCGCGCCGGGCGGGCGCGGTGACGGGGCGGGAGCTCTGGGTCGCCGCCTCGGTCGGACCGTACGGGGCGATGCTCGCGGACGGCAGCGAGTACCGCGGCCGTTACGGGCTCGGCGTCCGGGAACTGGAGCGCTTCCACCGGCCCCGTGCGGAGACGCTGGCCGAGGCGGGCCCCGATGTGATGGCCCTGGAGACGGTGCCGGACATCGACGAGGCCGAGGCCCTGCTGCGGGTGGTCGAGGGGCTCGGGGTGCCGGTCTGGCTCTCGTACAGCGTGGCGGGGGACCGGACCAGGGCCGGGCAGCCCCTGACGGAGGCGTTCGAGCTGGCCGCCGGCATCGACCAGGTCGTGGCCGTCGGGGTCAACTGCTGCGATCCCGCCGACGCGGACCGTGCGGTGGAGACGGCGGCGGCGGTCACAGGAAAGCCGGTGGTCGTCTATCCGAACAGTGGGGAGGAGTGGGACGCCGACGGCCGGGGCTGGGCCGGGAGAGGCACGTTCGAACCGGGCAGGGTGCGCGACTGGCAGCGTGCGGGCGCGCGGCTGGTCGGCGGCTGCTGCCGGATCGGTCCGTCCGAAATCGCGGCGCTCGCAGAGCGACTGGACCCGTCGGGAGTGTGAAATTGCCTGGTGGGAGACAGATCACCGGACCATACTCGGACAGGTGTTCCTGACTATCAGTACGACCGGCACCCCAGAGCGTCCCGCGACCGATCTCGGTTACCTGCTGCACAAGCATCCCGACAAGGCGCAGACGTTCTCCACCTCGCACGGGACCGCGCACGTCTTCTATCCCGAGGCCTCCGCGGAGCGCTGTACCGCCGCGCTGCTGCTCGAGGTGGATCCGGTGGCGTTGGTGAGGCGCGGCAAGGGCAAGGGCCGGGGTGGAGCCCCCGACGCGGCACTCGCGCAGTACGTCAACGACCGGCCGTACGCGGCGTCGTCGCTCCTCTCGGTCGCGATGACGACGGTGTTCAAGTCCGCGCTGAACGGTGTGTGCCGGGCGATGCCCGAACGGGTCCAGGAACCACTGGCGTTGCGGATCGAGGTGCCGGCGCTGCCCGCACGCGGTGGTGCGGAGCTGGTGCACAAGCTCTTCGAGCCGCTCGGCTGGACACGGGTGGACGCCGTGGCCGTACCGCTGGACGGGCAGTTCCCGGAATGGGGCGACTCGCGCTACGTACGGCTGGTGCTGGAGGGTGAGCTGCGGCTCGCGGACGCCTTGCGTCAGCTGTATGTGCTGCTGCCGGTGCTCGACGACGCCAAGCACTACTGGGTGGCGCCCGACGAGGTGGACAAGCTGCTCCGGGCCGGTGAGGGCTGGCTGGCCGGCCACCCCGAGCAGAAGCTGATCACCAGCCGTTATCTCTCCCGCCGCTGGGGGCTCACACGGCAGGCGACGGAGCGGCTGGAGCTGGTTCGGCTGGCGGAGTCGGACGACCTGGAGGTGGAGAGCGTCGACAACGCGGTCGACGAGACCACCGACACGGAGGAGATGCCGGTGCCGCTCGCCGAGCAGCGCCGGGCGGCGGTCCTGGAGGCGCTCCGCGCGTCCGGGGCGACCCGCGTGCTCGACCTCGGCTGCGGCCAGGGCCAGTTGGTGCAGGCGCTGCTCAAGGATGTGCGCTTCACGGAGATCGTCGGGGTCGACGTGTCGATGCGCGCCCTGACCGTGGCCGCCCGCCGGCTGAAGCTGGACAGGCTGGGCGAGCGGCAGGCCGGGCGTGTCACCCTCCGTCAGGGCGCGCTCACCTACACCGACAAGCAGCTGAAGGGGTATGACGCCGCAGTGCTGAGTGAGGTGATCGAGCACCTCGACCTGCCGAGGCTCCCCGCCCTGGAGTACGCGGTGTTCGGCTCCGCCCGGCCGCGGACCGTGCTGGTGACGACGCCCAACGTCGAGTACAACGTCCGCTGGGAGACGCTTCCCGCCGGACACGCGCGCCACGGCGACCACCGCTTCGAGTGGACCAGGGAGGAATTCCGGGACTGGGCGGGGCAGGTGGCCGGACGCCACGGCTACACGGTGGAGTTCGTGCCCGTCGGCCCTGAGGACCCCGAGGTGGGCCCTCCCACACAGATGGCCGTGTTCACGATGACCGCGGCCCAGGTGACGACGAAGGAGGCGAAGGCCGCATGACCGGTACCTCGCGCAAGCTGCCGGTGACCGACCTGTCCCTCGTCGTGCTCATCGGCGCCAGCGGATCGGGCAAGTCCACCTTCGCCCACAGGCACTTCAAGCCGACCGAGATCATCTCCTCGGACTTCTGCCGGGGCCTCGTCGCCGACGACGAGAACGACCAGAGCGCCAGCCGTGACGCCTTCGACGTGCTCCACTACATCGCGGGCAAGCGCCTCGCCGCTGGACGCCTCACCGTCGTGGACGCGACCAACGTGCAGCCGGAGAGCCGTAAGCAGCTCGTCCAGCTGGCCCGGGAGCACGACGTGCTGCCCATCGCCATCGTCCTCGACCTGCCGGAAGAGGTCTGCCAGTCGCGCAACGCCACCCGCCCCGACCGCGCCGGAATGCCCCGCCATGTCGTGCAGCGCCACCGCCGTGAGCTGCGCCGTTCGCTGCGCGGCCTGGAGCGCGAAGGCTTCCGCAAGGTGCACATCCTGCGCACCGAGGAGGAGGCCGACACCGCCGAAGTCGTTCTGGAGCGCCGTTACAACGACCTCCGGCACCTCACCGGCCCCTTCGACATCATCGGCGACATCCACGGCTGCAGCTCCGAGCTGGACACCCTGCTCGGCAAGCTGGGCTACGAGGGCGGTACCCACCCCCAGGGGCGCACGGCCGTGTTCGTGGGCGACCTCGTCGACCGGGGCCCCGACAGCCCGGGTGTGCTGCGCCGTGTCATGGCCATGGTGGAGTCCGGCAACGCGCTCTGCGTGCCCGGCAACCACGAGAACAAGCTCGGCCGTTACCTCAAGGGGCGCAAGGTCCAGCACAGCCACGGTCTCGCCGAGACCGTCGAGCAGCTGGAGCGGGAGGACGCCGAGCACCCCGAGTTCCGCAAGCAGGTCGCGGAGTTCATCGACGGACTGGTCAGCCACTACGTCCTGGACGAGGGCAAGCTGGTCGTCTGCCACGCGGGTCTGCCCGAAAAGTACCACGGGCGCACGTCAGGGCAGGTCCGCTCGCACGCGCTGTACGGGGACACGACCGGCGAGACCGACGAGTTCGGCCTGCCCGTGCGCTACCCGTGGGCCGAGGACTACCGAGGCGGTGCCGCGGTGGTCTACGGCCACACCCCGGTGCCCGTCGCCTCCTGGGTGAACAACACCCTCTGTCTGGACACCGGGGCGGTCTTCGGCGGGAAGATGACCGCACTGCGCTGGCCGGAGCGCGAGATCGTCGACGTACCGGCCGAGCGCGTCTGGTACGAGCCGGTGAAGCCGCTGACCACCGAGGCCCCCGGAGGCCGGGAGGGCCGGCCGCTCGACCTCGCCGACGTCCAGGGCCGCCGCATCGTGGAGACCCGGCACATGGGCCGTGTCGCGGTGCGCGAGGAGAACGCGGCGGCGGCGCTCGAAGTCATGAGCCGCTTCGCCGTCGACCCCAGGCTGCTGACCTACCTCCCGCCGACCATGGCCCCGACGGCGACCTCCCACGAGAAGGGCTTTCTGGAGCATCCGGCCGAGGCCTTCGCGCAGTACCGCGCGGACGGCGTCACCAGGGTCGTCTGCGAGGAGAAGCACATGGGTTCGCGCGCCGTGGCGCTGGTCTGCCGTGACGCCGGCACCGCACGCGAGCGCTTCGGCGCCGACGGGCCCACCGGCGCCCTGCACACCCGCACCGGGCGGCCGTTCCTGGACGACACGGCGCTCACCGAGGTCGTCCTCGGCCGGCTGCGCGCCGCCGTCACCGCCGCCGGGCTCTGGGAGGAGTGGGACACCGACTGGGTGGTGCTCGACGCCGAGCTGATGCCCTGGTCCCTGAAGGCCGCGGGGCTGCTGCGCTCGCAGTACGCGGCGGTGGGCGCCGCCGCCGGCGCGGTCCTCCCCGTGGCGGACGAGGCACTGACGGCGGCGGCCGCCCGTGGTGTCGACGTCGGCGCCCTGGCCGGCCGCCAGCGGGAGCGCGCCGCGGACGCCGCCGCCTTCACGGAGGCGTACCGCCGCTACTGCTGGAGCACCGAAGGGCTCGACGGCGTCCGGCTCGCGCCGTTCCAGATCCTCGCGGTGCAGGGCCGCTCGCTCGCCTGCGTACCGCACGACGAGCAGCTGGCGTGGCTGGACCGCCTCGTCGAGCACGACCCGACCGGTCTGCTCCAGGTCACCCGGCGCCTCGTCGTCGACACGGGTGACGAGGACTCCGTGCGCTCCGGCACCGACTGGTGGCTGGAGATGACCGGCCGCGGTGGCGAGGGCATGGTCGTCAAGCCGCTCGGGGCCCTGGCCAGGGACGAGAAGGGCAGGCTCGTCCAGCCGGGCATCAAGGTGCGCGGCCGGGAGTATCTGCGGATCATCTACGGCCCCGAGTACACACGGCCGGAGAACCTGGAGCGGCTGCGTTCCCGGTTCCTCGGCCACAAGCGGTCGCTGGCACTCCGGGAGTACGCCCTCGGCCTGGAGGCCCTCGACCGGCTGGCCGAGGGGGAGCCGCTGTGGCGGATCCACGAGGCGGTCTTCGCGGTGCTGGCCCTGGAGTCGGAGCCCGTCGACCCGCGGCTGTAGCGGACCGGCCGGAACCAGGTGGCGGTTCGCAGGGTGAACGGTGCCCCGCGCGGTGAGGATGAGGGCATGGGATTCCATGTCGATTCCGAGGCCGGGCGGCTACGCCGCGTCATCCTGCACCGCCCCGATCTGGAGCTGAAGCGGCTCACCCCCAGCAACAAGGACGCGCTCCTGTTCGACGACGTGCTGTGGGTGCGCCGCGCCAGGGAGGAGCACGACGGCTTCGCCGATGTGCTGCGCGACCGGGGCGTGGAGGTGCATCTCTTCGGCGAGCTGCTCCGGGAGTCGCTCGACATCCCGGTGGCCAGGCGGCTCGTCCTGGACCGGGTCTTCGCGGAGAAGGAGTACGGCCCGCTCGCGACCGAGCATCTGCGCGCCGCCTTCGAGGAACTGTCCGCCGCGGAGCTGACCGAGGCCCTGGTCGGGGGAATGACGAAGCGGGAGTTCCTGCAACGGCACAGCGAACCGACCTCGGTCCGCTTCCACGTCATGGATCTGGACGACTTCCTGCTCAGCCCCCTGCCCAACCACATCTTCACCCGCGACACCTCCGCCTGGATCTACGACGGCGTGTCCATCAACGCCATGCGCTGGCCGGCCAGGCAGCGCGAGACCGTGCACTTCGAGGCGATCTACCGGCACCACCCCCTCTTCACCGGCCCCGAGGCGGGGGTCTTCCACCACTGGTCACAGGGCCAGGACGACTATCCCTCCACCATCGAGGGCGGTGACGTCCTCGTCATCGGCCGGGGCGCCGTCCTGATCGGGATGAGTGAACGCACCACCCCTCAGGCCGTGGAGATGCTGGCCAGGGGGCTCTTCGACGCCGGGTCGGCCCGCACGATCGTGGCGCTCGACATGCCCAAGCGTCGGGCGTTCATGCACCTGGACACGGTGATGACGATGGTCGACGGCGACACGTTCACCAAGTACGCCGGACTCGGCATGCTGCGCTCCTACACCATCGAGCCCGGCGCCGGTCCCCGTGAGCTGAAGGTCACCGACCACCCTCCCGAGCACATGCACCGGGCCATCGCCGCCGCGCTCGGCCTGGACACGATCCGGGTGCTCACCGCCACCCAGGACGTGCACGCCGCCGAGCGCGAGCAGTGGGACGACGGGTGCAACGTGCTGGCCGTGGAACCCGGGGTCGTCGTCGCCTACGAGCGCAACGCCACCACCAACGCCTATCTGCGCAAGGAGGGCATCGAGGTCATCGAGATCCGTGGCAGCGAGCTGGGGCGGGGCAGGGGCGGTCCCCGCTGTATGAGCTGCCCCGTGGTGCGCGATCCCGTGTGAGGCGGGGCGGAGTCCATGGAAGGGCGGAACCGGGACGAGCGGAACCGGGACGAGCGGCAAAGAGGGCCATGTATAGCAATACGGTGCCTCGTATAGACTTCCAGCATACTCGTCCGTATGCCCGCAGCCCGACCCAGGAGCAGTCACCATGGCCATTGACCTCACAGGCCGCCATTTCCTCAAGGAGCTGGACTTCACGGCCGAGGAGTTCCGCGGCCTGGTCGCCCTGTCCGCCGAGCTCAAGGCCGCCAAGAGGGCGGGTGGCGAGGTGCAGCGGCTGCGCGGCAGGAACGTCGCGCTGATCTTCGAGAAGACCTCCACACGCACCCGCTGCGCCTTCGAGGTGGCCGCAGCCGACCAGGGTGCGTCCACGACGTACCTCGACCCCTCCGGCTCCCAGATGGGGCACAAGGAGTCGGTCAAGGACACCGCCCGGGTGCTCGGCCGGATGTTCGACGGCATCGAGTACCGGGGCGACAGCCAGCAGGTCGTCGAGGAGCTCGCGGCGTACGGCGGAGTGCCCGTCTTCAACGGGCTCACCGACGACTGGCACCCCACCCAGATGCTCGCCGACGTCCTCACGATGACCGAGCACAGCGCGAAGCCCCTGGGAGAGATCGCCTTCGCCTACCTGGGTGACGCCCGCTTCAACATGGGCAACTCCTACCTGATCACCGGAGCCCTGCTCGGCATGGACGTCCGGATCGTCGCCCCCGCCGCCTACTGGCCGGTGCCGGAGATCGTGGACCGGGCCAAGAAGCTCGCGGAGTCCAGCGGCGCGCGCATCACGCTCACCGAGGACGTCACCGAGGGCGTCCGGGGCGCCGACTTCGTCGTCACCGACGTCTGGGTCTCCATGGGGGAGCCCAAGGAGGTCTGGGACGAGCGCATCACGGCTCTCACGCCGTACGCCGTGACCATGGACGTCCTGCGCGCCACGGGCAACGACGACGTGAAGTTCATGCACTGCCTTCCCGCCTACCACGACCTCGGTACGAAGGTGGCCAGGGAGATCCACGAGCGGCACGGCCTGTCGGAGCTGGAGGTCACCGACGAGGTCTTCGAGTCCTCGCACTCGGTCGTGTTCGACGAGGCCGAGAACCGGATGCACACGATCAAGGCGGTGCTCGTCGCGACGCTGGCAAACGACGCGGTCACCGTATGAACATGCACCTGATTGGGTGAACATGTGTGCAAGTGGCTACGATGGTGCCACTTGGTGGGGTTCGGGCTCGCACGCTCGAACCCCTTTTCATGTGCCCGGTCCGGAGCGCGTGCCCAGGTGCGAGCCCCCCGCAGGCTCCTTCCCCCGCACCACCAGAGAAGAGACCCCGTCCCCCCATGAGTCCCGCCTCCCCCACCCCGCAGAGCCCCTCACGCAGGACCGGGGCGCGCATCAAGAGCCCCGATCTGCTGCTCGCCGAGTCCGGAGCCGACCTGGAAGGGCACGGCCTGCGTCGCACCATGGGGCTGTTCCAGCTCGTGTGCTTCGGCGTCGGGGCGATCGTCGGCACGGGGATCTTCGTCGGGCTGTCCGACAGCGTCGCAGAGGCGGGCCCCGCCGTGGTGGTCTCGTTCGTCCTCGCAGCCGTCACCTGCATCTTCACCGCTTTCTCCTTCGCCGAGCTCGGCGGCGCCATCCCGGTCTCCGGCAGTTCCTACTCCTTCGCGTACGCCACGCTCGGGGAGCGGGTGGCGTTCCTCGTCGGCTGGTGCCTGCTGCTGGAGTACGGCGTCTCGGTCTCCGCCGTCGCGGTCGGGTGGAGCCAGTACGTCAACGAGCTGCTGGACAGCCTGGTCGGCTGGAGCCTTCCGGCGGCGCTCTCCTCCGGACCCGGCGACGGCGGGGTGATCAATCTGCCGGCGGTCGTCGTGGTCATGATGGCGGCCACCCTGCTGGTGCGCGGCATCAGGGAGAGTGCGGGCGCCACGGCGGCGATGGCGGTGCTGAAGATCGGCATCCTCATCGCGTTCTGCGCGATCGCCTTCACCGCGTTCGAGGACGGGCATCTCTCGCCGTTCGCACCGCAGGGCATGGCCGGGATCACCGCCGGTGCCTCGGTGGCGTTCTTCTCGTACATCGGCTTCGACGCCATCACCACCGCCGGGGAAGAGGTCAGGAACCCCCGCCGGAACATCCCGATCGCGATCATGATCTGCATCGGCGTGGTCACGCTGCTCTACTGCGCGGTCGCCCTCGGTGCCATCGAAGCACTGGGCGCGGACGCCGTGTCCGACAAGCCGGCGGCGCTCTCGCTGGTCGTGGACAAGGTCACCGAATCGAGCGTGGGCGGCGGGATCATCGCCTTCGGCGCGGTCGTGGCCATCGCGTCCGTCGTCCTCGCGGTGATGTACGGCCAGACCCGGATCCTGATGTCGATGTCCCGGGACGGGCTGATCCCCCGGGTCTTCGAGCGGGTGTCGCCGAAGACCCGTACGCCGGTCGCCAACACCTGGATCGTGGCCGTCGTCTTCGCGGTCCCCGCCGCGTTCTCGTCCCTGGACGTGGTCGTGAACCTGACGACCATCGGCACGCTCGCCACCATGGCGGTGGTCAACATCGCCGTGATCGCCCTGCGCCGTCGCAACCCGGAGCTGAAGCGTTCCTTCAGGGTGCCGCTCTACCCCGTCAGCCCGGTCCTGGGCGTCGGCTTCTGTCTGTACCTGATGTACGGGACGGGCTGGACGACCTGGGTGCAGTTCGTGGTCTTCCTGGCCGTGGGCGCCCTGGTGTACGCGGGATACGGCCGTAGCCGCTCCCGGCTCGTCAGCCCCGGGGAGCCGCGGGACCCGGTGCCGTCGGGCCCGACGGCAGGGTGAACCAGACCGCCTTGCCCTGCTCGGTGGGGCGGTGACCGCAGGCGGAGCTGAGGGCACGGATCAGGAGCAGCCCCCGACCGTGCTCCTGCCACGGGTCCGGGGTGGAGCCGGGCAGCAGGCGGGACAGGTCACCGGGCGGTCCCGGGTCGTGGTCGTGGACCTCCACCTGGCAGCCCGACGCCAGCAGCTCCACCACCAGCTCGATGGGCCCCGACCCGTCGGTGTGCTCCACGGCGTTGGCGACCAGCTCGGCGGTCAGCAGCTCTGCGGTGTCGCTGTCCGCCGGCGCGTCGAGATCCGCCAGCGCCGTACGGATGAGGGCGCGGGCGATCGGCACGGCGGCCGTGGAGTGCGGCAGGGCGATTCGCCAGGAGGAGGGCGGGGGCGCGGGGACGTCGGGCGGCAAGGCGGGATTTTCCGTTCGGGAGCGGGACATCCGGCGGGGGGAAGCTTCGTTCCGGGGCGGCTGCGTCCGGGACGGCGTCCTCCGTCACCGGAGGGTACGGGGTCTGTACCGGGACTTCCTGCGCTCAACCATACGAAGCGCGACGCCGCAGACATAGAGCCGGTCGACCGGCACAAAGGGGACCTTCGCCACAGTGCCGCACTATCGCGTACTCATGACGGGAGTCACAGATGAGTGATAGCTTCGAAGCGCATCAGCATCGGCCCGACGGCTGGAGGGGACCCTCCCATGAGCCCGTTCACCGGCTCCGCCCCACGCACGGAGCGCTGGAAGCATCTGCGCCTCACGACGGACGACGGCGTGGCGACCGTGACGCTCGCCCGTCCCGAGAAGCTCAACGCCCTCACCTTCGGCGCCTACGCCGATCTGCGCGACCTTCTCGCCGAGCTCTCCCGTGAGCGGTCCGTGCGGGCCCTCGTGCTCGCCGGTGAGGGGCGCGGCTTCTGCTCGGGCGGTGATGTCGACGAGATCATCGGCGCCACGCTCGCCATGGACACCGCACAGCTCCTGGACTTCAACCGGATGACCGGGCAGGTCGTGCGAGCCCTTCGGGAGTGCCCGTTCCCCGTCGTCGCCGCCGTCCACGGCGTGGCCGCCGGCGCGGGGGCGGTCCTCGCGCTGGCCGCCGACTTCCGGGTCGCCGCCCCCTCCGCGCGCTTCGCCTTCCTCTTCACCGCTGTCGGCCTGTCCGGCGGTGACATGGGCGCGGCCTACCTCCTGCCCCGTGTCGTCGGCCTCGGCCACGCCACCCGGATCCTGATGCTGGGCGAACCCGTCCGCGCTCCCGAGGCCGAGCGCATCGGACTGATCAGCGAGCTGACCGGCGAAGGCGAGGCCGACACCCGCGCCGCCGCGCTGGCCAGGCGGCTCGCCGACGGGCCGGCCCTCGCCCTCGCCCAGACGAAGGCCCTGCTCACCGCCGAGCTCGACATGCCGCTCGCCGCCTCCGTCGAGATGGACGCCGCCACCCAGGCCCTCCTGATGAACAGCGAGGACTACGCCGAGTTCCACGCCGCCTTCACCGAGAAGCGGCCGCCGAAGTGGCGGGGCAGGTAGCGATGCCCTCCTCCGGCACGGGGCGCATCGCGGTCATCGGCGGCGGACCCGGCGGGCTCTACGCCGCCGCCCTCCTGAAGCGGCTGGACCCCGGCCGCGAGATCACCGTGTGGGAGCGCAACGCCCCCGACGACACCTTCGGCTTCGGTGTGGTCCTCTCCGACGAGACACTCGGCGGGATCGAGCACGCCGACCCCGTCGTGTACCGGGCGCTGAGCGACGCCTTCGTCCGCTGGGACACCATCGACGTGGTGCACCGGGGTGCCATCCTGACCTCGGGCGGCCACGGCTTCGCCGCTCTCGGCCGCCGTACGATGCTGCGCATCCTGCACGAGCGCTGCACGTCCCTCGGCGTAAGGCTCCGCTTCCGGACCGAGGCGCCGCCCGCCGCCGAGCTCGCCGCCCGCCACGACCTGGTCATCGCCGCCGACGGGGTGCACAGCGCCACCCGCGAGGCACACGCCCGCCACTTCCGCCCCACGGTCACCGACCACCGCAACCGCTACGTCTGGCTCGCCGCCGACTTCGCGTTCGACGCCTTCCGCTTCGAGATCGCCGAGACCGAGTACGGCGTGATGCAGCTGCACGCCTACCCTTACTCCGACAGCGCCTCCACCGTCATCGTCGAGATGCGCGAAGAGGTCTGGCGGGCCGCAGGCCTCGACACCTGCGACGCCGCCCGGTCGGCCGAACACTGTGCGAAGGTCTTCGCCGAGGCCCTCGGCGGTCGGCCGCTGCGCTCCAACAAGTCCTCCTGGCTCACTTTCGCCACCGTCTCCAACGCGCACTGGTCGCACGGCAACACGGTCCTTCTCGGCGACGCCGCCCACACCGCCCACTTCTCGATCGGCTCCGGCACCAAGCTCGCCGTGGAGGACGCCCTCGCCCTGGCCGCCTGCGTCGAGGAACAGCCCGACCTGCCCACCGCGCTCGCCGTCTACGAAGCCGAGCGCCGCCCCGTCGTCCTGTCCACCCAGCGTGCCGCCGCGGCCAGTCTGCGCTGGTTCGAGGAGCTCCCGCAGTACGTGGACCAGCCGCCCCTGCGGTTCGCCTTCAACCTCCTCACCCGCAGCCGCCGCGTCACCCACGACAACCTGCGGCTGCGCGACCCCGGCTTCACGGAGGCGGTCGAGGAGGAGTTCGGCTGCCCGCCCGGCACCCCGCCGATGTTCACCCCGCTGCGGCTGCGCGGCCTCGAACTCCGTAACCGTGTCGTCGTCTCGCCCATGGACATGTACTCCGCCGTCGACGGGACACCCGGCGACTTCCACCTCGTCCACCTCGGCGCCCGTGCGCTCGGCGGCGCCGGTCTCGTCATGACCGAGATGGTCTGCGTGAGCCCCGAGGGCCGCATCACGCCCGGCTGCACCGGCCTGTGGACCGATGAACAGGCCGAGGCATGGACCAGGATCACGCGCTTCGTCCACGGCTCCGCCCCCGGCACCGCGATCGGAGTCCAGCTGGGCCACTCCGGCCGCAAGGGCTCCACCCGGCTGATGTGGGACGGTATCGACCAGCCGCTGGACGCAGGCAACTGGCCGGTCAGCGCCGCCTCGCCACTGCCGTACGCGCAGGGCGTCAACCAGGTCCCGCAGGAGCTGGACAGAGCAGGGATGGACGCGGTCAGGGACCGGTTCACCGAGGCCGCCCGGCGCGCCGCCCGGAGCGGGTTCGACCTCCTCGAACTGCACTGCGCCCACGGCTATCTGCTCTCCGGCTTCCTCTCGCCGCTCACCAACCTGCGCACCGACGCCTACGGCGGCCCCCTGGAGAACCGGCTCCACTTCCCCCTGGAGGTCTTCGACGCGGTCCGCGCCGTATGGCCCGAGGACCGGCCCATGACCGTACGGATCTCCGCGACGGACTGGGCGCAGGGCGGCACGAGCGACGAGGACGCCGTGGCGGCCGCCCGCGCCTTCGCCACCCACGGCGCGGACGCCATCGACGTCTCCACCGGCCAGGTCGTCCCGGAGGAACGCCCCGAGTACGGACGGTCCTACCAGACTCCGTACGCCGACCGGATCCGCAACGCCCTGGACGTACCCGTCATCGCCGTGGGCGCCATCTCCTCCTGGGACGACGTCAATTCGCTGCTGCTCGCCGGCCGTGCCGATCTGTGCGCGCTGGCCCGCCCTCATCTGTACGACCCGCACTGGACACTGCACGCCGCTGCCGAACAGGGCTACGCGGGTCCTGGGGCATCCTGGCCGCTCCCGTACCGCGCGGGCAGCCGCACCCCGCCGACGGGCCGCACCGACGGCCCGAAGCCCAGGCTCACGCTCGACTGAGCGTCAGGCACTCGTGGCAGCGGCACGGTGTGGGATGCGGAGCCGGCCACCGGCCGGTGCGGTACTCGACGGACAGCCGGCCGAGGAGGGCGGCCAGCTCCTCGGCGTCCTGACGGCCCGTCCAGCAGCCGCCCACGCCCGCCTCCTGGCACAGCCGTAGCACCGTCGGGCTGTAGACCGGCAAGGCCCGGAAGGTGTGCAGGTTCCGCGTCGACATGTCGATCGTGATGTACGAGCTCGTACGGCGCCCGCGTCCGATGGTCGTCAGCTGTTCGTGCGCACCGCCCGGGTAGGTCCCGATCACGAACACCTTGGAGCCGCCCCGGTAGGACTTGGTGCCGGGCCGCAGCTCCTGGCCACCCTCCCCATATCGCCTCCACCGCACCACGTTCGCCGCTATGAGCCACGCCTGCTCCGCCGGCGCCCTCTCCGATCCGTCTCCGGCCCCCGCCGTCACCGAGGCTCCGCGGTGATCAGCAGCCGGTCGCCGACGGCCTCGTAACCGATGCGCCGGTACACCCCGTTGCTCGTCCGGTTCGCGAGGTCTGTGAAGAGCAGCACCTCCCGGGCACCCGCGTCCTGTGCCTGGCGGCTGACCTCCGTGGTCACCGCCGCCGCGTAGCCCCGGCCCCGGTGTTCCGGCGGTGTGTAGACGGTCGCCACCCGCACCGTGTCCGCGATCATGCGTGAGGCGCTCGCCATCGACACCGGCTCCCCGCCGGTCTCCCAGAGCGTCAGCGCGCCGTGCGCTGTGCGCTCGTCCACGATCCGCCCGGCCCGGTCGCCCGGCTGGCCGGTCTCCGCGACGAAGGTGCGGAGCCAGCCGACCAGCAGCGCCCGGTCGGCGGTGGTCGCGGCCCTGGGCCGGCCCGCGGGCGCGGGGGCGGGCGGCACCAAGGTCCCCAGCCTGTACAGCCGGTGCTCCTCGTCGACGCGGTGGCGCGGCCAAGCGGCGGCCAGGATCCGGGCGGTGTCGCGGTCGGCGTTGACACCGGACAGCGGCAGCGCCTCAGCCAGAGCTCCGACCGCCTCGGGGGACGCCGAGCCCAGGAGCGGCAGGAAAGGCGGTGTACGAACCAGCGCACCGGCCACTTCACCGTCCGCACCACGCCACCAGCCCAGCACCGGCAGCTCCGGGCCGTACGCGAACGGGCCGTCTTCCCGCAGGGTGGCGGTGACGGTCAGCAGCAGGGTGTTCTCGGCGGGCCGGGCGGCCAGGGACGCTCCTGCCGCGTTCAGGAAGGCGCCGACATCGTCGGTGAAGGTCCAGGTCATGCTTCATCCTGTCGTTCACACGGCCCGGGGTCACCCCGGTTTCGGCAGGCGGATCAGGCGCTCCCGCGGACGAACCGGGCTCCCGCGTCCCGCAGTCGGTCGTGCAGCATCCCGAACACCTCCGCCGAGCGCCCGCCCGGCCAGTCCTTCGGCAGCAGTTCCCCGGGCAGCCCCGGGTCCGCGTACGGCAGCTGCCGCCAGGAGTCCAGCGCGCGGAGGTAGTCCCGGTAGGCCTCCTCCGGATCCGGCGCGTACTGGCCGGCCCGTGCCTCCCAGAGCCGCAGCACCGGCTCCTGCTGTTCCAGGAAGTCCAGATGGAGCCGGGCGATCGCGTCCAGGTCCCACCAGCGCGCCACCGCCTCCCTCGTGGCGGCGAATCCGAGGTGCTCCCCGAGGAACAGATCGACGTACGAGGCGAGTTCGAGGCGCTCCAGGGTGTGCCGCGTCTCCTCGTACAGCCCGGCGGGCGCGATCCACACCCCCGGCGCCGCGGTGCCGAAGCCGAGCCGGCCGAGGCGGGAGCGCAGCAGGTGTCGCTTGTGGCGTTCGGCCTCGGGTACGGAGAAGACGGCCAGTACCCAGCCGTCGCCGGACAGGGGCGCCGGGCGCCGGTAGATCCGCCGGTCGCCGTCGTCGAGCAGCTGGCGGGCGTCGGACGACAGGGCATAGCCGGCCGCCCCCTCCGGCGTACGGGCAGGGGAGAGCAGCCCGCGGCGCTTGAGGCGGGAGACGGACGAGCGCACCGACGGGGCGTCGACACCGACCGCGTGCAGCAGCCGGATCAGCTCGGACACGGCCAGCGGTGCGTTGCCGGGGCGACGGCCGTACGCGCCGTAGAGGCTGACGATCAGGGAACGGGGAGTGTGCTCGGCCACGTGATCACTCTAGAGGGGTGCCGCGCAGCATGAAGCGCTGGAGCTTTCCCGTCGCGGTCCTCGGGAGCGCGGGCAGGAACTCGATGACCCGGGGGCACTTGTGCGGGGCCAGTTGGGCCTTCATGTGCGTACGCAGGCCGTCGGCCGACAGCGCCGCGCCCTCGCGCGGTACGACGTACGCGGCCACGATCTGCCCGCGCAGATCGTCGGCCCGGCCCACCACCGCGGCCTCGGCCACGTCGGGGTGGCGCAGGAGCGCCTCCTCGACCTCGGGGCCTGCGATGTTGTACCCGGCCGAGATGATCATGTCGTCGGCGCGGGCGACATAGCGGAAGTAGCCGTCGGGCTCACGTACGTACGTGTCGCCGGTGATGTTCCAGCCATGGCGCACGTACTGCCGCTGGCGTTCGTCGGCGAGATACCGGCAGCCGACCGGACCGCGCACGGCCAGCAGCCCGGCTTCGCCGTCGGGCAGCTCCTCGCCGTCGTCATCCACCACCCGTGCCTGCCAGCCGGGCACGGGTACGCCGGTGGTGCCGGGCCGGATCGCCCCGTCGGCGGCGGAGATGAAGATGTGCAGCAGTTCGGTGGCCCCGATGCCGTTGATGATGCGCAGCCCCGTCCGCTCGTACCAGGACCGCCAGGTCGCGGCGGGAAGGTTCTCCCCGGCCGATACACAGCGGCGCAGCGCGGACAGGTCATGGCCGTCGAGCGCGTCGAGCATCACGCGGTACGCGGTCGGCGCGGTGAACAGGACGGAGACCCGGTGGGCGGCGAGTGCGGGCAGCAGCTGCTTGGGCCCGGCCTGCTCCAGCAGCAGTGCTGAGGCTCCGGCCCGCAGGGGGAAGACGACCAGCCCGCCGAGCCCGAAGGTGAAGCCGAGCGGCGGACTGCCCGCGAACACGTCGTCGGGGCCCGGCCGCAGGACGTGGCGGGCGAAGGTGTCGGCGACGGCCAGCACATCGCGGTGGGCGTGCATACAGCCCTTGGGCCGTCCGGTGGTGCCCGAGGTGAAGGCGATGAGCGCGATGTCGTCGGCGGCGGTGTCCACCGGCGGGCAGGGCCCCGGCCTGGCGGCCGCGAGCTGCGTCAGGTCGTCGGGGGAGCCGCTCCCGTACGTCGTGACGCGCAGTCCGGGCACCTCGGCCGCCGCCAGGTCGTCGACCGACCTGATGTCGCACAGGGCGTGGCGGACGCGGGCGATGGAGCAGATGGTGGCGAGTTCCGACGCCCGCTGCTGCGCCAGCACCGTCACCGCGACCGCGCCGGCCTTCATCACGGCGAGCCAGCAGGCCGCGAGCCAGGGTGTGGTGGGGCCGCGCAGCAGCACCCGGTTGCCGGGGACGACGTCCAGATCGTGCGTCAGCACCAGGGCGATGCGGTCCACCCGGTCCCGCAGCTCGCCGTAGCTCCAGACGCCGCCGTCGGGGCTGCGGAAGGCGGGGCGGCCGGATCCGAAGCGGTCGGCGGTGCGGTCGAGCAGCTCGTAGCCGCAGTTCAGCCGGTCCGGATAGACCAGTTCAGGAAGGTCGAAGACCAGTTCGGGCCAGTCCTCGGCGGGTGGGAGATGGTCGCGCGCGAAGGTGTCGGTGTGCGCGCTCGCGGCACCTGACGGCTTCATGAAGCATCGCTCCCTGATCCGGCTGACCCAAACGAAAGCCCCTTGTCGCACTTGGAGCGTATCGTTTGAGTGACGGTAGTCAACGGTCCGCGATAAGTCGTGACAAGAGAGGCGCCGGTATGACGGCATTCTCCCTCGATCCCGGTCAAACCGCCTGGTGCGACGAGCTGTACACCCTCGCCCGCGACGAGCTGCGCCCCCTCGCGGACAAGGGAGAGCCGGGCCATGTCAACCGCCCGCTCGTCGCGGCCCTCGGGGGGCTGGGGCTTCTGGACCGGCTCCTCGGTTCCGGGGCGCTCGACCTCTGCCTGCTGCGCGAATCGCTGGCGCGCGGCTGCACCGAGGCGGAGACCGCACTCGCACTCCAGGGGCTCGGAGCCGGTCCGGTCCGCCGGGCGGGCACCGAGGCCCAGCGCGCGCGATGGCTCCCCGAGGTGCGCGCGGGCCGCGCCGTCGCCGCCTTCGCGCTGAGCGAGCCGGGCGCCGGGTCCGACGCGGCGGCGCTCGCCCTCGCCGCACGGCCGGCCCCCGGTGGGGACGGCTGGCGGCTCACCGGCGAGAAGTGCTGGATCTCCAACGCCCCCGAGGCCGACTTCTACACCGTCTTCGCCCGGACGGGCGAGGGCGCCGGAGCCCGTGGCGTCACCGCGTTCCTCGTCCCCGCGGACCGCCCGGGGCTCACCGGTACGCCCCTGGAGATGCTCTCCCCGCACCCCATCGGGGCGCTGGACTTCGACGGCGTACCGGTCACCGCCGAGGATGTTCTCGGCGAGCCAGGACGTGGGTTCCGCGTCGCCATGGACACCCTGAACCTCTTCCGGCCCAGCGTCGGCGCGTTCGCCGTGGGCATGGCACGCGCCGCGCTCGACGCCACCCTGGAGCACACGGCGCACCGCACCGCCTTCGGAGCCCCGCTCAAGGAGCTGCAGGCCGTCTCGCACCAGGTCGCCGAGATGGCCACCCGCACCGAGGCGGCCCGGCTCCTGGTCTACGCCGCCGCGGCCGCCCACGACGCGGGAGAGCCGGGCGTGCCCCGGCGCGCCGCCATGGCCAAGCTGTACGCCACCGAGACCGCGCAGTACGTCGTCGATACGGCCGTCCAGTTGCACGGGGCCCGCGCCCTGCGCCGGGGCCATCTGCTCGAACACCTCTACCGGGAGGTCCGCGCGCCGCGGATCTACGAGGGCGCCACCGAGGTGCAGCGCACCATCATCGCCAAGGAGCTGTACGCGACCTAGGGCCTCTCGTTTGGATCATGCCGGGCTCGCGGGGGTGGGCACGCACTCCCCCAAGCTCTCGGCTCCGCTCGAGCGGGGGGACCCCCATGACCAGGGGAGACCCCAATCGCTCCGCGTTGCCTCAATCCTCCGCCTTGCAGCTGGACGCACCAGACCCCGCTCCCTGATCCGGCCTGATCCGAACGAAAGACCCCAGGAGACGCCCGCATGAATCCGATCACCCGGATCAACCCCGCCGAACTCGCCCCGCCCACCGGCTTCTCGCACGCCGTCACGGCCGCCGGCGGCCGACTGGTCTTCCTGGCCGGCCAGACGGCGCTGGACGGCGACGGGAAGGTCGTCGGCTCCACACTGCCGGAGCAGTTCGAGACGGCTCTGGGAAATCTCCTCACCGCTCTGCGCGCGGCGGGCGGAGCCCCGTCGGCTCTGGCCAGGGTCACCGTCTATGCCACCGATGTGGCGGACTACCGCGCCCACGCCCCCGAACTGGGCAGGATCTGGCGGAGGCTGGCGGGACGTGAGTATCCGGCCATGGCCGTCATCGGGGCGGCCAGGCTCTGGGACGAGCAGGCCATGGTCGAGCTCGACGGCATCGCCGTGCTGGACTGAGACGGCACGGCGAGGAGGACGGCGCGCCCGTGCCGCCCTCTGTCACCGCGCACACGGAATGCCCGACGAAGTCCCCGACGAACCGCTCCATCTGCCCCTGGAAGCCGACCGGGTGCTCCGTGCGGGGACAGGGGCTGAGGGCTCCGTGCCGGACAGGTCCCACGCCATGCCGTGTGGCGGCGGACGGACAGGGCAGGCGTCGCCCTATGAACGCAGCGGGACGAGCACCGGCCACCACCACCCGTAACCAGCGCGCCGGCCGCCGCGCGGCGCGCCGTACGGGTGAACCGGGCCGGGGGATATATCTGTATTCGGTGCCCTTTGTTCCGGACCACTCGTCGTGATCGCACTCGTCCTCTGCCATTTCGCACTGGCGGCGTGCTCGGCGCCGCTCGTGCGGCTGCTCGGCAGGTACGCCTTCGTCGTGCTCGCGCTGCCCCCCGCGGCCACCACGGTGTGGGCGTTCACCGAATGGGGCGGCACGGAAGCAGGCCGGGCGGTCACCTGGTCCTGGGAGTGGATCGGCACGTACGACGTGTCGGTCGCTCTGCGCATGGACGCGCTCGGCGAGCTGATGGTGCTGCTCGCTGCCGGGGTGGGCACGCTGGTCCTGCTCTACTGCGCGTCCTACTTCACCGACGCCTCGCCCCGGCTGGCCTCCTTCGCCGGAAACCTGCTGGCCTTCGCCGGCGCGATGCTGGCCCTCGTCCTCGCGGACGATCTGATCTCCCTCTACGTGTTCTGGGAACTGACCACCGTCTTCTCGTATCTGCTGATCGGTCACACCAGCGAACGCAAGCAGAACCGCCGCTCCGCCCTTCAGGCGCTGACGGTCACCACCCTCGGCGGCCTCGCCATGCTGATCGGCTTCCTGATCCTCGGCGAGGCGGCGGGCACCTACCGGATCTCCGCGATCGTCGCCGATCCGCCGGAGCCGACCCGCGCCGTGTCGGTGGCCGTCGTCCTCGTGCTGTGCGGGGCCCTGTCCAAGTCGGCGATCTGGCCGTTCAGCCTCTGGCTGCCGAACGCCATGGCCGCGCCCACCCCCGTCAGTGCCTACCTGCACGCCGCGGCCATGGTCAAGGCCGGTGTCTACCTGGTGGCACGGCTCGCACCCGCCTTCGCCGACGTGCCCGTCTGGCGGCCGGTCGTCCTGGTGCTGGGGGGAGTGACGATGCTCCTCGGGGGCTGGCGCGCGCTGCGCCTCAACGACCTGAAGCTCGTCCTCGCCTACGGCACCGTCAGCCAGCTCGGCTTCCTCACGGTGCTCGCGGGGGCGGGGAACCGGAACGCCGCGCTCGCCGCCGTCGCCTTGATCCTGGGTCACGCCCTGTTCAAGGCGGCGCTGTTCCTCGTCACCGGCATCGTGGACCACACGGCCGGCACCCGTGATCTGCGGAGGCTCTCCGGCCTCGCCCGCTCCAGGCCGTACGTCTGCGCGGTCGCCGTGCTCGCGGCCGCCTCCATGGCCGCAGTGCCGCCCCTCCTCGGATTCGCCGCGAAGGAGGCCGCCTTCGACGCGTTGCTGCACGGCGACGTGACCGACCGCTGGGTGCTGGCCGCCACCGTCGTCGGCTCGGTGCTGACCGTGGCGTACACCCTGCGCTTCGTGTGGGGGGCGTTCGCCCGTAAGCCAGGTGTCGCCGACACCCCCACGCGCCGCGTCGGGGCCGCCCTCCTGGCCCCGCCGGCCGTGCTCGCCGTCGCCGGTCTTGTGCTCGGTCCCGGCGTCGGATGGACGGACCGCCTGTTCGCCGCGTACGCCGATGCCTTCCCCGCCCCCGCGCACCCCTACCACCTGGCGCTCTGGCACGGCTTCGGGACGGTCCTGCTGCTGTCCGCCCTGACCTGGGCGGGCGGCGCGGTGCTCTTCGCACACCGTGCGACGGTCGTCCGGATCTCCCGGCGCATCGCCTGGCCGACCGCGGACAGCGTCTTCGGGCACCTGCTGCTCGGCCTGGAACGTGTAGCCCTCCAGGTCACCGGCTTCGTCCAGCGCGGCTCCCTCTCCGGCTACCTGGCCATCACCATGATGGTGATGCTCTCCGGTCAGCTGGCCGTCCTGGTCACGGACCGCCCCTGGGAAGGGGCGGTCGCCCCCCGTCTGTGGGACGTGCCGCTCCAGGGGGCCGTCGCCGTACTGACCTGTGCCGCTGCCCTGTCCTGTCTGACCGTCAGCCGCCGGATGAAAGCAGTCGTCCTGGCAGGACTGACCGGCTACGGGACGGCACTGCTCTTCGTCGTTCAGGGCGCGCCGGACCTGGCGCTCACCCAGTTCTGTGTCGAGACCGTGTCGATGATCGTGTTCGTGCTGGTCCTGCGCCGGATGCCGGTGCGTTTCGAGGAATCGATCGGCACCTGGCGCCGGGCGATGCGGGTCCCGGTGGCGCTGGCCGCTTCGGCGACGGTCGGCGTGGCCGTCTGGGCGGCGGGCGCCGCGCGGGTCGCCGAGCCGGCGGGTGCCGCGATGGTCGAGGAGGTCGCCCATCACGGTCTCAAGGACGTGGTGGCCACCATCCTGGTCGATCTGCGGGCCTGGGACACGATGGGGGAGTCCGCAGTCCTCGCGGCGGCGGCGATCGGCGTGACCAGCCTCATCTATCTGCACCGCCGCGGCGACGCCCCCATGAACAGGGAGGAGCTGCGGGGGGAGACCGCCTGGTCACTGTCGGGCCGACGGCTGACCGGCCTGCCGCAGGGCGCCGACACCGCGCCCGAACGCAGTTGGCTGGCCGCCGGAGCCACTCTCGCGCCCGAGCACCGGTCCGTCGTCTTCGAGGTGGTGGCCCGGCTGCTCTTCCATCCCATCCTGGTGCTCTCCCTGTATCTGCTGTTCTGCGCGGAGAACATGCCGGGCGGCGGCTTCGTCGCCGGACTCGTGGCAGGACTCGCTCTCATCACCCGCTACCTGGCGGGAGGCAGATTCGAACTCGCGGAGGCCGCGCCGCTGCAGCCCGGACTCTTCACGGGACTCGGACTGTTCGTGTCCACCGGAGTCGCCCTGGGCGGCCTCGCCGAGGGGACGGTGCTGCACGCCTGGACCTACCACGGGCATCTGCCCCCGTTCGGCGACTTCCACGTGAGCACGTCGGTGCTCTTCGACTTCGGGGTCTATCTGCTGGTGCTCGGCGTCGTCCTGGACATCGTGCGAGCGCTGGGCGCCAAGGTCGACCGCCAGATCGAACGGGCGGCCGGCGCACTGGCCCCCGGGATGGACACCGGGAAGGGGGAGCCGCAGCGATGATCATGAGCGCCTCACTGCTCGCCACCGCCGTCGTCCTCTGCGCGGTCGGCGGCATCCTCATGCTCACCCGGCCGCTCACCCGCATCCTGCTCGGCGCGGTGATCGCGGGCAACGGCATCAATCTGCTGGTCCTCTCGGCGACCGGGCCGGCAGGCGCGGCGCCCCTGCTCTACGGCGTGCCGCTGCGGCGGATCACCGACCCGCTGCCCCAGGCCATCGCCCTCACCGCCATCGTCATCACGCTCGCCACCACGGCGTTCCTCCTCGCCATGGCCTACCGCAGCTACCAGCTGACCGGCACGGACGAGGTCCACGACGACCTCGAGGACCGGCGCATCTTCCTGCGCGCCGAAGTGCTGGGGGAGCGGGCCGAGCTCCGTGAGGAGTACCGGGCGGGGCCCAGCCCCACGCGGCAGGAGCGCGCGGACTACCGCCAGGAACACCGCCGGCTGCGGGCCCGGCTGCGCGCCGACCGCGCCCTTCAGGCCCGGGGCCGTGATGCGGGCGGAAACCTGTGGCACGACGTGCTGGGAGCCGATCCGGAGGACTACGTGAAAGACAAGGACGACAACCGGGGAGCCGCCGGATGAACGCACTCGTCCCACTGCCGGTCCTGCTGCCGCTCTGCGCCACCGGGGTGAGCCTCGCCTTCGGCACCAGGCTCGCGCGCTTCCAGCGCTTCATCAGCGTCGCCGTCCTCACCGCCGTCCTGGCCCTCTCGGTGACGCTGATGGTCGCCGCCGACCGCCAGGGCCCCCTCTCCGTCCACCTCGGAGACTTCGCGCCGCCGCTCGGCATCACACTCGTCGCCGACCGGCTGTCCGGGCTGATGCTGACCGTCTCCTCGGCGGTCACCCTGGCCGTGCTGGTCTACTCGCTCGGCCAGGGCATGGCGGACCGGGACAAGGAGACGCCCGTAGCCGTCTTCCACCCCGCCTATCTCATCCTGGTCGCCGGGGTGTCCCTCACCTTCATCGCGGGCGACCTCGTCAACCTCTACGTCGGCTTCGAGATCATGCTGGTCGCCAGCTTCGTCCTGCTCACGCTCGGCGGAACCGGCCCCCGGATCCGGGCCGGCTCCACATACGTGATCATCTCGCTGTTCTCCTCGATGCTCTTCCTCACGGCGATCGCCATGACCTACGCCGCAACCGGCACGGCCAACCTGGCCCAGCTGGCGGTCCGGCTGCCCGAACTCCCCCTCGGTGTGCAGACGCTGGTCCAGGCGATGCTGCTCAGCGTCTTCGCCATCAAGGCCGCCGTCTTCCCTCTCGCCGCCTGGCTCCCCGACTCCTACCCGACCGCGCCCGCCCCCGTCACCGCCGTCTTCGCCGGCCTGCTGACGAAGGTCGGCATCTACTGCATGCTGCGGACCGAGACCCTGCTCTTCCCCGGCAACCGGCTCGGCGACCTGATCATGGCCGTCGCCCTCGTCTCGATGCTCGTGGGCATCCTCGGGGCGGTCGCGCAGACCGACCTGAAGCGGCTGTTCTCCTTCACCCTCATCAGCCACATCGGTTACATGGTCTTCGGGATCGGCCTCGCCACCCGTGAGGCGTACGGCGGCGCGATCTTCTACGTCGCCCACCACATCACCGTCCAGACCACCCTCTTCCTCGTGGCGGGACTCATCGAACGCCGGGGCGGGACCAACGAGCTCACCCGGCTCGGCGGACTGGCCAGGTCGGCTCCGCTGCTCGCGGTCCTCTTCTTCGTTCCCGCGATGAACTTCGCGGGGATCCCGCCCTTCTCCGGTTTCATCGGGAAGCTCGGGCTGATGCGGGCCGGGGTCTCGGACGGCGGTGTCTGGGCCTGGATCCTCGTCGCGGGCGCGACCGTGACGAGCCTGCTCACCCTGTACGTGATGGCCAAGATCTGGAATCTGGCCTTCTGGCGTACCGAACCACCGGGCCAGGCCGCCTACGGCACCGTTCTGGAGACCGCCGACGACAGCGACGACGAGGACAGCGACACCGGGCCCGACCGTATCCCCGGCACGGGCGACGAAGGGGTGGGGCCACCGCCGGCCGGTCAGACCCTGGCCGCCACCCTGCAGGGGAGGGCCGTCACCACCACGATCCGCCCGCCCAGGGCCATGACGGCGGCCACCGCGGGAGCCGTCGTGCTCGGCCTGGCCTTCACCGTCCTGGCCGGTCCACTGGCGGCGTTCACCGACCGTTCGGCAGCCGAACTCATCGCGCGCCGACCCTATGTGGAGGAGGTGCTCGGCCGGTGAGGCGCCTGATCACCCTGTCGTACCACAACCCCGAACTGCCCCCGTACAGCGTGCAGTTCGCCGGCCGCCGGCGCCGCGTGCTCGACCTTCCGCTGATCGCCTGGCTCACCCTGATCTGGGTGCTGCTGTGGTCCACCCTGACCTGGGCCAACGTCGTCACCGGCGTGGTCGTCGCGGTGGCGGTGTGCCTGGCGTTCCCGCTGCCGAAGGTCGATCTGGGGCTGCGACTGCACCCCTGGGGCATCCTCCTGCTCGCCGGCTATCTGCTCTACGACATGTACACCTCGGGCGTGAAGGTCACCCGGCAGATCTTCGCGGGCCGCCCGCACCGACCCGCAGTCATCGGCGTACCGCTGCGGTGCCGGAGCGACCTGATGCTCGCGGCGACCGCGGTCTCCGTGTCGAACGTGCCGGGCGGTTCCGTCGTCGAGGTGCGCAGGGCCACCGCCACGCTCTTCATGCACGTGCTGGACGCGGACAGGCCGGAGGAGCTGGAGGCGGCCCGGCGCTCCGTCTGGAAGCTGGAGGAACTGACCGTCCGGGCGTTCGGTACCCCTGACGAGATCGGCCGGGTTTCCGAGCCGCCACCACAGGTCGCCGGGTCCGACGGCGGAGAGGAGGGCCCGTGAGCGGCCCCGAGACGGTCGACCGTGTGCTGATGACAGCCGCCGTAGTGTTCGTCGTGGTGGCGGCAGCGCTGCTGCTCTTCAGGATCAGCCGCGGTCCCTCCATGCTGGACCGGGCCATCGGACTCGACGTCTTCGCCGCGGTGATCATCGCGGGCCTGGGCGCCAAGTCCGCTTTCGCCCGGGACTCGTTCTACTTCCCGATCATGCTGGTGCTCGCGTTCCTCGGCTTCACCGGATCGGTGGGCATCGCCCGCTTCATCGCCGTACGCGACAGGCCGCTGTCACGCCGGAAGGCCGCGGGGAAGGAGGGACAGCGATGAACGTCTGGCTCCAGATCACGGACACGGCCGGGGCGTTGCTCGTGTTCATCGGCGCCGCGATCTGTCTCCTCGGGGTCGTCGGCATGCTCAAACTGCCCGACGTCCTCTCGCGCAGTCACGCGGCGACCAAGCCCCAGACCCTCGGGCTCCTGCTGGTGCTGGCCGGGGTCGCACTGAGGCTGCGCAGCGGCATGGACCTGGCGACGCTGGCCCTCATCGGCTTCTTCCAGCTGATGACGGGCCCGGTGGCGGCCCATCTGGTGGCGCGGTCGGCGTACCGGACGGGGCAGATCGAGCGCGGTGAGCTCCTGTTCGACGACCTGGACGCGCAGCTCACCCAGCCCGGGCCGGAACCCGACGAGGACGATGAGGGTCACCCGAAGGGACCCACCTAAAATGGGGCCATGGAACCGCTCTCCGAAGAACAGACCAGCCGGCTCGTCGTGATCGTGATGGATCTGGCCAGGCAGGGCCGCGCGGAGGAGCTCCTGGAGTTCTTCGACCACGGGCTGCCGGTCGACGTGCGGGACCAGCAAGGCAACACGGCGCTCATGCTCGCCGCGTACCACGGGCGGACGGAGACGGTACGGGCGCTCGTCGCGCGCGGCGCCGACGTCGATCTGCGTAACGCCCGGGACCAGTCACCTGTGGCGGGAGCCCTGTTCAAGGGCGAGGACGCGATCGTCGGCGTGCTGGTCGCGGCCGGCGCCGACCTGGACGCGGGAACCCCCAGCGCACGGGCCACCGCGGAGATGTTCGGGAGGACGGCCCTCCTTGACTAGGGTCTCTCGTTCGGATCAGGCCGGACAAGGGAGCGGGGCCTGATCCATACGAGAGGCCCTAAGCCCCAGGAGGAGATGGTGCGGGGATGGCGTTGTCGATGAGGACGGCGGCGATGGCGGCGGCGGTGGGGAAGGACTCGCTGTTGAGGACTCGGGTGCGGGCCGAGGCGCCGTCGATGAGCAGCGCGAGTTGTTCGCCGAGTTGTTCGGGGCGGGTGGCGCCGGCTTCGCGGGCGGTTTCGGTGAGCCGCGCGGCGATGGCGATCTTGTAGTCGCGTGCGTACTCGGATGCGGGGTGTTGGGGGTCGTGGAGTTCGACGGCCGCCGCGATGTAGGGGCACAGGGGCGTGGACGCGGGCATCTCGAAGGCGGCGAGGAGCCGTTCGCGGGGTGTGAGGTCGGTGCGGTCGAACACCCCGGGCATGACGTCGGGATCGAACCGGCGTAGGTATTCGGCGACGAGTTCGTCCTTGCTGGTGAAGTGCTGATAGGCCGTGCGCTTGGATACCTGGGCCACAGCGCAGAGTTGGTCCATGCCGGTGCGGCTGATGCCCTGATCGCGGAACAGCTGCCGTGACGCGCTGAGGATGCGCTCGCGCGCGCCCCTGCCGCGGCGCCGGCCCAGGGGGCCCTTCTCCAACTCCGTCATGCCTCCAGTGTAGACCTTCGGTACAGACCGGTCTACATACGACTGGACCGTGCGTCCATCGCGCTGACGGGGATCGCGCAAGGGTGAGAGCGTCTCGGTACCGATCGGTGTACTTAGCTTGCGCGCCGGTCGGCCCTCGGATACGTTAAGTGCACAGTCTGGTGTACTTAACGCTGGACCGTTTCGGACAGCCATCAACTCAACGGAGTGATCGTGGGAAAGCTCGATGGCAAGGTAGCGGTGATCACCGGTGGATCCACCGGCATGGCACTGGCCGGCGCCAAACTGTTCGTCGAGGAAGGAGCGCACGTCTTCATCCAGGCCCGGCGGCAGGAAGCACTGGACGACGCCGTCAGGCTGATCGGCCGCAACGTCACCGCCGTCCAGGGTGACGCGGCCGACCTGGACGACCTGGACCGTCTGTACGACACCGTCAAGCGGGAGAAGGGCTCCATCGACGTGCTGTGGGCCAGCGCCGGGACGGGCGAACCCGCCGTCCTCGGCGAGATAACCGAGGAACAGTTCCACCGCTCCTTCTGGCTCAACGCGCGCGGCACCCTGTTCACCGTGCAGAAGGCGCTGCCGCTGATCAACGACAACGGCTCGGTCTTCATGACCGGATCCAACGCCTCCCTCGGAGCCTTCCCCGGCTGGAGCCTCTACGCGGGAAGCAAAGCCGTCCAGCAGGCCTGGGCCCGCGTCTGGCTCAACGAACTGCGTGACCGCGGGATCCGGGTCAACGTCCTGACCCCCGGCCAGGTCGCCACCGCCAAACAGGAAGAACTGTTCGACGAGGCGACCAAGGCCGAATTCGAGTCCCTCATCCCCCGCGGAAAGATGGGCCGCCCCGACGAGATCGCCACCGTCGCCCTGTTCCTCGCCTCCGACGACTCCAGTTACGTCAACGGCCTGGAACTGGTCGCCGACGGCGGCACCACCGCCATCTGAACCACACACCGGGAATGCCGCGGGCACGCCCGGAGAACAGGAAGAGAGCACACCCATGAGCAGCATCACCCTCCTCGGCACGGGGAACATGGCCCGTACCATCGGCACGCTCGCGGTGGCGGGAGGCAACACCGTCGAGGTCATGGGACGCGATCAGTCCAAGGCCGATGACCTGGCCAAGGCTCTGGGCGGCGGCGCGACGACGGGCAGGTGGGGCGCCGTCCCCGCCGGGGACATCGTCATCACGGCCCTGTTGTACGACGGTGTCGTTCCGGTCGTCGTCGAGTACGGAGACGCCCTCGCGGGCAAGGTCATCGTCGACATCAGCAACCCCTTCAACGCCACGTTCGACGGACTGGCCCACAGCGAGGAGACCTCGATCGCGCAGGAGGTCGCCAAGGTTGCCCCGGCCGGCGCCGGCGTGGTGAAGGCGTTCAACACCATCTTCCGTAATGTCCTGGAGAAGGGCCGGCCCGACGTCTTCATCGCCGGCGACGACGCGCAGGCCAAAGCGGGCGTGGCGGCTTTCATCGAGAGCCTCGGGCTGCGCCCGCTGGACGTCGGCGGCCTGAAAATGGCGCACTGGCTGGAAGGAGTGGGCGTGGTCACGGTGGGCCTCGCCGGCAACGGGGTCGGCCACTGGGACTTCGCCCTCGGCGTCGACGAATTCACCGGCTGAGCCCATCGTGCCTGGCTGCCCACAGCCATGATCGACCGGACAGGTCCTGGCCGGCACCGCACGAAGGGGCCCCGGGCAGCGACACGTTGCCCGGGGCCCCTCGTCTACGGCCGTGCGGTCCTACTTGGCGGCCTTCAGGGCCTCGATGGCCTTGCGCACACCCTCGCCGTAGGCCGGGTCGGCCTGCGTGCAGTGGTTGATGTGACGCTCGATGGTGGCCTGCGAGGCACCGTCGATGGCCCGGGCGGTGTTGCCGAAGAGGGCGTCCTGCTCCTCCGGGGTCATGGACCGGAACAGATTGCCCGGCTGCTCGAAGTAGTTGTCGTCGTCCTCGCGGTAGTCGAACCGGTCGGCCGCCGCACCGTCGAGCGCCAGACCCGGCTCGGCGAACTGCGGCTGCTCCGCCCAGCGGCCGTAGCTGTTCGGGGTGTAACCGGGGACCGCGCCCTGGTTGCCGTCCACGCGCAGCTGGCCGTCGCGGTGGTAGGTGTTGACGTTCTTCGCACCGCGGGGCTGGTTCACCGGGATCTGGTGGTGGTTGACCCCGACGCGGTAGCGCGCGGCGTCACCGTACGAGAAGAGTCGGCCCTGGAGCATGCGGTCGGGCGAGGCACCCACGCCGGGGACGAGGTTGGCCGGGGTGAAGGCGGCCTGCTCCACGTCCGCGAAGTAGTTCTCCGGGTTGCGGTTGAGCTCGAACTCGCCGACCTCGATGAGCGGGTAGTCCTTCTTGGACCAGACCTTGGTGAGGTCGAACGGGTGGTAGCGGTACGTCGCCGCGTCGGCCTCCGGCATGACCTGGATGTAGAAGGTCCACTTCGGGTGGTCGCCGCGCTCGATCGCGTCGAACAGGTCCGCCTGGGAGGACTCGCGGTCGTCGGCGACGATCGCGGCGGCCTCCTCGTCGGTCAGGTTCTTGATGCCCTGCTTCGTGCGGAAGTGGAACTTCACCCAGAAGCGCTCGTTGCTCTCGTTGATGAACGAGTAGGTGTGGGATCCGAAGCCGTGCATGTGGCGGTAGCCATCGGGGATGCCGCGGTCCGACATCACGATGGTGACCTGGTGCAGTGCCTCAGGGAGGTTGGTCCAGAAGTCCCAGTTGTTCTCAGGCGAGCGCAGGTTGGTGCGCGGGTCGCGCTTCACGGCGCGGTTGAGGTCGGGGAAGTGGTGGGGGTCGCGGTGGAAGAAGACCGGCGTGTTGTTGCCGACGACGTCCCAGTTGCCCTCCTCCGTGTAGAAGCGGAGGGCGAAACCGCGGATGTCGCGCTCCGCGTCGGCCGCGCCGCGCTCACCGGCGACGGTTGAGAAGCGGGCGAAGAGCTCCGTCTCCTTGCCGACCTCGGAGAAGAGGGCGGCCCTGGAGTAACGGGTGATGTCCTGCGTCACCTTGAAGGTGCCGAAGGCGCCGGATCCCTTGGCGTGCATACGACGCTCAGGGATGACCTCCCGGCTGAAGTGGGCCAGCTTCTCCAGGAACCAGACGTCCTGGAGCAGCATCGGGCCCCGCGGGCCGGCGGTGACGGCGTTCTCGTTGTCCGCGACCGGTGCGCCGGCGGCAGTGGTCAGCGGCTTCGTGTTGTCAGAAATTTTCCTGCTCCTCCGTGTGAAAACTTCAGTGCACCGACTCCGGATCCTGTCGGCCACGGTCGGGCTGACACCCAGGGCACAGGCCCCAGTACGTCACCTCTACGTGGTCGATGGCGAACCCGTGATTCTGGGGCGCCTCCAGGCGCGGAGAGCTCCGGGGGACATCGACATCGGCGATCGTGCCGCACGAGCGGCAGACCACGTGCTGATGGTTGTCCCAGGACTGTCCTTCGTACCGTGCCGGAGAATTCGGCAGGTCGATCCGCCGCGCCAGTCCGGCGTCGACGAGCGTCTTGAGTACGTCGTAGACGGCTTGGGTCGAGACCGCGCCGACGCGTGTGCGTACCAGGGTGAGGAGGGTACTCACATCGGAGTGCGGGGCCTCGTGGACCGCCGAGAGCACGGCGACCCTGGGGCGGGTCACTCGCAATGACGCTCCCCGCAGGAGGGTCCTGGCCTCGGTTTCGATCACCTACGCAGTGAACCACCTTTCTGGAATGATTCCAATCAATGTGCGAAGGAGTTCTGCGCCGGGCCCGTGCGGGCGCACCGGCCCGGCGGTGCGCCCGGGGCGCGGTGTCCGATTCCCGCCAGTACCCGGAAGCGTTATGCCGCACCCTTGAGGCATGAGCAGTGACGACAGCAGATACGAGGCGGTGACGAGCCGCGACGCCCGGTTCGACGGCGAGTTCTTCTTCGCCGTGTCCACGACCGGGATCTACTGCCGCCCGAGCTGTCCGGCGACCACGCCCAAGCGCCGCAACGTGACGTTCTACCCCACCGCGGCCGCCGCCCAGGGCGGAGGGTTCCGCGCCTGCCGGCGCTGCCGCCCGGACGCGGTGCCCGGTTCGGCGGACTGGAACGCCCGCGCCGATCTGGTGGGCCGGGCGATGCGGCTGATCGGCGACGGGATCGTCGACCGCGAGGGTGTGTCCGGGCTGGCCGCGCGCCTCGGCTACAGCGCCCGCCAGGTGCAGCGCCAGCTGAACGCCGAGGTCGGCGCGGGGCCCATCGCGCTCGCCCGCGCGCAGCGGGCCCACACCGCGCGGGTCCTGCTGCAGACCACCACCCTGCAGGCCGCCGAGATCGCGTTCGCCTCCGGCTTCGCCAGCGTGCGGCAGTTCAACGACACGGTCCGGGAGATCTACGCGCTCACCCCGGGTGAGCTGCGCACCGCCCGGCCCGGCGCCTCCTCCCGATTCGGTTCCGTCTCCACCGCCGACGGGGCCGGGGGAGTGCCGCTGCGGCTCGCCCACCGGGGACCGTACGCGGCGGCCGGGATCTTCGACCACCTGGCCGCCCGCGCCCTCACCGGCATCGAGGAGATGGCCGGCGAGCGCGGTGACCGCACCTACCGGCGCACCCTGCGCCTGCCGCACGGCACCGGCATCGTCGAGGTCCGTGAGCGGACCGGCGACGGCTGGCTGGACTGCCGGCTGCACCTGGGCGATCTGCGCGACCTGACGACCGCCACCCAGCGGATGCGCCGCCTCTTCGACCTGGACGCCGACCCCCACGCGGTCGCCGAACGCCTGGGCGAGGACCCGGCACTGCACCGGCTCGTCGCCCGTACGCCTGGACTCCGTGCCCCCGGGGCAGCCGATGTCCACGAACTGGCCGTACGGGCGGTCCTCGGCCAGCAGGTCTCCGTGGCCTCCGGGCGCCGGCTCGGCAGCGCCCTGGTGACGGCCTACGGCGCACCTCTCCAGGTGCCCAGCGGCGCCCTCACCCGTACGTTCCCCGACCCCGGCGACCTGGCCGGGGCCGGCCTGGAGGAGCTGGGGACGAACGCCTCGCGGCGTGCCACCCTGCGCGACGTCGCCGCCGCCCTCGCGGACGGGAGGATCCGGCTCGACCCGGGCGCCGACCGCGACCAGGCCGAGCAGGAGCTCCTGGGCCTGAGGGGCGTCGGCCCCTGGGCCGCCGCCTACATCCGCATGCGGGCGCTCGGTGACCCCGACGTGCTGCTGACCGGCGACGCGGCCGTCCGGGCGGGCATGCGGCACGCGGGTGCCGACGCGGTGCGGGCCGGTGCATGGCGCCCCTGGCGCACGTACGCCATGCACCACTTCTGGAACGCTGCCGCGGACCGGCCCGGTCCCGCGGCAGCGTGAAGTCCGAATCCCGCCAGCCGTATCACCGCGGACCCCGCACAGTTGACGTATACGACGGATGTACTGGAAGGACCATGACGATGACGCTCTACACCACGGTCGACAGCCCGCTCGGCGAGCTGCTGCTGGTGGGCGAGGAGTCGGCCACCGCGGAGGGCGGCACCGCCCTCGCCTCGCTCTCCGTGCCGGGCCAGAAGGGCGGTGCGACGGTCCAGGAGGGCTGGACGGAGAAGGCGGAGGCCTTCACCGCGATCGCCGCCGAACTGCGCGCGTACTTCGAGGGGAACCGGACCGGCTTCGGCATCGAGTACGCGGTCAGCCGTGGCACCGGCTTCCAGCGGCGCGTGTGGGAGGCCCTGGAGTCCATCCCGTACGGCACCACTCTCAGCTACGGCGAGATCGCCGAGCGGATCGGCGCCCCGCGCGCGGCAGTGCGCTCGGTCGGTACCGCGATCGGCGCCAACCCGCTGCTGGTCGTACGCCCTTGCCACCGGGTGATCGGCGCGAGCGGCGCCCTGACCGGCTATTCGGGCGGCCTCGACCGCAAGAGGAAGCTCCTGGACCTGGAGAACCACCACCAGGCGGCCTGAACGGCCGCGCCCCAGGGCGTGCGAACACTCCTGGGGCAATGCGAGGAAGGCGCACCGATGACCGGCACCCTTCACCTGGCCGCTCCCTCGGCCGCTCCACCCGCACGGCGGACGACGTGAACGGCCGGCAGGTCGCCGCCTTCCCGGACCGGATGGTCCGGCTGGGCCGCCGGGCCCTCCTGGAGGCGTACGGGGACGAGGCGGCCGTGCGGGACTACACACCGGACACCGCGCTCATCAACTTCTACGACGGGCAGGCCAGGATGGGCATGCACCAGGACAAGGACGAGCGGTCGTCCGCCCCGGTCGTCTCCCTGTCCATCGGCGACACCTGCGTCTTCCGCGTCGGCAACACCGAGACCCGCACCAGGCCCTACACCGACATCGAGCTCTCCTCGGGTGACCTCTTCGTCCTCGGCGGCCCCTCGCGCTTCGCCTACCACGGCGTTCCGAAGGTCCACGAGAGTACGGGCGACCCGGCCACCGGGCTGCGCTCGGGACGGCTGAACATCACGATGCGGGTCACCGGGCTCACGTAGACGTCTCTCCGGTCCAGGCTCCGTTGTCAGTGGCCGCCAGTAGGTTCAGTTGTGTTCCGCCGGTCCGGCGGGAACAACCCCTCAGCTGTGCATTGGAGATGGCGCGTTGTCGGATTGGGAGAGGTCGAGCACGGCGCGGGTGATTCCACCCGCGAGGCCGCGCAAGCTGGCCAAGGTTCCGTTCGTCGAGCTGGCCGACGGACGTCTGCAGGGCGTGGTGTCCAGCGGATCGGACATCGGGCGTGTCTACGTCTCGTCCGTCGCCGCGGGGACCTACGCGTTCGCCTGCAGCACCAACAACAACCGGCCCTGCGGCGGTGCGCGCGGATCGTTCTGCAACCACATCGGCGCCATGGTCGACGAGGCTGTCCTGCAGTACGGCGCGGGGCGCGTCGTCCGGTATCTGAAGATCGAGGTCCCCGAGGCGGATGCGGACGGAGCCGCACTGGCTTCGGCCATGAGGAGCACCCGCCCGCAGATGGACGCGACGAAGGCCGCCGCGTCCGTCTTCAGCCGTTTCCTGCGTCACCTGGCCTATCTCGAACACGCTCCGGCCACAGCGCCGCTGCCCGAGATGCATTTCTTCCCGCCGACCAGGGCGGTGGCGTAGATGCGTGCCGACCTGCTCGCCGAACCCGTCGACGGACTGGACGAAGCCCTGTCGGCCGTCGACGCCTTCGACCGCGCTCTCGTCGCGGGTCTGCTCCGTCCCCAGCACGCCGGGGCCGACGGGCCGACGTCGCTCGCCGACGCCGTGGCGGGGACACCACTGGCCGCGCGGGTCGCCGAGGCAGCCGCGAAGGCGTCGGCCGGAGCTGCGGGCGAGGACCACTTCGTGGCCCTGGCCGCCGCTCGGACCGCGCTGCTCGGCTCCGTCCACGACGCGCTGCTTACCCTCGTCGAGGAGGCGGCCGGCCGTTCGCGCGGTGCGCAGGCCATACCCACCGGTGATGGGCAGCCGACGGCGAATCTGCTGACGGCCGCCCGCGCCTGGCTCTCCGATCTGGCGCGCTGCGGATGGCAGGGCCTCGACCACGAGGTGGTGTCCGGGGCGGCGGAGGTCGTGTCCGCGATGCTGCCCGACCCGTCGCTGCGCCGCCTCGCGACTCTCCTCGACGGCTTCGTCGCCGAACTAGCCGCGTGCTGCCCCGGTGCTTCGGCGGAGCGCTTTCCGGTACGCCGCTGGGCCGACCTCTGGTCGCGCGGGATGCTGCTGACGGTGCCAGGAGCGGCCGGTACGCCCACCGTCGGGACCGCCGACGGACGCCTGCTGCCCCTGGGCATCGACGTACAGGAACACGCGACCGCCGCGCAGGCGCAGGTGCACGCGGTGTTCGAGCCTGCGGACGGTTCCGCGCCCCGCCTGGTGCGCGCCAGCGTGTCGGTCCCGAAGCCCGACACGGTCGTCGGAGCCGGGATCTGGCAGCTGCTGCGCCCGCACATGTCGCTCCTCGCAGCCGTCGGCGAGGGCCGCTCGATGGACCTCACCGGTATGCCGGTCACCGCCGAGGGCGACCTCCTCTGGAGCGACGAGCACGCCCGCCCCGGCGAGCCGGCCGAGGCCTTCACCACCGCCCGGGTGGCACTGCCCACCGCGACCGCCCCGGTGACCGCACCCCTGGACCGGCATCCGGCGCGCATCGCCGTACCCGTCTTCCTGGAGGGCTACACCGCTCGGACGGACGACGACGGCCGACTGACCTTCACCGTCGCCGGGACCGAACTGGCCGTGGACACCGACCGCATACCGGCCGCCGGGCCGCTCACACCCGAGGCCGTCGCCAGGTCCGGGGCGTGCATCGCGCTCATCCGCTGGGACGCCGGGACGTTCGGCGTACAGCCGCTGGCCGTCGAGTCAACGGTGCGGAAGAAGGTGACCTCGGTGCACGCGGGGGCGTGGGCCGGAGGGACGACCGACAAGGCCGGGATCAGGGCGGAGAAGGCCGCCACCGATGCAGCGAAGGTGCTCAGCGAGCGAGCGGGAAGGCTGCTGCGCAAATGACCGGACAGCAGAGCCCCGAGGTGACCGGAGAGCCCTCGCACGACAACCGCCGCCAGGTCATGTACTGGCGTCTCCTCGCCCGTCTCTTCGACCATGAGGAGCAGGCGGCCCTGGAATCGGCGAGCCTCGCCGTGGTGGAGGACATCGGCCTGCCGGCCAAGCTCCTGGATCCGCAGGCGTCGGTCGACTCGGTGGTGCAGCGCCATCCCGAACTGGCCGCAGAGTTCGGCGGCCTGATGGCACCGGAGACGGAGACGGAGACGGAGACGGAGACGGAGACGGAGACGGACGGAGACGCCGACGCACGCGACCGGGCCGCCGAGGTGCGCCGCGCCGCGCTCGTGTCGAAGGTGCTGCTGAACGTCTTCCACTCCCCTCCCGGCACCGTCACCGCGGGCCAGCTGTCCCGGTGGCAGTCCGACGCGGGCTGGCTGGAGCGCGCGCTCGGCTGCAAGCCCGGGGAACTGCGCGGCGGACGCGCCGGTGGGACAGGTGCCGGCCCGACCGGCAGCGGCGGTGGGGGCCGGACCCCCGACCTCAGCCGTCTCATCCCGGAGATCGGCCCGGAGCTCGGCTCCATCGAGGCCGGGCTCGTCAAGCGGATGCGGCTGCGCGAGGTGCTCGCCGACCCGCACCTGGCCGGCCAGCTGACGCCGAGCATGTCGCTGATCGAACAGCTGCTGCGCGACAAGGACAACCTCTCCGGAGTGGCCCTGGCCAACGCCAAGGCGCTGATCCGCCGCTTCGTCGACGAGGTCGCCGAAGTGCTGCGTACACAGGTGGAGAAGTCGGCCGTCGGAGCCCTGGACCGCTCGGTCCCGCCCAAGCGGGTGTTCCGCAATCTGGACCTCGACCGCACGATCTGGAAGAACCTCACCAACTGGAGCCCCGAGGAGGAACGGCTCTACGTCGACCGCCTCTTCTACCGCCACACCGCGCGCAGGACGACGCCCCAGCGACTGATCGTGGTCGTGGACCAGTCGGGCTCGATGGTGGACTCGATGGTCAACTGCACCATCCTCGCCTCGATCTTCGCGGGTCTGCCCAAGGTGGACGTCCACCTCATCGCGTACGACACCCAGGCACTCGACCTCACCCCGTGGGTGCACGACCCGTTCGAGACCCTGCTGCGCACCAACCTCGGGGGCGGCACCGACGGCACGGCGGCCATGGCGCTGGCTCAGCCGAAGATCGCCGAGCCCCGCAACACCGTCGTGGTGTGGATCTCGGACTTCTACGAATGGCAGACCGAGCCGCTCTTCGAGAGCATGGCCGCCATCCACCGCTCGGGGGCCAAGTTCATACCGGTCGGCTCCGTGACCAGCTCCGGTCGCGCCAGCGTCAACCCGTGGTTCAGGGAGCGCTTCAAGGACCAGGGCACACCGGTCCTCTCCGGCCACATCCGCAAGCTCGTCCACGAGCTGAAGACCTTCCTCACGTAGGGCCTTTCCGCCCGGTGCAGTCGAACCCGAATTCTTAGAGAGGCCTACACACATGTCCGACCTGTTGCGCGCCCCCGCAGAGATCAAGTACGCCGAAGAGCTCGACTGGCTGGAGTCGGTGGACGACGGCCCCAAGCCGTTCTCCTGGCGCCTGTCGCCGAAGATGGTCCGTCTCTTCATCCTGGGATCCGAGCGCTCCGACGGCCTCGACCGGGAGATCGCCCAGAAGTGGTACGGCGACCGCAGCTTCGTCGAGCGCTCCATCGTCACGCTGGCCTCCGACCGGGGCCTGCTGCTCATCGGCGACCCTGGCACCGGCAAGAGCTGGCTGGCCGAGCTGCTGTCCGCCGCCATCTCCCGAAACTCCACCCTTGTGGTGCAGGGCACGGCCGGCACCACCGAGGACCACATCAAGTACTCCTGGAACGTGTCCATGGTGATCTCCAAGGGCCAGTCGCGGGAGTCGATGATCCCCTCACCGATCATGACCGCGATGGAGACCGGGGCGATCGGCCGCTTCGAGGAGCTCACGCGCTCCACCAGCGACGTCCAGGACGCGCTGATCTCGATCCTGTCGGAGAAGTACATCTCGGTCCCGGAGATGGACGGCGACAACATCGTCTTCGCCAAGCCGGGCTTCTCCGTCATCGCCACGGCCAACAGCCGTGACCGCGGGGTCAACGACCTGTCCTCCGCGCTCAAGCGCCGCTTCAACTTCGTCCGCATCCCGGTGGTGACGAACAAGAAGAGCGAGGCGGAGATCGTGCGCTTCCGCACCGAGGAACTGCTGCGCCGTCATCAGATCGAGCTGGACGTCCCGCCGACCCTGCTCGACGTACTGCTGCAGAGCTTCGCCGATCTCCGGGCATCCGCCGCCGCGGCCGGCAGCGACGACGAGAAGCTGGAGTCGGCGCTGTCCAGCGCCGAGCAGATCGGCGTACTGGAGGACGCGATCCTGCACAGCAACTTCTTCGGCGAACGCGCGCTGACCGCCCGCACGCTCGCCTCCTCGCTCGTCGGATCGCTGGCGCGCCGCGAACCCGAGGACCTGGCCATCCTCAACAAGTACCTGCACGGCGTCGTGGAACCCCGCAGCAAGGAGGAGGGCGGCTCATGGCCGGAGTTCCTGGAGGGCGGCCGCGACGCGATCGCCACCCTGTCGTGAGCACCTCGACCGAGGGGACGCCCTTCGAGGCCCTGCGAGGACAACTACAGGACGCAGCAACGGAGTTCGCGGACGGGCCGGACGCACTGCAGGGCATTCTCCTGGGCATCGTCGACGACGTCGACCGCGCCGTGCGTGAGCCGCTGGAGATCTTCCCCGTCTGCCACCACTCGCCCGCGTCGGCGGTCGCCATGGCGCGGCGGCTTCGGGAGAAGCAGCCGAAGGTGGTGTATCTGGAGCTGTGCGAGGACATGGCGCCGCTGCTGTCGGAGCTGCGCAACTGCCGGCTCCCGGTGGCCGTCCAGGCGTTCGCGAGCGAGGTCAAGGGCTTCCCCGCGGAATGGGCACCGCTGTCGGTCGTCGCCCCGATCACCGAGGCGTCGGCCGAATACCAGGCCATCGCCTACGCACTGGACACCCCGGGTGTCGAGCTGGTCCTCGTCG
This sequence comes from Streptomyces sp. NPDC102441, assembly GCF_044765585.1. NCBI lineage: Bacteria > Bacillati > Actinomycetota > Actinomycetes > Kitasatosporales > Streptomycetaceae > Streptomyces > Streptomyces sp. NPDC102441. Next base: position 383,441 of record NZ_JBIWKH010000008.1, read on the forward strand.
ACCGCTCCTCGGACCACGTGTTCCAGTGGCAGGCCGGCGCGACGGAGCCCGCGGACCCCGACGCACCGCCCGCCGAGGAGGAGGCGGCGTTGCACGGCGACGCCGTCGGGGTCGAGATCGGCGACCTGCGGCCCCGCTTCGCCGAGCTGGAGGAGCACCTCCTGCACCACGGCCGTGTGCGGCACTGGTCGGAGTGGTGGCACCAGTACGTCGAGCTGCCGCTCGGCGACAGCGACCACGACACCTACCGCCAGGTCATGCTCCTGATCGGCAGTCTGTTCCGCAGGCTGGCCCCCGGGGACACGGACCGGGTCAGGGTGGACGAGGACCGTGAGCGCTACATGTGGACCCGGATGCGTGAGCACCTCGCCACCACCGGAACCGACCCCGAGGACTGCCTCTACGTCTGCGGCGCCTTCCACGCGTCCAGCCGCGTCGAGGAGTTCGGTGTCCACGGCAGCGACACCTTCGAGATCACTCCGCCGAGCGAGAGCACCTGGCAGTACGGGCTGATCCCGTCGAGCCACGCGGCGATCGAGGCACAGTTCGGCCTCGCCGCCGGGTCGGTGTCGATCGCCGCCACTCAGTGGGCGAAGAACACCGGGCGGACCCGGGTGGAGCCGTACCGGCTCGCGGGTCAGGCAGGCGCCAGGAAGACGGCGAAAACGAGGAAGGCCGCCGCACCGGCCACCCCCGTGGCGCCGGAAGCCCCCTCCGACAGGCTGTCCGGCTTCCTTCAGAAGCCACCCGCCCTCGACCGGCTCGACGAGGCCGAACTCCTCGGCTGGTCGGTGGAGATCGTGCGTGCCGCCCGTCGCAACGGCTATCTCGCCTCCACCGCCGACGCCATCGCCGTGTTCGAGACGTCGATCCTGCTGGCCGGCATGCGGGACCGGGCCAGGCCCACCCCGTACGACTTCCAGGACGCGGCGGTCACCTGCATCGAGAAGGAGACCGTGCCGGGCAGACGCGATGTCCGCCGGCTCGTGGAGATCCTGATGGGCGGCGACCGGATCGGCCAGGTCGGCTACGAAGCGCTGCCGCCCCTGGCCCGAGACGTCCACGACCGCCTCGCCCCGCTTGATCTCAAGCTCCAGCAGCGCGGTGTGCGGCGGGCCCTGCTGGACATGGCCTCCCAGCCCGAACTGCGGCAGTGCTCCGACGTGCTGTGGATGCTGCGCCGCCTCATGCCCCACGGTGCGGCCCGGCCGATCATGGGTGAGCGGGAGCTCGGCAAGCAGTCGGTCCAGGAGTCCTGGGACCTCGCGCTGGGCACCCATCAGCGGGCGCTCATCGAGCTCGGTTACGAGGGCGTCAGCATCGAGCAGGTCCTGGAGCAACGCCTGCGCCGCGTCGCGTACGCCCCGAGCGCCACCACGGCACAGGTCCTCGCAGCCGTCGAGGACGCCGTGCTGTATCTGCGCAGCAGCCGCCTGGCCGACGAGCTGGGCACCCGCGCCCTGGAGGTGCTGGCCACCGAGCGCAGTGTCGACGGAGCGCCGGAGGTCCTGCGCAGGGTGCGCCGGCTCCTGGCGTACTACCGGATCAGCCGGCCGGTCCTTCCGGCGTGGATCGAGTCCTTCGCCAAGACGGGTTACGCGCACTACTGCACCCTGCTGCCGACGGCGTTCACAGACGAGGACGCGACCGTCCGTCAGGTCGCCGCGATGCTGGGGTTCCTCTTCAGCATGGAGAGCCTGGCCCTGTCGCTGGGCTGCGACCGGACCCAGCTGGACCTGGCCTTCGCGCAGTCCCATCCGCAGGAGCCGTCCAGGGTGGCGCTGCTGTGGGCGGCCCAGGTGCAGCTCGGCCGGCTCTCCCGCGCCGAGCTGAGGGAGCGGTGTGACGCACTGCTGGACAACCCGCTCGTGGTGCCCGCCTATCCGCGCTACCTCAGCGGTTTCCTGCACGCGCTGGAGCCGGTGCCGCAGCTGGCCGACTTCGTCGTGGAGGCCGTCTCGAACGCCTTCGCACGGCTGCCGGACCCGGTGCTGCTGCCCTGGCTGCCGACGCTGATCACCACCCTCCGGGCCGACGGCGCCGACCTCGCCCCGCTGCTGATCCGTGAGGCGGGACGCGTCTTCCCCGGCCGCCTCGCCGCCCTGGACGCCTGGGTCCCGCCGTGGCAGGCCACCCCGGAATCGCCGGCCGCCCCATCGGCGGACGGCGGCGGCACGGCACGCCGCGCCGTACTGCTCGCCGCCCACCCGGAGACGTGCGACAGCGTGGCGGAACTGCTGGGCTGCGAGGGCACCTGGGAGGCGGAGGCACAGGCACCCTCGGGAGCGATGCCGGCCGGCCGCCACCCGGAGACGGCGGCGGCACTGGAGGAGTTGCTGGCGGGAGTCTGAACGGCTGAGGGCGGCGCCCGGATCCGGCGGGGATGCCGATGGCCCGGCTCCCGTGGTCACTCGACCGGGGAAGGCCCGCGCCGACGGCGCGGGCCTTCCTGGTGGTATCACGGAGCCCGAGGCGGAGTCGACCAGGACCGCGTGGCAGCCTGGCCTCGGACACGAGCGACACCGATGGCCTTGAGTCTCCAGTGGGTGGAGACAGCAGAGTGGGGGACATGGACGCTACGACCCTCTACTCGATCGGGGAGCTCTCCCGGCGGACCGGCTTGTCTGTGAGGACCATCCGGTTCTACTCCGATTCGGGGGTGGTGGCGCCGACCACCCGAAGCCCCGCCGGTTATCGGCTCTACGACCTCGACGCACTGCTTCGTCTGGAACTCCTCCGCACGCTGCGTGAGCTGGGCATCGACCTGGCCACGATTCAACGGGTACTGGACCGCCGGCTCTCGGTGGCGGAGGTCGCCGCGGCGCACGCCGACGCCATGGATGTCCAGATCCGGGTGCTGCAACTGCGCCGGAGCGTTCTGCGAGTCGTGGCCGGACGTGGGTCCAGTCCCGAGGAGACCAAGACGATGCACAGGCTCACGCAGTTGTCCGGCGAGGAACGCCGGCGTTTGATCGACGATTTCATAGAGGGCACCTTCGGCGCGGTGGATGCCGCCCCGGCCTCGGTGGCCATGGTCCGCGCTGCCACTCCCGACCTCCCCGATGACGCGACCAGCGAGCAGGTCATCGCGTGGACGGAACTCGTCGAGCTCGTCGGCGACGAGGACTTCCGTGTCCGGATGCGCCGGACGGCCGGGTGCCAGGCCGCCGGGCGCACGCTCGACATCGAGAGCGATGCCGGCGAGGAACTGATGGAGTTCACCCGTCAGAAGGTGGCCGAAGCCATGGAGTCGGGCATCGACCCGCTCAGCGACAGGGGCGCACCCGTCATCGACGACCTCGTGCACCGCTTCGCCGAGGCGCTCGCGCGCACCCCTGACACGGAATTCCGGCACTGGATGGCCCAGCAGTTCAATGAGGCGCACGATCCCCGGGTGGACCGGTACTGGCGGCTGGTATGGATCGTCAACGGCTGGCAGGTGGTGCCGAACCTGATGCCGGTGTACCCCTGGCTCATCCAGGCCCTGCGAAATGACCGTGCCGCACAGTCACCGCAGGGGGCACCGCTGAACGATTCCAAGGGATCGCCTGCGGACAGGAGACAGGGGCGTCCGACGTCGATGTGGGACTGACGACCTGGACACCCTCAGTCGGTCTCGGGCGCGCAAAAACGCGGCCGGCCACCGACGCCGACGCGACCGAGCCGGCTGCGCTCATCAAGGGGGTGGAGTTCTTCGAGCCCGGCCGGCCGGACATCGGGACCAACCTGGACGGTTATGTGGACGCCTGGAAGCCGGCCACCGGAAGCTGGCGCTCCGCGGTGACGGAACCCGGACAATCTCGGGATCAGGCCAAGATCGAATCGGCGCTATTGTCCTGAGGTCAGCAGGACACCGACCAACAGCCGCTGGAGAACATGATGCGTTCGCATCTCGCCGCCCGTTCCGCCCGTCTCATCCTGGCCGCCGCAGCCGTGACGGCCCTCGCGGCCACCACCACCGCCTGCGGTTCCGACGACGCGGTGGACGCTGCCGGCTCTGCCGCCCCTTCCGCTGTCGAATCGAGCGGCGGGAGCGACGCCACCTCCACCGGCAGCCCCTCCAGCGAAGCCACCTCCACCGAAGCCTCCTCCGGTGAGGGCTCCACCAGCAAGACCGAGTCCGGCGGCGGCGAGAAGAGTGGCTACGGGCAGTCCTGCGGCACCAACGACCTGGCCTTCACAGTTACCTCGGAGTCCCAGGCCGGCGGCTACTACCTCGTCACCGCCAAGGCCAAGTCCGGCATCACCTGCTACCTGGACGTGAACACCCCGAGCGTGCAGTTCGGGTCCGAGGCCGACGGTCTCGCCTCCCCCGTCGGACAGGGCGGCGAGGACCCCATCAAGCTCACCGGCTCGACCGCCGCCTACACCGGTATCAGCCCCAAGAGCGTCAACAGCGATGACGGCATCGAGTTCGAGAACGTCATCATCTCCCTCACCAACGACGATCCCGACCCCGCCGAACTCAAGCTCCCCGACACCGCGAACGTCAACAAGCCCATCGTCACCAACTGGAGCACCGACATCTCCGGCGCCGTTCCCATCGTCATCTGACGAACCGGACCGGGACCACCGGCGTGGATGGCGCGCGACGAGTGTGTCAGGGGCGAGTGGTGAGGGCGTAGCGGGTGTTCGCCCTGGGGCCACCGCCGTTGTACGAGGTGTGCCCCCGACGATCTGCGGGGCATTGCCTCCCGCGCCGTGCCGATCGGTTCCCCCGCGCGTCCAGGGCGTACACATCGGCATCCTGCTCGTGCCATTCCTCCCCTGAGCCGACACACACGCTGCCTCCGTACACGGCGACCGGCTCACTGCCCTCCTTCCGGCCTTCTGCGACAGCTCCGCGCTGCCGCAGCCTCTCCGAGTCCCGGGCGGGGGCGAACGGCCTCCGGCGCCGTTGTCAGTGGGTCCTCATAGTGTGAACTCATCACTCGGGGAGCCGCGTCGAAGGAGCAGAATCGTGTCCGCGAACAAGATCCAGCACAAGGTGAATCACGTCGCGTTGGTAGTGGACAGTTCAGGTTCCATGTATCAGCACCAGAGCCAGCTCATCCGCGTGGTGGACGAGTTCGTCGCGGGCCTGAAGGCCGAGTCGGACAACCTCGGCCATGAGACCCGGATCAGCCTCTACTCCTTCGACCACAGGGTGGAGAACCTCGTCTGGGACATGGATGTGAAGCATCTGCCCTCCATGCGAGGCCTCTACAAGGTCAACAACGGCGCCACGGCCCTCATCGAGGCATCGCTCAAGTCCCTGGACGACCTGGGTCACATCTGGGAGGAGTACGGCGAGCACAGCTTCCTCCAGATCGTGGTGACCGACGGCGAGGAGAACGCCTCCGGCGGCGACCGGCGTCACGACGGCGACATGTCCATCCTCGGCCCCTGGCTCGACAGGATCACGGCGAAGATGGGCGGGCTCCCGAGCCACTGGACCTCCGCGATCCTCGTCCCCAACTCCCTGGCGAAGCGGACTGCGCAGAACTACGGCTTCCCGGCCGGAAACATCGCCATCTGGGACGCGGACTCCCAGAAGGGCGTCGAGGACGCCATCGGCACCGTGCGCGCCGCCGCCACCAGCTTCCTGAGGGGGCGTGAGCAGGGTGTGCGCGGCACGAAGAACCTGTTCGCGGTCGGCCAGGACATATCGGTCGACGATGTGCGGGCGAATCTCGAACCGGTCGCGGCCGACAAGTACCGGCTGCTGAAGGTCGACCAGGAGGTCGAGATCCGTGCCTTCGTCGATTCCCACCCGGGCGTCACATACCAACGCGGCGCGTGCTATTACCAGTTGGGCACCCGGGTTCAGGTCCAGCCCGACAAGGAGGTCATCGTGGTCGAGAGGGACACCGACCGCGCGTACACGGGCGATGCGGCGCGAAGCCTCCTGTTCGGCACGGGTGTTCATGGGACCGTCTCCGTCAAGGCGGGGAACAACCCCAAGCTGGAGGTGTACGTGCAGAGCCGCTCGGTGAACAGGAAGCTCAAGGCGAACACAAGACTGCTGATCATGCTCTGATGTGCCGCGCTGCCCTCCGCAGCACCCGGAACCCGGCCGTGACACCGAATGAGTGGAGTGCCAGTCGTGCGTGGAGGCAGCATCGCTGTGGTCGGCGGCAGCATAGCGGGGTGTGCCGCCGCTCTGGCCGCGTCGCGGGGCGGAGCCGAGAGGATCACCGTGTTCGAGCGCGCTGATGACCGACTCCGCGACAGGGGAGTGGGGATCGCTCTGCACAGTGACCGGTACGAAGAGCTTAGGGACGCCGGGTACGTGGCCCCTGAGATGCCCTGGGCGCCGCTCACCCGGCGGGTGTGGAGCGCGCGCGACGGCAGGACGGAACACGGCCGCCCCATCGGCGAGCAGCCGTTCCCCTTCCGGGCCTACAGCTGGGGCTCCCTGTGGAGCGAACTGCGCCGCCGGGTGCCCGAGGGGGTCTCCTACCGGTCAGGCGCGGTGGTCACCGGCGTGGAGCCGGACGCCGACGGTGTGACACTGCGCCTCGCGGACGGATACCAAGAGCGTTTCGACGTGGTGATCGGGGCGGACGGATACCGGTCCGTCGTCCGCGAGGCCATGTTTCCCGGGACGGACGCGAGGTACGCCGGTTACATCGGCTGGCGCGGTACGTCGTCGGACGTCACCGGCCTCCCCTCGGACGGACAGGACGCGCACAACATCGTCTTTCCCGGCGGGCACTGCATGATCTACCGGATCCCGGACGGCGTCGGCGGGCAGGTGCTCAACTGGGTTCTCTACACCGCGCCCCCGCGGACCGACGGCCACCACCCCGACCTGCGCACCCCGACCTCCTTGCCACCGGGCCGGCTCAACTCGGAGCTCACCGCGCATCTGCGCACCCTGGTAGCCGACACCTTCCCGCCGTACTGGGCGGCCAGGCTGCTCCGTACCCCCGCCGAGACCACCTTCGTCCAGCCCATCTACGACCTGGAGGTGCCGCACTACACCTCGGGCCGGATGGCACTCGTCGGCGACGCCGCGAGCGTCGCCCGGCCGCACATCGGGGGCGGCAGTGTGAAGGCGCTCCAGGACGCCACCGCCCTGGAAGCCGCCTGGGCGGCCGGGAGCAGCTGGAACCAGATCCTGGCCGGCTACGACGCCGGTCGCGCCCCCGTCGGGGCGGCCATGGTCGCGCTCGCCCGCCGGATGGGCAGCGCGCAGGTCGAGAACACTCCCGACTGGACGGCCATGGGCCAGCCGGAGTTCGACGTCTGGTGGCAGGACCAGAACAACGGCTCCGACCGGCGCAGCGGCTTCGGCGGACACAGCATGATCCGGACGAGTGGCCCCGAGAGCCGTTGAGAAGCGCTGGGAGCCTACGAGAGCCCCGAGGGTGTTCGTCGCGGCGGTGGAGCCCCCGGCCGATCCCACCGGTTCATGACGATGGTACGAACATGCGGTCCAGTAGCGGCGCCAGAGCCGGGGCGAGCGCCTCCGCGTACTCCTCCGAGAGGTGGCTGCCGTCGCGGTAGACGGCGGTGTCGCCGACGACCACCGGGCAGGTGCCTGTGCGGGGGGCGCAGAGCCAGGGGGTGGGGTCGATGACCGTGGTCGCCGTGGTGGACGCGGCGGCGCGGACGGCGGCCCCCCGGGTGGCGTCGCGGGTCGCCTTCGGCAAGTGGTGCGCGCAGGCGCGTAGTTGCAGGGAGTTCCTGGCGGCGCAGTCGACCGGGTCGCCCTTGGGCCATGGGGTGTCGAGCAGGGCGGCGACCCGGGTGCCTGAGCCGGCCAGCTCGCGGAAGGTGGTTTCGTAGCCGGTGGTCCACTGGTGGAGGGGGTCGGCGGCGGGGTGGGCCGGGTCCCCGGCGTCCGAGGAGGTGACGACGACCGCAGCCCCTGGATGTCGAGCCGCAGTGCGGGGCGCTCGGGCGGTGCGGATCTGCCGCCGTCCGTGACCTCGGGTATCCCGGCGGACGTGACGCTCGGCATCAGGGGTGACTCCTCGGGGCGACCGGCATGCGTCGGCCAAGAAGATCATTCGCCGCCGCACGGGGTTCCGCTGTTGCCGCCCCGACTCGTCGCAGCCGTGAAGATTCAGCCGCGGGATATCACCCGTTCACCCCACAGTCCGGTGACAGGGACTTCGAGCCCGGCAGGAGCGCCCCGGAACCGGGGCCCCTACGGCGTCTCCGGCGGCGCATTCCCGGCCTCGGCAGGCGCCTGGGTGCGGAAGACGTTGGGCGGCTCCCCCGTGACCTTGCGGAACACCCGGCTGAAGTAGGCGCGGTCGTGGAAGCCGACCGACCGGGCGACCGCGTGGATGCTGTCCCCGCTCTGCCGCAGCCGCTCACCCGCCCGATGGATCCGCAGCCGTGTGAGGTAGTCCCAGACGGTCAGCCCGTACTGCTGGTGGAACAGCCTGCCCAGATGGTCGGGGCTGATCCCGGCGGCCTCGGCTATCTGCCAGCGGGAGATGCGGTGCCGGTAGTGCTCGTAGAGGAAGACCAGTGCCGCGTCGACCGGGGCGCGGGAGCGCGTGGGGCCGGGCGGACGGTCCGTCAGCAGCCTCAGCAGTGCGGCTGTCCCCTCGGGGCCGAGGACGGCAGGGTCGAGCAGCAGGGCGGAGTGCGGCTTGGCGCGGCGGGCGTCGGCTCTGCTGAAGCCGCGGTCGCTCATCAGGACCACGGGGCAGGGGGCGGGTCCCGCGCTCCGGTGCATGTGGTCGACGACGTCGAAGGCGTGCATGTCGGGCAGGACCCGCTCCAGGATGATCAGCACGGGTGGCTCCTCCGCGACGAGAGCCAGTGCGGTCGTGCCGTCGGGCGCGATCCTCAAGGGGTGATCGGGGAGCGCGGCCGACAGGAGCCGGACACAGTCCCTGCGGGACCGCTCGGACGCGGCGGCGGCGATGACGGGCCCCCGCAGTGTGCCGGGGCGCAGAGAGCGCAGCGTACGGGACAGGTCCCGGCCCTCGGCGCCGTAGAGGAGGAACGGGGTGTGCCGCAGCCGGGGATGGTCGTGCAGGTGCTGTACGCCGGGCCACTCGTCGGGGCCGGCGCCGGACGAGTCCCAGGCGACGGCGGCCGGGGCCAGTTCCTCGATGAGTGTGTCGATGTCCGCGCCGGCTGTCAGCCGGTGCAGACGCAGATCATGGCGTTCGGCGAGGCTGCCCAGTTCGGGGAGGGTACCCCGGGGCGTGACCACCAGGAGGGACTCCCCCCGCCCGGTGGCGGGCGGCGGGCCCCCACCGGGTGTGGGCAGCGGCAGGTCCAGGACGAGCCGCAGCCGGCCGGGGCCTCGATCGGTGGTGAGGGAGCCTCCGTGCAGCATCGCCAGCCGGTGGGCCGCGGCCAGGCCGATCTCCGCGGCCCGTACGCCGACGGAGGACGGCTCCGCCGGATCGGAACGGCCGGGGGCGGTGCCCGCGCCGGCAGGCCCGGGACCGTCGGGGGAAGCAGCCGACGCGGTCTCCTGACCGGACCCACGGGCCGCGGCGGGCACAGGCGGGCTGGGCGGTTCCTGTTGGGCCCGGGCCGAGGTGACGGTGGTGCGGACCGACGCGGGACCGGCCTCGGCATCGAGTGTCACGCGGCCGTCGGTGCCGGCGTGGGTGGCCGCGGCGGACAGAAGGTTGTCGATGACCCGGCCGAGCCGTGCGCCGTCGACCGGGACGACGGGCAGCCGGTCGGGCAGAGTGATCTCCCAGCGCGGGTCCGTGCGCCGGGCTGCGGCGGCCAGGAACACCCGGGCCAGGAGCGGTGCCGGGTCCTGGAGGCGGCGGTTCAGGTCCAGATCATCCGCCTCGGACCGGGAGAGGTCGAGCAGATTGTCGATCAGGGTGAGCAGCTGCGTGGCGTCGCGGCGCACGAGCGCGAGCGCGTCGCGCGGCCGGACGTCGGTGTGCCGTAAGAGGGATTGCACGGGGGCGCGCAGTTCGTGGGTGACATGGTCGAGCAGCCGGGTCTTGAAGCGGCTGGCCTGTTCGGCCGCGTCCCGCGCGCGCCGTACCTCGTCGAACAGGCGGATCCCCTTGAGGGTGGCGCTGATCTGGTCGCCGAGCGCACGGAACAGGGACCCGGAGTGCTCGGCCTCCCGGACGGTGCCGGCGTCGAAGACGGCGAAGCCGAGGTGGTCGTCACCGAGGTGCAGAGGTTCCAGGACGAGGGTGAAACGGCGGGCGTCCGGCATGAGTGGGTCGGGCAGGAGCAGCGCCGCGGGGTAGGCCACGTCGGTCCCGGCGGCCCGCCCCCGGGCCAGGCGCTCCTCCTGCACGAGCTGCACCCGGGCCGGACCGGGCACCGTGCGGTCCGTACGCCGGCCCGCCTCGTCGTACAGCACGAGGCGGCATCCGGGCATCCAGGCGGCGACCGTATGGCGCTCCAGTACGTCGGTGAGCCCTTCCACGTCGACGACGGTCGTGAGCGCCGTCCCCAGCTCCCGTAATCGCTGGGACTGCCGGCCCTGTTCCCATCGCTCGTACTCCAGCAGCCGGTGGGCCTTCTCGGCCACCATCAACCGAGCGCGCCCGAACAGGAATTCACCGCGCTCGCGACCGGAAGGCGGCAGGGAGGAGAGTACGGAGCCGCGTATCCGCGCGAGTCCCGTATCCCAGGAGACAACGTCCCGCGAGGTGGAGACGTGGGAGCCCAACATGCGCTCCAGCAGGGGCAGGAACTCCCCGGCCAGGGTCTGCGCCGCCGGGCCCGAGCCGGCCGGCACCGCCGCGATCGGCGCGGTGTCGGCGCGGAAGGCGGCGGCGAGCTGCGGCGCCGCGCGCGGCAGCGGTGCGAAGAGTTCCGGCGCGGCGGGGAGTCCCGGAGTGGCGGACGCACCGGTGGCGGCGCGCCCGTCGGAGACCAGGGGGGAGTGGCAGCCGCAGGACCGCCGGACGACCAGGGTCCCCGGCACCGCCGTACGGACCGGTGGATGCGAGCCGCACAGCCGGGCCACCAGGGTGTCGACCGCGAGGGCGCCCAGCTCCGCGAACGGCAGCGCGACCGAGGTCAGCGGCGGGTCGGACAGCGCCGCTTCCGGGGAGTCGTTGAAGCCGATGACCGCGACCTCCTTGGGGACCCGTACACCGCGCTCGGTCAGGAAGCGCAGGGCATCCGCCGCCAGCACGTCGCTACAGGCGATCACCGCGTCGAAGTCGACGCCCGGTACGAGGCCTCTGGCCTCGATCAGGACGCGCATCGCGGACGCTCCGGCGCCCGCGTCGAAGTCGACGGCCGCACAGGTGAGGGAGCGGTCGTGCGGGACCCGGTACCGTCCCAGCGCCGCCGTGAAGGCCCGGTACCGCTCCTGGGAGACCGGGTTGGCCAACGGGCCCCGGATACAGGCAGGCCGGCGCCGTCCGTGCACCTCGACCAGATGCCCGACGGCCTCCCGCATTCCCGCGTAGGAGTCGACGGTGAGGGTGTCCTCCAGGCCGCTCAGAGGCTGGTTGAGGCTCACCGCGGGCAGGCAGGCGAGCTGCCGCATCAGGCGTTCCGCACGCTCGCCGGAGGCCGGGAGGCCGAGCGTCGAACTCCAGCACACGACGCCGTCCAGCCGTGCGGGGCCGACCAGTTCGTACAGCGCGCTGCGCGGGACGTCGCCGTGGCGCAGCGGGCCGCCGGGGAAACAGACGAGGTTCACGTCGTTGCGTTCCGCCGCGCCGAGGGCGCCGGACCAGAGGGTGGCGCCGACCCCCAGGTGGATGTTCGCCGTGACGAGCCCGATCGTCGGACGCGCGCCGCTCGGATGCGCCCCGCTCCGGCGCGGCTCCAGCGGCTCCAGCGGCTCCCCGGGCGCGGGCGGCCCGCCCTGGCCGGGCCCGTCCGGGGCGTCGTCCGTCATGTGACTGTCCAGCTCGTCCATGCAGGGTGCCTCCCTCACCGGGAAGAGCTGTGCGCCGCAGGCCGCGCGTCCGTGGCCGGTCCGGGAAAGGTAGACGAGGCAAAGGGCCGGGGCAAGACGGGTGACAGGCCATGTTCACCGGTCCTGCCCCGGCCCGGCCCCGGCGCCCGGTGGGGGCCGGGCGCCGGGACCGGGTGCGGGTGGGTCAGATCTTGCCGACGCCGGCGCCGGAGGTCACACTCCCCTTCACCGCGGAGGCGCTTTCGGCCGAGTAGCTGTAGGGGATGGAGGCGACGCTGCCACCGGTCTGGCCGGCCGTGGAGTTGACGAAGTGGTTGTTCTTCGCGACCAGGTTGCCGGGGCCCGAGTCCGCCTCGCCGAGGTGGAAGGTGTCATCGACGTTCTCGAAGTAGTTGCCCTCGACCAGGACACCCGCGTCCTCCGTGGAGGCGACGCCGTAGGAGCCGATGTTGCTGAAGTAGTTGTTCAGCACGTGTACCGGATTCCCGAAGCGCACCCGTGGGTTGCGCTGCTTCGTGCCGTCGAACCAGTTGTGGTCGTAGGTGACCTTGAGCTTGCCGATGTCCTCGGAGCCGTTGCCGTCGTCGTGGCCGAGGAGCATGTTCTTGTCCTGGCTGTGCGTGCGGTTCCACGACACCGTGACGTTCGTCGACGCCCGCTTGATGTCGAGGGCTCCGTCCTTGGCGCCGGAGATGTCGTTGTGGTCGATCCAGACCTTCGTGGAGTACTGGACGTTGATGGCGTCGTCGTTGGAGCCACTGAAGCTGAGGTTCTGGATGATCACGTTACTGACGTTGCTGACGTTCAGCCCGCTGCCCGTGATCTTGCCGGCGGTGCCGACCCCGACCACCGTCTTGTTCGCCGTCACCTTGGTCATGCTGCTGAGCTTGATGGTGCCGTTCACACGGATCACCAAAGCCTCGCTGCGCTTCAGCGCGTCCGTCAACTCGCTCGCGGTCGTGACGGTGACGGTGCTGCCGCCCGCGCCGCCGGTGGTGCCGGCGCCGAAGCCGACCGGTCCTGCGGCGGCGACGGTCCTGGGACTGTCCTGGGGTGTCGGGGCGCCGTTGGCGGCGGTGGCCCCGGTCAGCGCCAGCGCGACAGCGGTCGTCGTCGCGGCGATCGTGAGGGTGTGCCGTGCGCTCGTCCTGCGCATGGGGATTCTCCGTCCGTGGGGGTTACATGGAGAGAGCTGGTGTGCGGGTGGCACCGGTGCCGCGCGGCCGGCAATGGAACGAGGCTAGAGCGCTCGGTGTGGAGGATGACGCGACCTCTGTGGACTATTCCGCTCGGTCGCGTCCCGGGCCCGTGCAGTTCTGCGGCCGCCCGTCCACGGCCGTGGACGGCGGGGCGCTCGCTGGGCGAGGGACGTGCGGGGGAGTCGTGAGAGTTCGTGCAAGATCCTCGGGGTTCGACCACGGGTGCGGAAAGCTCGGAAGGCTGACTCGGCGTTCTCGAACAGGTCGGGCGCCGACCCACGCGATGGGAGACCGATCAACGATGTTCACTCCGTTACGGAGCAGAGTCCGGACGGCCGCGCTCGCGCTCGCGGCCGTCGCGGCCCTCGCCTTCGGCGCGACCGCCACGACCGGCGCGGCAGCGGCTCCCGCTCCCGCGAAACAGGGGCCGACCTCGGTGGCATACGTCGAGGTGAACAACAACAGCATGCTCAACGTCGGCAAGTACACCCTCGCCGACGGCGGCAACGCCTTCGACGTCGCCGTGATCTTCGCGGCGAACATCAACTACGACACGGGCACGAAGGCGGCGTATCTCTCCTTCAACGAGAACGTGCAGCGCGTCCTCGACAACGCCGCCACGGAGATCCGGCCGTTGCAGCAGAAGGGCATCAAGGTCGTCCTCTCGGTGCTCGGCAACCACCAGGGCGCGGGATTCGCCAACTTCCCCTCCGAGCAGGCGGCCTCGGCGTTCGCGACACAGCTGTCGGACACCGTGGCCGAGTACGGCCTCGACGGCGTCGACTTCGACGACGAGTACGCCGGGTACGGCACCAACGGCACCGGCCAGCCCAACGACAGCTCCTTCGTGCACCTGGTGACCGCGCTGCGCGCGAACATGCCGGACAAGATCATCAGCCTCTACAACATCGGCCCGGCCGCGTCGCGGCTCTCCTACGGAGGCGTGGACGTCTCGTCCAAGTTCGACTACGCCTGGAACCCGTACTACGGCACCTGGCAGGTCCCCGGCATGGCACTGCCCAAGTCGAAGCTGTCACCGGCGGCCGTCGAGATCGGCCGGACCTCGCAGAGCACGGCCGCCGACCTCGCTCGCCGCACCGTCAGCGAGGGGTACGGCGTCTACCTGACGTACAACCTCGACGGGGCCGATCGCAGCGCCGATGTCTCCGCGTTCACCAGGGAGCTGTACGGCAGTGACGCCCGGTACACCCCGTAGGGCGACCCTGCGCCCGTAAAGCCGTGACCCGCGTCCACCGCGCCCTCGACAACGATGTCGGGGGCGCGGTGGGCGCGAGTCGTGAGCACCATCACGCCGGGGAGCGGTAGTGGTTCTGGTCGCACCAGGCGCGAGGCGAGATTCCGTACGCCTGCTTGAACACCTTGCTGAAGTGGGTCGCGTTCACGAAGCCCCAGCTCCGCCCTGTCGCCGCGATGGTCCGCAGCCGCCCGTTCGGGCCGGCCAGCTCGCGCTTGCATTCGGCCAGGCGGCGGGCACGGATCCAGTCTCCGAGGCTGATTCCCGACCGGGACAGTACGGCGTAGAGATGACGTACGGAGATGCCGTGTGCGGCTGCGATTCGTGCCGCTGACAGATCGGGGTCAGCCAGATGCTTCCGGATGTACTGGGTGACCCGCAGGCTGAGTGTCGCCTCCAGCGGTCCCTGGGCCAGGCTGGAGTTGCCGTGCTGGGACGTCAGGACGGCACGGAGCAGTTCGACGCTGGGTTCCACGACGGCGTCGGCGTGCGGGCCCTGGTGCAACGTGTCGGTGGCGGCGAGCTGGGAGAAGTAGGTGAAGGCGAGGCGCGCAACGGGGTTGCCGGGCCCCAGAGGGACCGCGGTTATGTCTCGTAGTAATCGGTCGGGGAGCGCGAGCGCCGAGCGGGGGAAACGGATGAAGTGGTGGTCGACTCCCTCGTCGAAGAGAAGCGTGTAGGGAGCTATCGACTCGAAGACGGCGCAGTCTCCCGGCCTCAGCAGGCACTCGCGGCCGTTCTGCACCACCACGCTGCTGCCCGTCATCTGAACAGCGAGCGTGACGGCCGGCTCCTCGTCCTCCCGGGCGAGCCGGTCCGTCCGACGCAGAGTGACCGCGGTCGACCGCGCCGAACAGACCCTGATGGGCCCCACGGCGTCGAGCCCTATGCGTACGGAGATGTCCTCAGCCGGGGGGCCGTGGTCGATGTCGACGGCCACCATCGATTCCCACACCGCGCGCCGGATCATTTCCTCCCGGTCCCGCGGCGGAATGAAAGCGGTGTCGAGGGCCGGGCTCATGAGACAGACCTTCGTCCACGTCGGTCACAGGGTCTGCCTGGCAGTACCGCGGCCCGTTCCCCCACAAGTCACCCCTCCACACGTCCGGTTCGCCCCGTCAGCTTGGCAGGATTCTCTCTTGCTGTGCAACGGCTTCGACGGCGGGCACGCGCAGAGCGCACACCTGATGCGGTGTCGACGCGAGGTGGTGCACCACCGGCACAGTTCCCTGCACGGATGACAAAGTCCGAAGCCCGCGCTCACCCTATGGTCCATGAGCGGAGCCGCCATCGGCTTCGGCCGTACCGGTGCGATCGGCCAGGCGGCCCGCACAGGGGACGGGCCGCCTGGCCGTAGTCGCTACGTCACTTCCCGCGAGCCAGGGCGATCGCGCCCTGGAGCCGCTCACCCGCTTCGTAGATCATGTACGGCTCGCCGTTCTCCGTACCGAAACTCGGCGACGCCGTGCGGCCGTTGTCCGGAGCGCCGTTCATCGAGTTGTGGAACACGCCCAGATGGTCGCGGCGGGAGAAGTCCTTGCCGACCTCGGTGATCATCAGGTCGCCGCCGCTCGCCTTGTCCTTGTTGTAGACGACGTACGCGCTGCCGCCCCGGGTGAGCAGGTGCGGGCCGCCGACGTTCACCGCGCCCACGTCGGAGTGCCGGATCAGCGGCTCCTGGTCGAAGGTCCAGTCACGGCCGTCGGCCGACCAGCCCCAGGCGATGTCACGGTGGTCGGTGGTGTTGTTCAGCATGAACAGCATGACGTACCGGGCGCCGCGGGCGGGCAGGTCGTGCCGGAACACCCGGGCGTAGGACGTCTCGGTCGATCCCGCGGGCAGCATCGACGTGGAGAGCACGGCCTTGTCGTAGGTGAAGTTGATGCCGTCCTTGGAACGGGCGAGCCGGGTGGTGGTGTTCTCCCCGTGGAAGTACAGCCACATCTCCTTCTCGTCCTCGTTCCACAGCACATGGGGAGAGGAGACGTGACTGACCTTGTAGTGCGGTTGCCAGTCGTTGGTGACCAGCGGGTTGTCCGGGTGCTCGGTGAACGGCCCTTCCAGCGAGTCGCCGTAGGCCAGGCAGATGCCGCCGGGCGCGTCGTGCGGCGCGTAGTAGAGGTAGTAGCGGCCCAGCGCCGAGGAGATCCGGCCCACGGTTCCCCGTACGCACGGGAAGATGATCTCGCCGGTCGGGTTGTACGCGAGGTCCGAAGGCTTCAGCAGGGTCCTGACGTACGTGTAGTCGGGGAAACCGCCCGGTGCGGCTGAGGCGGGGCCGGCCGTCGCTCCGCCGACCGCGAGGGCCGTTCCGCCGACCGCGAGGGCCGTTCCGGTGGCCGCCGCTCCGCGCAGGAAGACGCGGCGTGAGAGGAACGAGGGGAGTTCGGGGCTCTGCTGCGGGGTGTCGTGCGGCTCGTTCATGTTCTGACTCCGTCCCGGGAGTTGGATGTTCAGAGGTAGGTGGCGGCGGTGACACAGAACCCGCCCAGGGCGACGGCCCAGACGTAGGGCAGGGTCCGCACCATGACCTGCTGCGGGCTGACGCCCGCGTACTGGGCGCTCCACACGGTCTGGGTGCTCGTGGGATCGGAGACCCCGAAGACCTGGTTGTAGGAGGCGGCGAGGCCGAGCACCGCGACCGCGGGGTAGATGCCGGCCGCGATGAGGACTCCGGCGATGCCCGCGCCGAGGCCGTAGACGTTCAGCGGACCGCGGTAGAGGCACAGCGGCACCAGCACGGTGAAGACCAGGACGAACAGCACCGGGTTCTGCGGGCTGACCGCCTTGACCAGGGGTTCGAGCGCGTCGATCGCGCCGGGCAGCTTCACCGCGGCGAGCAGGATGCCGATGGCGATGAACAGCGCGATGGGCGGCGCGGCGACCTCGAACCCTCCGTAGAGGGTGCGCAGCAGCCGCTTGTTCATCTCGCGCGGCCGGGTCGTGGTGACCAGGGCGTAGAGCACGCCGGCCAGCAGCGAGGGGATGATGGCCACTTCGAAACCGAGGGCCAGGACCAGTGGTACGACCGGTGTGAGCAGGGCGTACCAGGGTGCGTCGCCGAGCCGCTCACGGCGCGAACGCGGCTTGTCGGCGGCCGTCTTCAGCGACCAGGTGTGCTCGACCCCCCGACGGCGGGACTCGATCAGCACGAAGGCGACGGCCGCGACCAGCGCCAGCGGGAACAGCTTCACCATGAAGCCGCGCACGGTCTCCACCGGCAGGTCCAGGGCCGTGGAGAAGAACTGCCAGATGGGCAGTTCGAAGGGCACGCCCACGGCGATGCCCATCAGGATGGTGCCCGCCGCCGTGACCTTCGGGATGCCCACGGCGACCATCGCCGGAATGCCGATGATGCCGGCGAGCATCGCGGCGGGCGCGGAGCCCGTCACCGTGCCGATCAGCGCGGACACGGCGAGGACGCCGAGCGCCACCACCGTCGGCCGGTCGCCGCCGAACTCCACGATCTTGCGGACGATGGTGCCCGCGATCCCGGTCTCGTCGAGGAGCTTGCCGAGCCACGATCCGAGCAGCACCGCGATCATCGTGGAGGCGAGCATCGGAGCGCCCTCCTGGATGACCGTGTCCAGGACGCTCTCCTTGCCGGTGAGCGGTGCGCCGGCGACGAACGCGATGACGACGCCCAGCAGGACGAGGGCGAAGGCGGTGGGGAGTTTACGGGTGAGCATCGCGGCGACACCCGCCGCCATGACGATCAGGATGACTACGCCCATGGCGCTACTTCTCTCTCTGGGTCACGGCGTCGGCGAGCGCGGCCGTGAGGTGCAGGGGGCTGCGGCCGAGTCCGCAGACGGTACGGGCGTAGGCGTGGGCGGCGATCTCCTCGGCACCCGCCACATGCCCGTACAGCCGGAACCGGCCCGCGCGCAGGACGACATGGCCCAGGGCCCGCTTCAGCGCGCCCTTCGCCGGGCCGTGGTGGAGCTGTTCGTGCACGGCCTCGTGGGCGAGGGCCGCTTCGCGCACCGAGCCGTGGGGATACCAGTGCCGCCAGCCCCGCGCGTCGATCAGCGCCTCTGCCGCCGCGAGCGTGTCGGTGTAGAGCTCCACGGTCGGCGCGGGCCGCGAGATGTAGCGGGCCAGCAGGCCGCGCTCCAGACCGTCGGCGCGCTCGGTGATCCTGGCCCGGCACGGCACGGGGGCCAGCGCAGAGCCGAACGCCTCGGCCGTGGCGGCCCAGTGGCGCAGCAGCTCCGGGTCGCGGCCCTCGTGGGTGGGGGTCGCGGCCAGCAGCCGCACCGCGAAGCCGAGATCGTCGGTGGTCTCCCGGTCGGTGGTCTCCGAGTCGGTGGTCTCCCACGAGGTCACTGCGGGCGCGCTCATATGCGTACCTCCAGTACGGCGATCACCGGTTCGTCGGCGGCTCGGGAGTTCAGCTCGCTGCGGGCGAGCGCGAGCAGGGGCTGCGGGTCCAGCACGCCGGACAGGTCCGCGATCCGCGAGCCGAGCAGCAGCCGCACCGCCGGGGCACGGACCCCGCCGTCGCCGTACGACGTGGTCTCGCGCACCAGCCGGGCCAGCACCTCGGGTGCGTCGGCGACCCGGGTGGTCTCCACCCGCGCGTCGGAGACGTGCAGCCGGATCACCCCGTCGGCGTCGACGATGCGCACCGGGTGCCGGGTGGCGCGCAGGGTGCGCCGGATCTCGGCCCCGTACACCGTGTGGGCGGGGGTCCCGGCGAGGATCGTGACCTGCGACGGGTCGGTCCTGAGGCTGGCCGCCGCCGCACGCAGCCGCTCCGCCTCGTCCGCGCGGTGCGCCCGGTCCTGGGTGCGCAGCTCGGTGGCGCCGGTGGCCACGGCCCGTACGGTGCTCGTCTGCGGGTCGACGGTGACCTCGACCTCGACCCCGTCGGCCGCCGCACCCTGGGCGACGACCGCGGCCTCCGCCTCGGCCCGTACGGCGAGGATCTGTTCCTGGCCGGCGCCCGGGATGATCCGCTCGATCTGCTCCCGCACCAGGGCGAGCGCGACACCGATGGGACTGATCACCTCGCTGTGCCGGGCGATGCGTCCCTCCAGGCCGCTGGTCTCCGCGAGGTGCGGGGTGACGGACGCGGCCCCGCCGCCCCCGCCGACGAGCACGGCGGTGTCCTTGTCCAGGCGGTAGTCCCGGATCATCGTGTCGACGACCGCCTCGACCTGCGTGGTCCCCGCGTCCAGGAGCCGGGCGGCGGCCGTGGCGGTGTCCACGCCGAGGGCCTCGGCGAGCGGAGCGAGCGCCGCCTTCGAGACCTCCTGGTCGCTGCGGGCGAAGTCCCCCTCGGGCACCCGGCCCAGGGCGTTGGCCGCACAGGTCATGGTGATCGCGAAGCGTCCGCCCGCCGCGTCGAGGACCGCGTAGTCCGCCGGGTCCCCCTCCATCGGGCTGACGGTGGTGAGCGTCGCGTCCCGCAGGTCCTCCGCCTTCGCGTAACAGGCGTACGGCAGGCCCGCGATGTGGGCGCTGCGCGGTCCGACGCCGGTGACCTTGCCGTCGCCGATCCGCACCATGGAGCCGCCGCCGACACCGACCGTGCGTACGTCCAGGGCGTTGAGGTAGGACTTCTTGCCGAGGATCGTGGCGTGCTGGACCGCCACCTTGCCCCGTCGCACGACACTGATGTCGGTGGAGGTGCCGCCGGTCTCCAGGAACACGCCCTCGCTGATCCGTTCCTGCATCAGCGCGCCCGCGACACCCGCCGCCGGACCCGACAGGACCGTCAGCAGCGGCCTGCGCCGCATCTCGTCCAGTGACATCACCCCGCCGTCGCAGCGCATCACCATCAGCGGGGAACTGACCCCGGCCTTGGTGATGGAGGCGTCGACGAGATCGGCGGTGGCGAGCATGCGCGGCAGGATCGCCGCGTTGACCACGGCGGTACGGGTGCGCTTGTGCAGCCCGTACAGGGAGGTGATCTCGTGCGCGGCGGTCAGCGGCAGTCCGACGGAGCGGGCGGCCTCCACGACGGCCTGTTCGCCCTCCGGCCGGTCCACGCTGAACGGCTCGCTGGCGACGAGGACCTGGGCACCGTCCTGAGCCAGGGCACCGGCGGCGCGCCGGACGGACTCCGCGTCGTCGGGGTCACCGACATGGGCGTAGACGAGCGGAAGGGTCTTGCCCGGGGTGAGTTCGAGTCTGCCGAGGGCGGCGAGCCGGCGGGTGAGGACGGCGGACGGGCCGCCGCCGATCCCGATCAGTCCCACGGTCGCGACATCGCCCTCCAGCAGGGCATTGGTAGCCTGGGTCGTGCCGTGCGCGAGGAAAGCGACATCCTCCGCTGCGCGGCCGGTCTCTTCCAGCAGACGGTCGAGTGCTTCCACGATGCCGTGGGCCACACCGTCCTCGTGATGATGGCTGGTGGGGACCTTCACCTGTCCCAGGAGTTCCAGCGTCGTGGCGTCGACCGCCACGGCGTCGGTGAAGGTTCCGCCCACGTCGATGCCGACGCGGATGCGGTGGGTGGTCATGGTTGGGCACCTCCTTGTGCGGGTGGGCAGTGCGCGGGCGGGGGGGGGGGGGGGCCGGGGGGGGGGGCCCCCCCCCCCGGGGGGGGGGGGGGGGGGGGGGGGGGGGGGGCGGGGGGGGGGGGCCCCCCCCCCGCGCCCCCGG
>NZ_JBIWKH010000008.1:404334-462019 GCF_044765585.1 Streptomyces sp. NPDC102441
GGTGTGGTTTAGGTGCCCCCCCACTGGTTGCCGCCGGGGGAGGCGGGGGTGGTGGGGGGGGGGGGGGGGGTTGGGGGGGGGGGGGGGGGGGGGGGGGGGCGGGGGGGCACAGGTGGAGCTGTCCCACCCGGCATTTCCGTGTGTGGGGCGTCGTTCAGGGGTGGTGAGGGGCGTCGTCGCCCCCCGGCGGACCGTTCTCAGTAACCGCGTACGTCGGGCCAGTGGCGCTGTACCCCGTTCGAGTCGAGCAGCTGGGCGAACTCCTCGAACCGCTTGTCGTCGGCCTGGACGGCGTGGGGTTCGACGCCCTCGGAGACACAGTGCGCGGCCAGTGCGCCGGCGACCTCGCCGATGTTCCACTCCACCGGGTGGAGCCGGTAGCAGCCGTTGGTGATGTGTGTGGTGCCGATGTTCTTGCCCGCGGGCAGGAGATTGCGGACCCGGCGCGGCACGAGAGCGCCGAGCGGGATCTCGAAGGGCACCGAACCGACGTCGACGTAGTTGTCGCCGCCAGTGGAAGGGTGCAGGTCGATTCGGTAGTTGCCGACACCCACCGAGTCCCGGTACGCAGTCCGCCCGTAGGGGCCGACGACGTCGATCGCGACGTCCTGCTCGGTGACGGTGGTGACGGCCTTGATCCGCCGCGACTCCCGGACGTAGGGCGCCTTGGCGAGACCGTCGGCCGTACCCGTGACGTCGGGGCGCGGCCGCAGACCCGGGAAGCCGGTCCCGCCGTCCTCGCGGGGCGCCTCGGTCTGGAGCCAGTAGAGGACCGAGAGCGACAACTGCCGGGCCTCCTCGACCGCCTGGGCCGAGATCTCCGGGCCGCCGCCGATCAGCGGCTTCAGCCAGTAGTCGTTGAGCGGCCAGTTGGCCAGGGTGATGTCGGAGTCGAAGGAACCGGGCCGGTGCATCTTCCGGGCCAGGATCCGGCGGAAGCCCCACAGCTCCTTGTCGCCCGCGTCGGCGCTCTGGTCGGCGTTGACGGCGAGCGGGTCGATCTCCGGGTTCGGCACGAACGTACGGGGAACGGCCTCCAGCGACCGCGGGTCAGGGGCGAGGAAGCCGAGGAGCGGGCCCGGCCAGAAGTCCGGCCGGTAGGAGCGCCAGAAGTCGTAGTCGGCGGGCCGGTCGATGACGTGGTTCTCGCCCTCGTGGTGGGAGACCGCGAAGCAGACGGTGATGCCCTGCTGGTTGAGTGGCTGCGCCTCCTCGGGGGCGTGCGGCTCACCGAACTCGGCGCGCGACTCGGCGCCGAGGGCGTGCTCCACACCGCCGAGTTCGAGGAGCTCACCGGTCTCCGTGGCGTCGATGACGTACCGGGCCCGGATCGTGGTGCGGGTCCCGTCGCGCAGGTTCTCCAGGGTGACGGGGCCGATGACATCGTTGTCCGACTCCGCGGCGACCGCCCGGTGCTCGGTGAGGAGCGTCAGCCGGCCCGACGCCCGGTGGGGGGCGATCATGCCCTCCAGGACGGCGAGGGCGACCCGCGGTTCGTGGCAGAGCTTGCTGACCCGGCCGGCGCCCGGGTTGAGGTCGGTCAGCGCGAGCGCCTCGGAACGCATCGGGTACCACTGGCGGTAGTAGTCCCGGATGCCCTCGCGCAGCGCGCGGTAGGTGGCGGTCGTGCCGAACTGCTCCACCCAGGGGTGCTCGTCCGGCGGGACGGCCTGGCTGGTGAGCTGGCCACCGATCCAGTCGGTCTCCTCGGTGAGGACGACGGTCCGGCCGGCCCGGCAGGCGGCGAGCGCGGCGGCCACGCCGCCCAGGCCGCCGCCGACGATGAGGATGTCCGGTTCGGGGATCACAGTTCTCCTTGTGCGGTACGGGTGGTGCTGTGCGGGTCGTGCTGTGCGGTACGGGTCGTGCGGGGGAGTCGGGTGGCGGGGGATCAGCCGGGGCCCGGTCGTTCGCCGGGCGGTGGTCCCGCCGTCGCGCCGGGCCGGTATGCGCAGGCCACCAGGGCCACCAGCCGTTCCGGGAGGTCCTCCCCGGCGACCAGCGTGGCGAGCAGGCGCACGGCCTCCGCGCCCAACTGGGCCCTGGGGATGTCGAATCCCGTGGGCTCCGGCGCGTCGGCGAGGTCCGGTGGGGGGCTGCCGAGCAGCGCCAGGGAGACATCGCGGGGGCACTCCAGGCCGGCGTCACGGACGGCCGTGCTCAGCGCGCGCCAGGCGGCGCCGCTGTCGGTCTCCTCGGCCACGAACGCGGTGACACCTTCGGCCAGCCACTTCCGCAGGCGCTCCGGCGTGAGACCGAGCGAGGGGTCGGCGCTACGGAACACCGCGTCGGGCCCGCCCGGCAGTCCGGCCGCCCTGAGCCCCTCCAGGAACCCCTGTTCACGGTCGGTGGAGGCGGGCGCCTCGTCGTCCTCGCGCACCAGGACGATACGGCGGTGTCCCAGCGACGCGAGCTGCTGGACGACCTCGCGGCTGGCGCTGACGTAGTCGGCGCCGACCCAGGCCAGTCCCTCCGGTTCGTCCCTGCGGCCCAGGTGGACCACGGGGAACCCGTCGTCCACGAGCCTGCGCAGTTCGTCCACCGGCGCGTGGCGTCCGAGCAGGAGACAGCCGTCGGCGAGCCGTGCCCGGTTCAGCGCGTGGGGACCGGCGGCTCCCGCGCCGCCGCTGCTGGACCCGGTGAAGAGCACCAGGTCGTAGCCGCGCGCGGCGGCTTCCCGCTCCACGCCGACCAGGAACGGGTAGTACGAGTGCTGGACGTCGGTCGGGAAGGTGGCCGTGAAACTGAAGACCCCGAGAAGGTCGTTGCGCGCGGCGGCCAGGCGACGGGCCGCGGGGTCCGGTACGTAACCGAGGCGGCCCGCGGCGTCGAGCACGTTCTGCCGGGTCTCCTGGGAGATGGCGGCGCCCTGTGGCTTCCCGCCCAGAACCAGGGAGACCGTCGCCTGCGAGACCCCCGCGAGCCGGGCCACCTCAGCCTGGCGCGGCCTCCCGGTCCGCCCGGCGGGTGCGGGCGCCCGGCCTCGCCTGACCCGCTTCGTGGGTTCCTCCACCACTGCTCCTCCAGCTCATTAATGCGTATTAGTGATGCGCATTAACGAGTACTGTGCGCGCGTCGGGAACGCGGGTCAAGAGGTGGAACACAACTTTCCGGGCCCGGCCTGCCGCTGCCGCGCCCACGACGACCTCCGCTCTCGCGGCGGTGCTCGGCCTCGCGGCGAGTACCGTGTCCGAAGTGATCGACTACAGCGCCGAGGCCGAGAAGTACGACGCCTCACGCGGCGGTGAGCCGCGCGCGGAGGTGGCCGCCGAAGCCGTCGAGCGGCTCCTGCCGGAGGGGACCCGCACCCTCCTGGACATCGCCTGCGGCACCGGCATCGTCACCCGGCTGCTGCGCCGCCCGGGGCGTACGGTCCTCGGCACCGACCGGTCGCCCGGCATGCTCTCCCTCGCGTCCGGGCGCCTGCCGGGCCATGTGGTCACCGGTGACGCCACCCGGCTTCCCTTCGCCTCCCGGTCACTGGACGCGGTCGCCCTCGTCCGGCTGCTCCATCTGCTGCCCGAAGCGGCCCCGTCCTCTCCGAGGCCGCCCGGGTGCTGCGTCCCGGTGGCGTCCTGATCACCACGGTCGACAAGGAGGAGGCGTACTTCGGCGCTCCCAGCGACATCGCCGAGCTGACCGAACCGCTCAGGCGTGCGTACGACCCCCGGGTCACCGACCGGAGCGGCCGGGTCCTGCGCCTGGCCGGCCGTCACGGCCTCGGCCTCGTCGGCGAGACCACGTTCCCCGGCTCGGCCAGGGCCGCGGCCCGCGCAAGTGGCACGACGCGATCGTGGCGGACCGTATCCCCTGGGCGAAGGCCGGGGCCCCCGGGCAAGTCGCCGCGCTGCGCCGGGACCTGAAGGCCTTGCCGGACCAGGAGGCGCCCCTCCCGGACCCGCTCTACCGCGTCGTCGCCCTGGGTTTGCCGACGGTCTGACCACCGCGCCGTACGGGAGTTGGACGAGGACTCCGGCGTACTATCCTGGCCACACCCGCTGGGGGAGCTGGGAGGGGAAGCGATGAACTGGATCTGGGTACTGCTCATCCTGTTCTGGACCGGGGGCTTCGCATGGGGGGCGGACAACGTCCGTACCGCGCTGCGCAACCGGCACGAGCGCAGGATGGAGCTGTTGCGGGAGGCGAAGCAGGACCGCCTGGCGGTCGAGGCGGCGAACAGGATGCCGGAGCCCGTCTGCGGCTGCACGCACCACCTCGCCAAGCACGACAAGGCCGGCCGCTGCCATGAGCGCGTCGAGGTGCCGACGGCCTGGGACGAGGACAAGAAGCCCCTGCGCTACGAGGCCGGGCAGTGCAACTGCCAGCAGTACGTGGGCCCGCAGCCGCTGTCACAGGTCTTCGCGGAGGAGCTGACGGACCGGGCGTAGGCGTACGCGTGACGGGTCCGTGGCCCGGCCGGGCCACGGACCCTGACCGCTTCCCGCGGGCCGTCAGGGCGTGTTGTCCGTCAGGGCCGGCAGGCGTGCGGCGCTGCCGCTGAAGCGGTCGCGGTCCACGGCGCCGGAGATGCCGCACTGCCGAGGCCGGCCCGGACCTCGCGCCGCCGCCCCCTCATACCTCGACCGTCGTACCGTCCGTGAACGTCAGATGCACCGGGGCGCCACCGGCACCGGCCCGTACCGACACGGATGTCCGCAGCGCCTGCGGATGGATGGTGTCCCGCGAAAGCGCGATCAGTGACACATGGACGCTCTGACCGCCCGGGTGCCCGTCGAGCCGCAGATACGGGATCGCGGTATGCGGGCCGTGCGCGTTGGACTGCACATCCCGGGCCACCTCCGCCGTCCCCGCGCCGTCGTCCCAGCCGTACAGCGCGATCACGGCGCTGCTCAGCCCATCGGCCGTACGGGACAGAGCCCAGCCATGCCCGGACGCTGCGGCCGGGCTCGTCGCGTCGGCGACCGCGTACCCGCCTTCCCGGAGCACCGCTCCCGCGGGCGCCTCGACCCGGTGGACGCGAATCTCCCACGGGCCGTACAGCACACTCGTCGTCTCGATGCGGTACGCACGGTCGTCACCCGGCCGACGGGCCGCATACCAGGAGGAGGCGACCCTGTCCGCGCACCTCAGCGGATGGATACGGGTGCGGCGCGTGGGCGTGCCGTCCGGTGCGAGGAGCGCCATGTGGTTGTCGATGGAGCGCGCGACCGCGTGCGGGGCGGTCTCGGGCGCTGTCGCGGTCGAATACGCGAACTTCGCGTAATGCGGATCCTCCTCGCCCACGGACGGATCGGACCCGGCATCGTAGGGCGGATTGTGGTCACTGCCGTGGTTGACCAGCCGGACGATCCCGTCGTGCCGGGTGCCGTGCAGCAGCCAGCCGGGTGCGGGCAGAGCCGTGTAGCGGTCCGATTCCTCGATGGGCAGCGGCAGTTCACGCTCGGTCCAGACCGGGTGGTCGGGCGTCAGCAGCAGGCCCAGGAATCCCTTGCTCGCCCAGTACGGGGAAGCGGGCCCTGAGTACGGCTGGGTGACCGGCAGGAACGTCTCGTACCAGCCGAGGGTCAGCAGCCCTCGTTCGTCGGGTACCCCACGCTCCGCGAAGTGCCGCATGGTGCCCGAGGCGAGCCGGCGGGTCAGACCCGGTGCGAGCGGTGTGCAGTCGGCCAGTGCCCCCATCCACACCGGAGCCAGAGCGGCGAAGCGATATGTCAGGGAGCGCCCCTGGTGGACGGGGGCGCCGTCCGCCCCGAAGAAGTGCTGGTAGCTCTCCAGGAACAGGCCGAGCCGTTCCCGGTAGACCTTGGTCCGGCCGCCGTCGCGGTCCGGGCCGGCGATGCGCGACCACAGCAGGGGATAGAGATGCATGGCCCAGCCGTTGTAGTAGTCGAAATTGCGGCCGTCGCCGTCTGTGTACCAGCCGTCGCCGACGTACCAGTCCTCGATCCTGTCGAGCCCGGACTCGATGTCGGTGCGGTTGTACGGAGCGCCGACCGAGGCGAGGAACTGTTCGGAGACCACCTGGAAGAGCCGCCAGTTGTTGTCCCACGTGCGGCCGCCGGTGAATCCGGAGAGCCAGTCGACGACCCGTTCCTGTACCCGGGCGTCGAGACGGTCCCAGATCCACGCGCGGGTCTCGTGCAGTGCGACCGCGATCGAGGCTGCTTCCACCATTTGCTGTGAACAGTCCGTCAGCTGCGGCCAGGACTCCCCGCTGTCGCGGTCCGTACCCGCCGCCAGACCCGCCGCATACCGCTCGATCAGTGCCGGGTCGACCGACCCGCCGGCGCCCGCGATGCGGCAGGCGGCGAGCAGGAACGACCGGGCGAATCCTTCGAGTCCGTCCGACACGACACCCGACCAGCTCGACCGGCCGGGCAGCCGGTACTGGGCGAAGCCGGGTGTCGCGTACGGAATCAGAGCAGTCAGCATCCTGTCCGCCATCGCCTCCCAGTGGGCGCGGGTCCAGCCGGTGCGCGACGACAGGATCCGGTCGGTCGGCGGCAGATGCAGATGCGGTGCGACGGACATGGTGGCGCTGCTCCTCGGGAGTGGTTACTGGACGAGCTCGGCGTGGTGGGTGTGGCCGCGAGAGCCGCCGACCGCGACGGTGAGCACGGTGCGGCGGCCCGGACGGACGGTGACCGTGCTGTCGGAACCGACGACCGAGCGCACATGGAACGGCAGCTCCACGGTGAGGGTCGTGCCGGTCCGGCCGGGGTCCGCGACCGCCACGGATATGCGGGAGCCCCGGCGCCGGACCAGGACGGAGGCCGGACCGGACGACGAGATGCCGGCAGCGGTGCCGGGCGCCCAGAAGTGCACGGCGGTCAGCCCTTCCCTGCGCGCCTCCACAGCCTGCGAGACGGCGCCGTTGGCGACGATCCGCACCGGGTTCGCACGCGACCAGGCATGGGTCGCGGCCACGGAGGCACCGGGCAGCAGCACATAGGCGTACCCCGCTCCGGTGGGAGAGACACCATGGTCGGTCCAGAGCGTCAGATAGCGGCGGGTGACCGGAGCGGCGGAGCCTCCGGTGTCGGCGCCGGTGTTGAGCTCCCGCCACGTCCCGGTGCGCTCTTCCCGCAGGGTGTGCAGAGCGGTCGCCCCGGGGAAGACGTAGCCGCCCACCCCCTCGATATGGGCCCATCGCGCGCCCGCGAAATCCTCGGTCCGGCCGAGCTCGACCGGCCGGGCGGCCCCGTCGACGACGAGACGGTGGATGCCTCCCGCACCGAGGTTCCGGTTCTCCACCACCGTTTCGACCCTGTGCCCGTCGCTCGACGCGACGCCCGCGCCGAGGGCGACGACCGCGTTGTCGAGCATGAACCACGACTTCTTCGCCCGCAGCGTCGTGTCCGGCGCCCCGGTCAGTTCCATCGCGGCGGCGCCGTACCGGCTGTCGAGTACCGCCCCGCCCGCTACCGCGTTGCCCGGCAGGTAGGTGGAGGTACCGCCGCCGGTTCCGAGGTCGGTACGCGGCCGGGTGTCGACGGTGGTGCCGGGCAGCCGGTACGGATCGACGGTCGGCCAGAACCCGTCGTGGAACTGGCCCAGGTCATCGTCGTCGTACAGGTACGTCATGCCGTCGCCCGTGTACCAGCCGTGGAAGTTCTCGTTGTTCCCCGCCTCGTACGCCGAGATCCGTCTGGACGACAGCGAGAGCGTGCACGCCCAGCGCGGCTGCCGGTGCACGACGCGGTCCATGTCCGCGAAGACGAAGTGGCCCGTCGTGGGTGGTCCGGCCGGAACACTCCCGTCGCGCAGCACCTCTCTGGCCAGGACCAGCTGGGGGAGAGCGGCGAAGGGGATGGTGGGGTTGCGGGTCAGCCAGCCTTTGACGAGCGCGCGCCAGCGAGCGGCGTACGCGGCCGGCGCGCCGGCCGCCAGCAGCAGAATCGCGGCGACGGCCGCGGCGCCGTCCCGATGGTCACCGGCCCGTTCCCGGGAGATGGCCCGGCCACGCACCGCGTCCATCATCAGCCCGTCGAAGATCACCGGTGCGAACGACCGCTCGACCGCCTCGTACATCACCGACACCTGCGGATCGGTGACCGCCCAGGGTGAACCGGCCAGCAGAGAGAGCAGATACGCGGACCCGCTCAGCAGAACCGTGCCGTAGGAACCGGTGTACGCCACCGCACCGTGCTGGACGAACGAGCCGTCCTCGTAGAAACCGTCGCCCGAGGAGGCGTACCGGAACAGGCTGTTGCGGCCGTTGTCCCGTACGTCGGAGAGTGCGTCCCGTGCCGAGACCAGTGGGGCCTCATCCCTCCCGAGCAGCCCGCGCAGCGCGACGATCACCGCCTTGTCGGTGCGGTTGGCGCCGGTCTCGGAGAGCGTGGGGGCATTCGTACGACGGTCCGCGTTCGGGCAGAACCGGTCGACGACGGCCAGATAGTCCGTCAGGTCGTCGGCCGGCAGCCGGCTCCGCAGCAGCACACAGGTGTCCATGAGTGCGCGTGGCGCGCCGATCTCCCAGAACCACCAGTTGCCCTTCTCGGGCTTCGTGGGGTTGTACGCGGTGTCGTACGTGAACCGCAGCGCGGCGATCACGGCGGCGGCCACCTCGGCATCGCCGGCGAGTGAGGTGCCCGGCGTGGCCCAGGCGGTCGCGAGCGTGCTCAACCGGGTGTAGGACTGGCCGAAGTTGCCGGGGTCCGTGACCGGAGCGAGATCGGGCCAGAGCGCGGTCCGTCCGGCTCCGCGGTCGAGGGTGGACCACAGCTCCTGTGCCGTGCTGTCCAGCGCGTTGAGGGCGGCGGCGAAGTCGGGATCGGCCGGATCGAACACCCCTCCGGTAAGAAGAGTTTGTGCCCGCTCCAGGAGGGACCCGAAATCCACAGCGGCAACCGCTGACGGTCGGGCGTACGCGGTGCCGGCAGCCGTGACGAACGCCGCGGCCGTTGTCGCGCCGGTCGCTGCGAGAAGGGCCCTTCTGCTCGGTGCCATGCAGGTCTCCTTCCGCCGCTGTCAGTCGGTGAGGGTGCTCGGGTCGACGGGCGGCTGCGGCAGACCGAGCGCGGCAAGCTCCGCCCGGCCGGTGCCGTCGACGGGGAACGCCCAGGTGTCCAGGAAGAAGCCGGTGAGGTCGTACCCGGCGACACGGCTCGCGTAGGTGGCCAGCGCCCTGTAGCGCTCGACGTCCCCGGTATTGACGGCCCCCTGGTTCTCCTCGCGCACCAGCTTGTGGAGCCGGGGCCAGAAGTCGTCCCCGAACGCGAGCTCCAGCTGACGCAGCGGGACGAGCTGCTCGTAGGCGCCGAACGACTTCTCGTACGAGAGGCCGGCCGTGCCGAACTTCTGCCGCGCGGACTGGAAGTAGGTGAGTCCGGTCGCCGTGTCGACCGTGAGGAGGTTGGACTTCTCACCCAGCGTGCGCTGCGCGGCCAGCGAGTAGATGTTCACGGTCACCTCGGTGAGGGCCTCGGGCTTGTACACCGACTGCTGGTGCAGGTGGCCGAGCTCGTGGTAGAAGCCCCAGCCGCGGGTGCGCAGCCCCTCCACGGTGGTCGCGCGGTCGAGGTAGGCCCGGGGGAAGCCGTTGTAGCCGTGGGTGGCGAAGGCGCCGACGCCCGCCGGCACCTTGCTGACCTCGCAGAAGTGGTACGGGCCCGCCTTGCGGCGGTGCACCCGCTTCGAACCGTCCAGGCCACTGATCCGTGCGTGCGAGTCGATCAGCTGCTCCATCAGCCGCAGCAGTGCGGCGTGGTCCTCGTCGCGGTACAGAAGGGCGCCGTCGCGGGTCAGGGTCACGATGGTGTTCGGGGCGTGGAGCTCGACGTAGGGGGAGGTGGTCAGGGTATCCAGCTGGTGCTGGTACCCGGCCTCGGACGTCCGGTCCAGGGTGAAGACGGGCATGGGCTCCGTGCCGGACCGGAACAGCACACCGGCCCGCTCCCCGTTGCCCTCCAGGGTCAGATAGGCCGGCCCGCCGTGCGGGTCGGTCACGGTGTTCGCGCCGGGGGTCAGTGTGTACCGGCGCGGCTCCTTGATGTCCCCGAAGTAATCCCAGGCGCCGATCCAGAGCGTGGGCACGAGGCCGTCGTGCGGCTGGACGGTCAGCGAGAGGGGGGTGGCCGCCGGAACGTACAGGCCGGTCGGCTGGAACTCGCTGCCACGCAGTGCCTGGGTCAGCCGGAGCCGTTCGGCCTCGGCCGCACGGCGGGCGGTCACGGTGACGGTGGTCCGGGGGCCGGCCGGCCGGGTGGTGGCGGCCTGGGAGGGCGCGGCGGCCGAGCCGAGTGCCGTGACCGCTCCGGCAGCTGCTGTGGCGGCGAGGAAGGAGCGACGGCCCAGGGGTGTGGAAATACGCATGCGGAACTCTCCCTGCGGAAACGAGTGAGGGGCGGAAGCGTGCGGAGCTGGATTGAACTCGGCGCCAGCATGTAAGCGGTTGCTACCAAGCCGCAAGGGAAGTCGGTAAGTTACTGATATTTTCTATGGCCAACTGTGGACAGGGAGGCAGTAACCGGTCACGCCCGACCGTTCCTCTTGGGCGGAGGTCCCACGGAATCGCGTACCACGATGTGGGTGCCGAGGAGCAGGGCGCCCGTCGTCGGCTCACGCCAGTCGTCCTCGTCGCCGCCGGAGACGGCAAG
The DNA here is from genome assembly GCF_044765585.1 of Streptomyces sp. NPDC102441. NCBI lineage: Bacteria > Bacillati > Actinomycetota > Actinomycetes > Kitasatosporales > Streptomycetaceae > Streptomyces > Streptomyces sp. NPDC102441. The sequence continues at coordinate 414,897 of NZ_JBIWKH010000008.1, forward strand.
CCGTACGGCTTGCCGGCCCATCTCCTCAAGGGGAATATGCACCGTGGTCAGGCGCGGCCGAAGCTCCTGGGCGACCGGGATGTCGTCGTACCCCACCAGGGAGATGTCCCTGGGGATCCGTAGCCCGGCCTCCTCCAGCGCCTGCGCGGCGCCGGCGGCTACCACGTCGTTGGCCGCGAAGACCGCTGTGAAGTCCAGGCCGTCCCGCAGGAGTTCCGTCATGCGCCGGTAGCCGAAGTTCCGGCTGAAGGCGCCGGGTTGCAGCAGGTCCGGGTCCTGGACCGCACCGCGCAGCTCCAGGGCCCGCCGGTGCCCGGCCAGCCGGTCGCGGGTGGTGGAGAGCTTGGGCTGCCCGCCCAGATAGAGGATCCGTTCGTGACCACGCGTCAGCAGATGGTCCGTGATGGCGAAGGCACCGCCCTCGTTGTCGTACTCGACGGCGGCGGTCGGGGCCGGTTCGTCGAGCGGCGGCCTCCCGCAGAGCACGAGCTTCGATCCGCCCGCGTCCAGTTCCCGGGCCCGGCGGGCCAGCTCGGAGGTGTAGCCACGATCGGCGATGCTGCCGCCGACCACCACCACCGCGTCCGCCCGCCGCTCATGCATCAGATCGATGAAGGCGAGCTCACGCTCCGGGTCCCCCTGGGTGCAGCAGACCAGACAGAGCCGTCCGCCCAGCGCCGCCTCCCGTTCCACGCCGCGGGCGATGTACGCGTAGAACGGGTCGATGACCTCGCTGACGATGATGCCGACCGTCCTGTTGGACACCCCGGCCAGTGCGCGGGCGTGGGCGTTGACCACATAGCCGAGCTCCCGCATGGCGGACTCGACCCGCTCCCGAGTGGCGTCCGCGACCGGGTAGTTGCGGTTGAGGACCCGGGAGACGGTCGCGGTGGAGACGCCCGCGTGCCGTGCCACATCGGTCACCGTCGCCCGCCGCTGTCCGTCCCCGGCCGCGCTTTGCCGACGCATCCGGCCCACCCCCTGCTGGCTGTTGTGTGAGGCCGAGCCTAGAGCCTGCGGGGTGACGGGGTTCACGCGATTCTCCCCAGGTCGGCCAGGCGAACCGGGTGCGCGAAGGGCGACCCGTGTGCGTACCGCACCAGTTCGTCGACGGCGAGCGCGCCGAGGCGCCCGACCTCGTTGCCCTGCGCGCCTGCCAGGTGCGGGGTGATGAAGACGTTCGGCAGGTCCCACAGGGGGTGGCCGGCGGGCAGCGGCTCGGGCGAGGTGACGTCCAGAACGGCGTCCAGCCGTCCGTCGACCAGGTGTTCCGTCAGCGCCTCGGTGTCCACGAGCGGGCCTCGCGCCGTGTTGACCAGCAGTGTGCCGGGGCGCATGAGGCCGATCCGGCGGGCGTCGATCATTCCGCAGGTCTCCGGTGTGTCCGGGGCGTGGATGGTGACCACGTCGCTCGTCGCCACCAGGGTGTCCAGATCGACCGGGGTGACGCCGAGCAGGTCCGCTTCCGCGCGGCTGACGTACGGGTCGTACAGGAGCACTTCGGCCTCGATGACCCGCAGCAGCTCGATGACCCGGCGGCCGATCCGTGAGGCACCGACGACACCGATGGTCAGTCCGTGCGTACCGATCCAGTGCTGCCGGGCGAGATCGGCGCCGGTGCGGTGGGTGCGCCGGGCGCGGAACAGCCCGGCCAGCGGGAACACCCGCTTCGCGCCCATGATGATCGCGGCCAGCGTGTACTCGGCGACCGGTACGGCGTTCGCCGCCGCCGCCGACGAGACGACGATGCCGCGGTCGAAGGCCGCCGGGGACAGAAACGTCTTCACGGTGCCCGCCGCGTGGATCACGGCGCGCAGCGCGGGAGCGCGCTCCAGCAGCTCCGGCCCGACGGGCGGGCAGCCCCAGCCCGTCAGCAGGACCTCCGCCCCGGCCAGCGCCGTCACCGCGCCGGACGAGTCGAACTCATGGATCACCGCCGGATCGCCCAGGGCGGCGTTGTCTTCGAGCCGGGCCCGTACAGGAGGCGGAAAGACGTCGTCCAGCAGTCCAGGGCTCATGACCAGGACCGTGCGCGGCCGCCTGGGGGGCGGTGGAGCGGCATCGGCCCCGGACGGAGCCGGCACCTCTTCGGTGGTTCGCACCCTGCCTCCGGACAGTAATCGCGTTCTATGGAATGACCGGCACGCTAAGGATCCCGACCACCGAGCGTCAAGTGAAGGCCAAGTCAATCGGCCTATTTTGTAGGTGATTTGGCGGTCTGTGCACCAGGATCCGACTCCGGAACCCTGCCGTAACACAGCCTTTTTCTCAGATCCCTTGACGCTTGGGTTAACCGCTTACTAACTTGCGGCGGCAGAAGACCCACCACGCGCCACCCAGTCGAACAGGACCACCATGGCGGACACAGCACCCCCGTTGCCGCAGGAGAAGCGGTCGAAACGGCGGCAGCAGGCCGAGGACCCCTCACCGCCGCCGACCCCGCGAGCCGCTCAGGCCGCACACGTACGAAACCGCCTGACGCTCCGCCAGCGGCTCAAGCGGGACAGGGTGATGCTGCTGCTCACCCTGCCCGGTCTGCTGTACTTCGTCGTCTTCCACTACGTCCCGCTGCTCGGTTACGTCGTGGCCTTCCAGGACTACCAGCCCTACCTCGGGTACATGCACAGCGTCTGGGTGGGCTTCGCCAACTTCACAGCGGCGTTCGGCGAGGCGGCCTTCTGGTCCGCGACCTTCAACACCCTGGAAATCGCCCTCGTCCAGCTGGTGTTCTTCTTCCCGGTCCCGATCGCCCTGGCCCTGCTGCTCAACAGCATCGTGAGCGACCGGCTCCGCCGCTTCGTGCAGAGCGTGGTCTACCTGCCGCACTTCATCGGCTGGGTCATCATCGTCTCGATCTTCCAGCAGATCCTCGGCGGCGCCGGAGTCGTTCCCGACCTCCTCGGGCAGATGGGCCTGCCGCGTTACGACATGATGAGCGACCCGGACGCCTTCCCCTGGCTGCTCACCCTGCAGGTGGCCTGGAAGGACGCCGGCTGGGGCACGATCATCGTGCTCGCCGCGCTGCTCAACATCGACAAGCAGCAGTACGAGGCGGCCGCGATCGACGGGGCAGGCCCCCGCCGTCGCTTCTGGCACGTCACCCTGCCGGGCATCGCACCTGTTCTCATCCTCCTGCTCATCCTCAACCTCGGGCAGATCCTCTCCGTCGGCTTCGAGCAGATCCTGCTCCAGCGCGACGCGGTGGGCCCGGACGCCGGTGAGGTCCTGGACACCTACGTCTACTACCACGGCATCAAGGACAACGACTGGGGTGTCTCGGCCGCGGTCGGGCTCGTCAAGGCGGCCATCGGCGCCGTACTCGTCCTGGGCGCGAACAAGTTCGCCCACCGCCTCGGCCATGAAGGGGTGTACCGCGGTGCTGACCGCTGAGAAGACCCGCGCCACGTCCGCACCCAGGACGCCGGCGGACAAGAGCACCCGCACCCCCCGGGCCGGGAAGTCCCACGGCCGCCCGCCGTGGATGGAGAGGCCGACCCGCCTGGGCCAGGCCGCCAAGGCCGTCGCGATCGTCGTCGTGGTGACCGCGGTCGCCTACCCGCTGCTCGGTGTCATCGGCACCAGCTTCGCCTCGCAGAGCGACATCATCCGTTCCACGGGACTCGTCCTGTGGCCCGACCACCCCACGCTGGACGCCTACCGCACGATCTTCACCGGAGGAGTCGTCACCCGGGCACTGATCGTCAGTATCGGCATCACACTCGTCGGCACCCTCATGAGCCTGCTCGTCACCGTCGGCATGGCGTACGGGCTGTCCCGCCGCGATGTCACGGGCTCGCGCTTCATCCTGATGACCGCTCTGTTCACCATGCTGTTCAACGCGGGCATCATCCCCAACTTCCTTCTCGTCAAGGGCCTCGGGCTGTACGACACCTACGCGGCACTGGTCATGCCCACCCTGGTCAGCGCCTTCAACCTGATCGTCCTGCGGTCCTTCTTCATGAACCTCCCCGAGGAGCTGTACGACGCCGCGAAGGTCGACGGCGCGGGTGACTTCCGCATCCTCCTCCGGATCGTCCTGCCGCTCTCCAAGGCCGTGCTCGCCGTCATCAGCCTCTTCTACGCGGTGACGTACTGGAACGCCTTCTTCAACTCACTCCTGTACCTGAACGACTCGGCCAAGTGGCCGCTGCCCATGGTGCTGCGCACCTACGTACTCCAGGGGCAGAGCCTCGACAGTGCCTCGGCCGGTGAGGTACTGGCTCCGCAGCAGGCGGTTCAGATGGCTGTCCTCGTGATCGCCGTCGTACCGATCCTGCTCGTCTACCCCTTCCTCCAGCGGTACTTCACCAAGGGTGTGCTCACCGGCGCCATCAAGGGCTGAGCACAGCCACCCCGGTCTTCACTCCCTTCACCCAAGGAGATTCCAGGTGTCGAGCTCCATCCCCATCAGCCGCAGAGCGATGTTCCGCAGGGCTGCCGGCATCGGTATCGGTGTGGCCGCCGCTCCGATGCTCGCCGCCTGCGGCGACGGCGGCACCACCGCGAAGGCGGAGGCCAAGAGCGCCTCCCTGCTGCCCAGCACCGCTGTCCGGAACATCGGCCTCCGGCCCGACCTGGCAGGTACCGCCGCCGGAGTCCCGCAGGGCTTCTTCAGCTATCCGGCCAAACCGCTGCGGGCCACGAAACCGCTTCCGCTGAAGGGGGCAGAGACCATCAGGGCGACGATGGAGACCTTCTCCCCGCCCCCGCCGGCCCGCGGTCGCAACGCCGCCTGGCGCGAGATCGAGAAGCTCCTCGGTGCCGAGGTCGACATCACCGCAGTCCCGGCCGACGACTACGGCACCAAGTTCTCCACGATGGTCGCCAGCGACAGCCTGCCCGACCTCTTCATGTATCCCGAGATCGGTGGCGTCGACAACAAGGCCGGCTTTCTCCAGGCGACGTGCGCCGATCTGACTCCGTTCCTCGCCGGGGACAAGGCCAAGGACTTTCCGAACCTGGCCGCGATTCCGAAGTCCGCCTGGCAGTCCGCGATCTTCGGCGGAAAGCTCTACGGGATCCCGATCGCCCGTACCGGCACCGGCGGCGCCGGTGTCTACCGGCACGATCTGTTCGCCGAAGCCGGGGTCACGGACCTCGGCCAGATCACCGGCCTGGACAGGTTCGTCGAGCTCTGCAAGGAGCTGACCCGCCCGAAGCAGGACCGGTACGCGATCCTCGCGGGAGTGACCAACGTTCTCGCGATGTCCGCGGGGGCGCCCTACTTCTGGCGGCTCGACGCCAAGAGCGGCAAGTTCACCACCGATCTGGAGACCCCCGAATACCGACAGGCCGTGGAGACGGCACGGGAGCTGTACGAAGCGGGCTGTTTCTATCCCGGCACCCTCCAGATGTCCGGGGCGCAGAAAGCCCAGTACACGGACATGTTCAAGAACGGCAAGGGCGCCTACGTCTACGACGGCATGCCGACCTACCTGGCCCCGGGCGTCGGTTACGTCGCCGCCATGAAGGCGATCGACAAGAAGTTCGACCCGCGCCCCTTCGTCCCGTTCGGCAAGGACGCCATCGCCTGGACGGACAACGTCCTACTGGAGAACACCCACCTCAAGAAGGCGTCGGGCGAGCGCGTCCGGCAGATCCTCGCCCTCGCCGACTTCGCCGCGTCGCCGTTCGGCAGCCAGGAGTACACGCTGATCAACTACGGCGTGGAAGGCACCGACTTCACCCGCGACGCCAAGGGCAACCCGACCCTCACCAAGCAGGGCACCCAGGACGTCACCGTGCCGTGGAAGTTCATGGCCTCCGCAGTCCCGGCCGTCTTCAGCGCCGACTCGGAGGACGGCGTACGCCATGTCCACGACGCGTTCGCGAAGATGATCCCGATGCTGGAGCAGAGCCCCACGCTCCAGTACTCCTCGCCCACGTGGGACTCCAAGGGATCCGGCAGCCTCCTCACGCTGAAGCTGGACGCCCTCAAGGACATCATCGCGGGCCGCAAGCCCATGTCGGCCTATGACCAGTTGGTCAAGGACTACCTGGCCAAGGGCGGAGAGCAGGCACGCGGCGAATTCGAAGAGGCATTCCAGAAGGGGAAGAAGTGATGACCTCACGACGCTCGGCCCTCCGGTTCGGTGGTGCGGCGGTCGCGGCAGCCATCGCCGTACCCGTACTCGGCCCGCCCGCCGCCGCTGCCGGCTTCGAGCCGGAGCCCGGCTCCGACGGCGTCGGCGACCCGCTCTTCCCGACCCTCGGCAACGGCGGGTACCAGGTCGTCCACTACGACCTGACCTTCGACTTCACCCCGGTGACGTACGACTTCAGCGCCGTGGTGAAGATGAACGCCAAGGCCACCCAGGACCTCTCCGCGTTCAACCTGGACACCGACGGACACACCATCGAATCCGTCACGATCGCCGGCCGCGACGCCGGGTGGGCCCTCTCGGCGGGCAGCAGCGGCCAGGAACTCACCGTCACCCCCGGCCGGCCGCTCCACACGGGGCAGCCCTTCACCATCGAGATCCGCTACCGGGGCAACGGCAAGGCTCCCCGTCTCGGCCTCACCGGGTGGAACTTCGGCGCCGACGGCGGCTTCGCCTCCGCGGCCCAGTCCTCCCGTGCCGATACGTTTCTGCCCTGCAACGACACACCGTCCGACAAGGCCACCTGGACCTTCCACATCAGCGCCCCGCAGGGCTTCGTCGCCACGGCCAACGGCGAACTGCTCCAGACGACGCCTCGTGCCGACGGCTTCACCGTCTGGCACTTCGCCCTGCGCGAGCGCATGCCGACCGAGCTGCTCGGTATCGCCGTGGTCAAGGGAACCTACCTGTACGGCACCAGCCACCGCGGACTGCCCCTGCGCCACATCGTCCCGCAGGGCCAGGAGGACACCTACGGCCCGATCGTCGCCCGCACCGCCGACCACCTGGCGTGGACGGAGGCACGCTTCGGCCGCTACCCGTACTCCGTCTACGGCCTCCACATCTACGACGGCTACGGTGACGCCCTGGAGAACCAGACCCTGTCCCTCTTCGGAACCAACTGGTTCAAGCCGAACGCCGAGGGCCGGCCCGGCTACGAGACCACGATGATCCATGAGCTGGTCCACCAGTGGTACGGCGACTCGGTCACCCCCGCCGACTGGCAACAGGCCTGGCTCAACGAGGGCCCCGCCGTCTACTACGCGGGTGTGTACGGCGAGGAACGCGGCTGGTCCGTCTTCGCCGACAAGATGCGGACCACCTACGGCAAGCTCGACGCGATCCGCGCCGAGGACGGGCCGCCCGGCCTGCCCAAGGCACTCGGCGGCACCAACATCTACGACGGCGGCGCCCTCGTGCTGTACGCCCTGCGCCGGCAGACCGGCGACCGCCGCTTCGACCGCGTGATGCGGCTGTGGCCCGAGCGCTTCAAGGACCGCAACGTCACCAGCGAAGACTTCATCCGGCACACCGTCGACGTCACGGGGGACCGGTCCCTGGACCCCTTCCTGCGCGACTGGCTCTTCGGAGCCGTGAACCCTCCCATGCCCGGACACCCCGACTGGAAGGCCACCGCGTGAAGCACCTCGGAACTACCATCCGCACCTCGGCGGCGGCGGTCACCGCCGGCCTGCTGGCCGCTCTGCTCGCCGCCCCGGCCGCCCAGGCGGCGTCCCCGCGCACCTACTACGCTGCCCCCGGCGGCTCCGGCTCCGCGTGCACGCTCGCCCGCCCCTGTACACCCGAGGGCGCCAGGGACAAGGCCAGGACGGAGACCGTGCGCGACGTACGCGTGCTGCTCAAGGGCGGCACGTACCGGCTCGACGGCCCCCTGCGCCTGGGGGCCGCCGACTCCGGAGGCGAAGGCCGCACCGTCACCTGGGCGGCGGCGCCCGGCGCCCGTCCCGTCCTCTCCGGCGGCCGTGACATCACCGGCTGGAAGCGGAACCCCGACCGCACCTGGACCGCCGAGGTGCCCGCGGGCGTCACCCCGCGGCAGCTGTTCGTCGACGGCGAGCGGGCCGTCCGGGCCAGGGGCGAGGCCTGCGCGTCGACTGTCTGCGACGCGACCGGGACCGGCATGACCGGGGCCGGCGCCACCGGCATAGCGCAGTGGGAACGCCCCACCGACGCCGAAGCCGTCATCCGGGTCCGCTGGCGCAACTACCACTGCCGGATCGCAGGGGTCGCCGGCGACCTCCTCACCTTCGCTCAGCCCTGCTGGACCAACTCCGCGAGCGGCACGGGCCGCACCGGCCCCTCCTGGGACAGCACCACCGTCGACTCGGACCGCTACGCCGGCGTCGCCTTCTTCGAGAACGCTCCCGAACTCCTCGACGATCCAGGCGAGTTCACCTGGAACTCCGAAACGCGCACCGTCACCTACCTCCCGCGCAAGGGAGAGGACATGCGCCACGCCCGCACGATCACCCCACACACCGAGCAGCTCCTCGTCCTGGACGGCGTGCGTGATCTCACCGTCACCGGACTCGGCTTCCAGTACGCCGCGTACGGGCAGCCCGGCACCGACGAGGGCTACGCCGGTACGCAGGCCGGCCTCACCCTGACCGGTGCCACCGGCCCCGTCGATCACGCGGGCCGCTACTACACCAAGCCGGCAGCGGCCGTCACCGTGCGAGGCGGACAGCGCGTCAGCATCGAGGCGTCGCGATTCAGCCACCTCGGCGGAGCCGGAGCGGTCCTGGAAGCCGGCACCAAGGACAGCTCACTGACCCGGTCCGCCTTCTCGGACCTGTCCTCCGGCGCGGTGTACGTGGGCGACACCGAGCCGCTCCCGGAATCGCCCCTGGCGGGCGAGCGGAACACGGTCGCGTACAACACCATCAGCCACTCCGGCGTCGAGTACACCGACGCGGTGGGTATCTGGGCCGGGTACGAGGCCGAGTTGACCGTTGACCACAACACCCTGGACCACCTCCCGTACTCCGGGATCTCGGTCGGCTGGGGCTGGAACCAGCCCGAGGTCCAGACGTCCGTCCTGCGCGACAACAAGGTGACGGACAACCGCATCACCAACGTCATGGAGGTCGCCCAGAAGCAGCACGACGGCGGCGCGATCTATACCCAGGGCGCACAGCCCGGCACCGTCCTGTCCGGCAACTACATCAACCGTTCCGCCTTCGGTAACACCGAGCGTGACGGCAACGGCATCTACCTGGACGAGCAGTCCTCCCACATCACCGTCGAGAAGAACGTGATCACCCGCATCGGCTACAAGTGGGTGTCCAACTGGGCCGGCTACGGCATCGAGAACACAGCCCGCGACAACTGGACCGACACCGCCGCTCCTGCCCTCGGCGGGCGTGGTTCCGTCATGACGGACAACCTCACCGGCCTGGACCGGCTGCCGGCCGACGCGCTCGCCGTCGCTGCGGGGGCGGGCGCCCGGGGTGGCCCCGTCGAGCAGCTGCGGACAGACCTGGCCCGCACCGGCGTCCCCACCCAGTCCTCCACCGAGGGTACGGCCGAGGCGGCGCTCGCCCTCGACGGCGACACCAACACGGACACCCGCACGCCGGCCGAGCCGGGTGCCTGGTGGCAGGTCGACCTCGGTTCCGCCCAGCGTGTCCGGCAGATCGAGATCTGGAACAACTCCTCCTCCGCGACCGCCGACTTCGACGTCATCACGGACGACGGCACCCTCCACGTCAGCGGCAAGGCCAGGCGCCCGACGGTTCTCGACGTGGACAGCACCACGCGCACCCTGAGGATCATGGCGACCGGGGCCGGGCCCGTCGCCCTCTCCCACGTCCTCGTCCACCCGTGACGCACAGGACGCAGAACCCGCAGAAGCAAGCACCGATCCAGTAAGGAAGATCCATGACCGACCTCCGCATCGGCGTGCTCGGCTACGGCCTGCGCGGTTCACTCGCCCGCACCGCACACCGGCCCGGTTCCGGCGCCAGCGTCACCGCGCTCGCGGACCCGGACCCGCGCGCCCGTGCGGAGGCGGCCACGGTCTTCCCCGGAGTCCGCCTGTCCACCGGCCACCAGGAGGTGATCGAGAGCCCGGACATCGACGCGATCCTGGTCCTCACCCCCGACCACACGCACGCCGACCTGGCCTGCGAAGCGCTCCGAGCGGGCAAGCCGGTCTTCGTCGAGAAGCCGCTCGACATCAGCGTCGAGCGCTGTGACACGATCCTGCGCACCGCTCATGAGACGGGCACCCGCCTCTACATCGGGCACAACATGCGGCACATGCCCGTGGTCCGGCTGATGCGGGACCTCATCGGGAAGGGCGCCATCGGCGAGGTCAAGACCGTCTGGATCCGGCACTTCGTGGGTTACGGGGGTGACTTCTACTTCAAGGACTGGCATGCGGAGCGGCAGTACACCACCGGGCTGTTGCTGCAGAAGGCCGCCCATGACATCGACGTACTGCACTGGCTGGCCGACGGCTACGCGAGAGATGTCCAGGCACTGGGTGATTTGATGGTGTACGGCGACAACCCGCACCGCCGCGCTCCCGGTGAGCCCAAGGCCGACGACTGGTACACCAAGGACGGCCACTGGCCGCCGGGCACCCAGCGCGCGCTCAACCCCGTCATCGACATCGAGGACGTCTCGCTCCTCAACATGCGCCTGGACAACGGTGTGCTGGCCGCCTATCAGCAGTGCCACTTCACGCCCGACTACTGGCGCAACTACACCGTCATCGGGGACGCCGGACGCCTGGAGAACTTCGGGGACGGGCCCGGCGGCTGCGTCAAGGTGTGGAACACCAGGCGTTCCGGCTACCGTCCGGAGGCGGACCAGATCCACGAGATCCCGGCCGCTGAGGACGACGCGGGACACGGCGGCGCCGATCCGCTGCTCATCGACGAGTTCCTGCGCTTCGTACGGGAGGGCGGACGGACCGATACCTCACCGGTGGCGGCCCGGATGGCGGTCGCGGCGGGGGTGCGCGCCACCACGTCGCTGCGGGACGGGGGTAGGCCGCAGCGGGTACCGGCCCTCGATGCGGGACTGGCGGCGTACTTCGAGAGGGGCCAGACGCGCCTCTGACGGAGCCCGGCCGGCGGCTCATCGATCCCCTCTCCCTGGCGCGAAGTCCCGGAGAAGTCCCTCAGATGCCGCTGCCCTCTTCCGCACCAGCGTTTCATCTGGTCCGGGAGGGGCGGCGGCCTTCACCCCTCAGATGTCGCGGAAGAGACCAGCCAGCGCGGTGACCTGCAACGATGAGAGGGATTCGGCCGCTGACCTGCGCGAATGGTCTTTCAGTTGTTTCATGCTCGTGCCCGTTACTGAAGCCGGAAGTCCCAGAAAAGTCCCAGAGGACTCCCACGGCTGACGGACGCCCTTTCGGCTCTACTCGACGTAGGGAAAGCGCGTCGGGGCGGGACCGGGGTCAAACGAGCGGTGTAACTCGGGTTGTTGAGGGCTACTGACGTGCTGCGGAGAGCCGGCCGTCGAAGCCCAGCGGACTCTCGTGGTCTCTGGCAGCGCTCGAACGAGATTCCTCACACTGAGATGGAGGATCCCGTCCGAGCGCCATGCCGCCATGTTGATTTGGGTGCTTCGCCGGTGGCCGCTAATCGACCAGGGTCAGCGGACCAGTTGTTTCGATGCCCGCCGTTCTAACCGCCGCGCGGCAGAAATCCTCGGGTGGAAAGTACTGGTGCTCGGTGATGTAGTGGATGATCAGGTTCGGTGAGGCGTAGAGGATGCCGTCCTCTCCTTCTACTCTGATCTCCGCCGAGCCCAGCCATGTACGGGTGCCTCCGCCCGGACTGTCGGAGACCCAGAGCCGGTCGGCATCACAGAATGCGCAGTGATGGAAGCCGCGCATCTGGTTCTCGTAGGCGGTGCTGAGGGTCACCAGCGCCTGTACCACACGCTGATCCACGACCCCAGTGGTGTACTCATGTTCGGGGCCTAGCCATCCGACGTTGAGCATGTCACGGGACGACTCGTCGTAGGAGTATGGTGACAAATCTGTGTAATGGGTCATGTGGTGTTCCTCAGCGCCGTGGGTCGCAGTGTTTCCGGCAAATTGCCAGATGAACCGGGCCCATATTGGGTTTAAGGATCTCGCTGAGCAAGGTGTCCTTGCTCCCCGTGATCGATCCGCTCACCATTCTGAGGTCGCTCCCGGGCGCTACGGTGTAGTCGGGGAGTGACTTGCCAGGTCCGACGATCTCTGTGGGCTTGATCTTTTTCCCTTGCTCGATTGCGAGACCGACTGACTGGCGAAGACCTATGCCGTCTTCCACGTAGAAGTAGCCCCACGTGCCACTGGGCATGTGAGTGTCCCTGGTGCCGCGAACATACCAACCGTGAGCTGAACCGGATTTCGTAGCGGCCCTGAAGCCGGGCATGATTGATCCGGCAGATGGGAAGCACAGGTCTGATGCCTGCACCCCGGAAGTATCCTGACGAGCTTCGCGAGCGAGCCGTCCGTGAAGTACAGAGCTCTGGCCGTCCGGTCGCCCACGTAGCTCGAGATCTCGGAATCCACAAGGAAGCCCTGCGGCTGTGGGTCCGCCAGGCCGAGGCCGATGGCGGCAGCCGGCCCGACCTGCTCACCACGGGCGAGCGAGCCGAACTTGTACAACTCCGCAAGGAGGCGGCCGAGTTGCGGCGGGCGAACGAGATCCTGAAGGCCGCCAGCGTGTTTTTCGCGAAGGAGCTCGACCAGCCCCGCACGAGGCCGACGCGGTGATCAACCACCTCCGTGACGACTTCGGGGTCGAGCCCGTCTGCCGGGAACTGGCCCTGTCGACCTCCGCATACAACACACGCCGCAAGCGCCCGAAGTCCGCACGCCGACTCCGCGATGAACACCTCGTCGCGGACATCCGCCGCATCCACACCCACTCCGGCGAGACCTACGGAGCCCGACGAATCCACCGACAGCTGCGACGCGAAGGCATCACAGTAGCCCGCTGCACCGTCGAGCGACTGATGCGCGAGGACGGCCTGGAAGGCGTCATCCGCGGGCAACGCCGCCGCACGACGATCCCCGAACCCTCCGCCCCAAGGCCACCCGACCTGGTCAACCGGCTCTTCCGCGCCCACCGGCCGAATCAGCTATGGGTCGCGGACCTGACCTACATCCGCACCTGGTCCGGCTGGGTCTACGTCGCCTTTGTCCTCGACGTCTATTCGCGAATGATCGTCGGATGGCAGCTCGCCACCCACATGCGCACCGATCTCCCACTCGACGCCCTGGAAATGGCCTTGTGGCGGCGCGGGATCAAGAAGGGGTCCGGCCTGATTCACCACAGCGACAGAGGCTCGCAATACGTGTCCATCCGCTACGGCGAGCGCCTGATCGAGGCCGGCGCGACCGCGTCCGTCGGCTCCGTCGCCGACAGTTACGACAACGCGATGGCCGAGGCCCTCAATGGCTACTTCAAAGCCGAACTGATCGAACACCACGGCCCCTGGCGAGACGCTGACCAGGTCGAACGCTCAGTCGTCCAGTGGGTCGGCTGGTACAACACCGAACGCCTACACTCCGCCCTCGAATATCTCCCACCCGAAGAATTCGAGGCCAGACACCACCGATCCCAGGCGACCACGAACACCGCCTGAAACCACAGAAACCGGCCGCTACGAAACCCAGGGCAGCTCACTGGTCTCCTCGCTCGTACGGGACATGACGCGGTCCCTGGACGGGTTCCGCGCCCACGAGGCGCAGCGGTCGGCGGCCGCGGTGATCGAACTGACGGCAGTGGCGCTGGCGTCCCGCCTGGGGGACATCCGTCCGGTCGATGACGACGTACTGCGCACGAGAGTCGTCGGTTTCATCGAGGCGAGACTGTCCGACCGGGATCTCACCCCGGCCAAGGTGGCCGCGGCGCACCATGTGTCGGAGCGCCGACTGCACAAGCTCTTCCAGGACCAGCCGCTGACCGTGGCCGCCCTCATCCGCCGGCGGCGCCTGGAGCGGTGCCGCGCGGACCTGGCACGCAGGAACACCACGGTCGCCGCGGTGGCCGCCTCATGGGGTTTCGCGGACCCGGCACACTTCAGCCGCCTGTTCAAGGCCACCTACGGACACAGCCCGGGGGCACGCGTGTCCAACAACGGTGCGCTGATCGTCAATGACCCTCTCGCCGAGCCGGGCAAGCATGGCTGCGGAGAGAACGAATGAGGAAAGGGCTATGAAATGGATGCGTCGCTCGACACTCTGCATGCTGTCCCGGCCCGCATGATCGAGGGGTGGAACCGTGGTGACGCGGCCGCGTTCGCCGCGGACTTCGCGCAGGACGCCGAGCTCATCGACTTCGACGGCACGGTCCATCAGGGACGTGACGCGGTGATCGCAGCTCAGCAGCCGGCCTTCGACACGGTGCTGAAGGGTTCCCGGCTCGTGCGGAGCGAGGTGGAGTTCGTCCGGCTCGTCGCGCCGGATGCCGCCGTCATCCACCACCGCTTCGGCATGACGATGGCCGGCGAAACGGAACCCCTGCCGACCCGGTACTTCCTGCAGTTGTTCACGATGGCCCGCCGGCACGACCGCTGGGAGATCGCGACGTTGCTGAACGCGCGCCAGGTCGCGCTGGACTCCGCCATGGCCCTGGACGCACAGGCGACCACGTGACGGAGCCCGGCGCCCGCCTCGCTCCCCAGAACCCCGCCCTGGGGCGCTGAAGAGAAGCTCACGGTGCAAGCCGAGGGCTGCAAGTCCGGCGTGGAGCGATTCGGTGTCAGCGCAGGAGGGCATGCCCGCACGTGGGTCAGCAGCCACTGTTCCGCTTTCGGCAGCGGCCAGCCGTTGTCCTCGGTAAGGGTGAGACAGCCGGAGTAGCCGACAGCCGCGGCACCGTGCAACTGGCCGACACTGATCCGACGCAGCAGCCACTCGTCGGCCCCGGCTGTCTCACTGACGGACGCGACCGGGACCGGCTGCGCTCCGGTCTGCGGCGGGCGCGAACTGTTGCGAACCTCACCTCTGGCCGAGGCGACCGGCGGTGCAGCTCTCACCTCGCACAGCTGGGCCGGCGACGGCCTCGACGTCTGAATCGACGGCAACGTGGGCAAAATGCACCCGGTCGTCACATGTCGTATGGGCACCGACACCACCGTGGTGACCGACCCCACCACCATGGCCGTGCTTGGGACACACGCACTGCTCGTCGCCGGCGCCTCGGTCATTGCCGACCATCACTAGGGGAACACCCAGGCCCTCCACCATCATGATTGCCGAACGAGCAGCCGCACGCATCGCACGAGCCACCCCGCCTGACCCCATCCGGACCGTACCAGCAGGTCAAATGGGCAACGGGCACGACGCAACAGAGAGCGGCATGTCAGCAACGCACTTACCTGGCCGACCCGTCGGCAGGCGAGCCGAGATGGTGCGCCTCGATGAACTGACCGGAGCCGCGCACGCCGGCCGGGGTGGAGCCTTCGTCCTGCGCGGTGAGTCGGGTATCGGCAAGAGCATCCTGCTGGACCATGCCGAACGGGCCACCGCCGGCTACCGGACGGTACGGGCATACGGCGCGTCCTGTGAAGCGGAGTTGCCGTTCGTCGGCCGTCACCAGCTCCGTTTGGCCATGGCATCGCCCCTCGACGAACTGTCCGCCCCGCACTGTGCGGTTGTGCGGACCGCGTTCAGCCCCGCCGCTGAAGCGCGGGCCCTGCCCAGCACTGGCCTCGCGGCCTTGGAGCCGCTGTCCTGCGCAGCCCGCCCACGCTCGCTGCGGTGCCTCTTCGATAACGGCCAGTGGCTGGATGAGACAGCACTGAAACCACTGACATTCCTCGCCCGGCGCGTCGGGTGTGAACCGGGCGCAATGGTCTTCGGTGCCCGGCCCCAGCAGGTCGCAGGAAAAACCGGCGTACTGAGCAATTTGAGCGATCAGCCTGGTCAGTTCGCCGGTGGTCCGAGTGAGTCCGACGCACAGGCCCTGCTGGCGGCGAACAGCCATGTGATGTCCGACGACCCGGTGCGCCGGCGTCTTGCGGCCGAGGCACGCGGCAATGCCCGCGCACTGCTCGGACCGCCCAAGCCGGCGGGTATGCCCCGCCGGACACATCCTCCGTGCCAACCCGGACCGAGCGCGATCACGCATCCGGGCTGTCCCGGCTGCCCCACTCAGTTCACCTTTCCGCTGCCTAAGTGCGAGGTCGTTGAAAATGAGATACCTCGGGCGGATAACTACCGCCCTTCTGTCGGTCCTGCTGATATCGATGGGGGTGACGGCTCCGGCGGAGGCTCACCCCGATGACCTGGCGGGGCTGAACTTCGCCACCTGGAACCTGCAGGGCGCCACTCTCCAAGGAGAGTCGAAGTGGACGGACGGAGTCCAGAGAGTCGTCCTGGGAAGCGCCAACAATGGGGTAGGCGCGCACAATGTGGTCGCGCTGCAAGAAGCTGGTTCTCCGCCCGCGCAGCCAACTGGTGCGCCTGCTCCGCAGGCCGTGGCGCATCGGACGATCAACGGGCAATTGTATGAGGTCTTTCATTCCCTCTGGGATACGCGGGGCGTCCGTCTGCACGTGTACCACATGCAGACGGACGTGAACGGCAATCGTGTCAACCTCTCGATCGTGGCGGATCGTGAGCCGGATGCGGTCTACATCGCACCCGGTTCTGATTCGATCAACAGAAGCAGGCCATCCTTCGGGATCCGGATCGGCACGAACATCTTCTGGACGGTCCATGCCCTGTCAGGCAATGGCAATGACGGCCGAGCCTACATCCAGAACTTCCACGATCAAGCCGGAAGCAACTACAGCTGGATGGCGCTGGGGGACTGGAACCGAACGCCTGAGGACCAGCTGCCCATCATTCCCAGGGGAGGCGACAACAACCTCCGCATCGCGTACATCGAATCAACCGGACAAGCCACCCACGTAACCGGCAGGGAGCTGGACTACGGCATCGGATCGATCGATCTTGCCGCCGGTATGACAGCGCAGTTGCTGCCGAATCTGGCCGGCTCAGATCACTGGCCAGTGGAGTTCACACCGCTCCCGGACCTCCCCGAGGATGGGGAAGAAGTCCGCCTGGCACCCGTGGGCGACTCCCTCACCTCAGGCGAGGGAGCCACGGACGGAAACGGATTCCGCGACGAACTCTTCGACGGACTGGAATTCATGGGACTGGAGCCCGATTTCTTCGGGCAGAACTCCTCGGGCAATATGCCGGATCCGCAGCACGATGGTTACAACGGATACGGCATCGGCGACATCTCGGGCGTTGTGGAGCGGGACATCAGCGAGAGCAAGCCCCACATAATCACGCTGTGGGCGGGCGCGGACGACGCCCAGAAGGTGCTGCGCGGCACAAACGCAATAGGGGCCAGGAGCGCGGCAGACACAGGGACGGAGATGGCCGATGACCTCGATGAGTTGATCGACACGCTGCAGGCGAAGGCCCCCGATGCGGCGATCGCGGTGGCAACCGTGCCCATGCGAGGCGACTCCGCAACCGAAGAGTTCCGCGACGCCTTCAACGCGAAAGTGCGGTCGCTGATGAACGGCCGGCAGCACCGAGGGGAAAGAATCGAGCTCGTGGAAGCCGGCTCATTGCCCGAGGACATGATGCACGATGACTTTCATCCCAACGACCTGGGCTACGAATTCGTGGCGCAGAGATTTTTCCAGGCAGTCATGGGCGCGGAGGCCAAGGGCTGGGCGGGAACGCCCGGCAACCCGGGAACAGGAAACCCCGATGACCCCGGCAACCCCGGCACCGGAGGCCCGGGCCCCGGCAACCCCGGCACCGGGCCGTCGCAGCCGGACATTCGTCTGATGTCCGCGGGTGATTCGATCACGTACGGTGTCGGGTCGTCGGACGGCAACGGCTACCGGAAACAGCTGTACGACGACCTGGAGGCGGCGCAGCTCCACCCCGACTTCGTCGGCTCGAACGCCTCGGGAAGCATGTCGGATCCCCAGCATGACGGGAACCGGGGCTGGGTGATCGACCAGATCGCAGAACCGGCGGTGCAGGACGCGGCGTCGATGCGCCCCAACGTCATGACGTTGATGGCGGGCACGAACGACGTCTACTACCAAAAGGGCGGGGCCGTAGCGGATGCTCCGGCCCGGCTGGGCCGGCTGATCGACCGGGTTCAAAAGGGCTCACCGGGCATCTCCATCGTGGTGGCGACGCTGGTGCCGGTGAAGAACGACCCGTCGGCGATGCAGCGGCGCAACGCCTACAACGAAGCGGTGCGGGCGCTGGTGAAAGACCGGCAAGCCGAGGGGCAGAAAATCATGCTCGCCGACTTTGGGCCGATGAGCGAGGACATGCTGCACGACACCCTGCACCCCAACGACCGTGGCTATACCTACATGGCCGAACGCTGGTTCGAGGCCATCACGGCGATGGTGGACAAGCGCTGGGTCATCCAGCCCGCGAATGCCCCGCATCTCCCCGACGCCTGCCAGGTGCAGCCCGGAGGCGGCTGGGCAGAACTGGGCCGGATCGCGCAGGGACCGATCAACAGCGACAGTGCCAGCGCCGGCGTGAAGGGCGACGTCCACCTGGCGGACTTCGACGGCGACGGCCGCGCCGACTACAGCATTGTCACCGACACCGGAGCCCTCTACCTGTGGACCAGAACCTCTGCGGGCGGCTGGGTGAACCGGGGCAAGGTAGCCAACGGCAACGGAGTCAAGGGCCGGGGCGCGCAGGTGCGCTTCGCCGATGTCAACGGAGATCACGACGACGACTACCTGGTGGTCCACGAGGACGGCTCGGTCCAGGCGTTCCTCAACAACGATGTGCCGGTTAACGGCAATCAGGGCTGGCAATCGATCGGGGTGATCGCCGCAGGCACCGGTGACGAGGGTGACCAGGTCCGCTTCGCCGACATCGACGGCGACGCCTACGACGACTACCTGGTCGTCCACGACAACGGGTCGCTCGAGGCGTGGGTCAACAACGATGTGGCCGTGAAGGGCAAAAGCGCCTGGAAGAAGCTGGGTCAGGTGGCGGAGGGCACCGGCAACCCCGGCTCGAAGGTCCGCCTGGCCGATCTGGACGGCGACAAGGACGCCGACTATCTGATCGTGCACAGCAACGGGGCGACCGAAGCGTGGCTCAACAACGATGTCGCCGTGAAGGCGGCAGGCAAGTGGAAGTCCATCGGGAAGATCGCCACAGGAACGGGCATCGACGGCACGGTGCAGTTCGCCGAGGCCAACGCGGACGGTGACGCCGACTACTTCGTGGTGGGCTCGGCCGGTACTGCGACCTGGTGGGCCAATGACAAGGTCGCCACACGGAACGACAAGGAGAACGGCTTCAAAAAGAAAGGGGTCTACGGCGACCACAAACTCGACGCCGCGAACAACGCGCGCACCGTGGACTTCGCAGACCTCGACGGCGACGGAGACGACGACTACATCCTCGTCGGCCCCAAGGGCGAGATCGAAGCCTGGCGCAACGACGACGTCGCCACGCGCGGGACGAACGCCTGGATCAAGGTCGGCCGGGTCGCCGAAGGCGTCTCCCCCGGCAAGAAGCAGCGAGTGGTGTTCGCCGACTTCAACGGCGACGGGAGGGATGACTACCTCGTCGTGGACGACACTAACGGCCGTGTACGGGGCTGGCGCAACGACGGCGTCTTCACCAAGGGCGTCACCGCCTGGACCAATCTGGGGGTCATCGCCCGCGGCCCCACCCTGGCCGCCGAGGGGCACGTACAGTTCGCCGACATCGACGGCGACGGCCGCGACGACTACCTCGTCGTGACCTCCGGCCACTCCGCCCACGCCTGGAAGAACAAGGGCACCGACGCCCCCGGGGGAGGCGGCTGGGGCCTCAAAACACTCATCGCCAGCCCCAAGGACCCCATCACGGCCACCCAGACGACCCTCTTCGCCAACATCAACTGTGACCGGCGCGCCGACTACGTCCTGCGCGACTCCGCCCAGCACAACGCCCTCTACGGCTGGCGGAACCTCGGCGGCTTCACCAACGAATGGTCCGGCAAGAAGAAGATCGCCTTCGGCGTCGCGATGAGCTTCCCTGTCGACAACCACCTTGCCGACCTCAACGGTGATGGTCTGGACGACTACCTCGTCGTCGACCCGAGGAACGGCGCTACCCGCGCCTGGCTCAACAAGGGCGGTAACCAGGCAACCCCCTGAAAAGAAACGGTCGCGGGTGCTTTCGGAAGCTGGGTCCCAGCTCCGAAGCACCCGCCCCGTCCAACGGGCGAAGCGGTCATACAGAGCGCAATGACCCAGCCCGCCGCGCTTTCGACGCGCTCTCCGTCCACCTACTCATTGGCTGCACGCCCCGCCTGTGATTCTGATGTGGGCGCGGATCTGCGGCGGGTCACGGGCCTGGACCTGGGCGAACGCATCAGCGATGGCCTGCTCCGCGATCCCTGCCGTCCCGTCGACGCGCGATCACCGCACCCGCCCCACCCCCGAGACCGACCGGGACGAGCGCCGCACCCGGGGCAAAGCCCCGGGCCCGTGGAGCATCCGGGCCCTCGGCCCGCCAGACACCGCACGCCAACGACATCGGCAAGCCCCAATGGACAGCCCACACAGGACAGTTCACACAAACCGCACAGACGACACGACCACTCGTGAGGTGAGAAGCGTATGGGTCACTCGGACATCCGGATCACGTTCAACACGTACGGTCACCTCTTCCCCGAGTCGGAAGAGAAGACCAGGAGCGTCATCGATGATGCGTTCACGTTGAGCGCTTGAGGGTCAGAGAAGATGATGTTGAAGGAATGTTGACTCCGCCTCTGTGAGCAGAGCCAACACCCAACATCAGTGCAGGTCAGACGGTAGGACAGAGCGCAAGAGATCTAGATGTCCCGGAAGATCTCGATCTGCGCGCCCACCGAGTTCAGCCGCTCCGCCAGTTCCTCGTAACCGCGGTTGATGACGTACACGTTGCGGAGCACCGACGTGCCCTCGGCCGCCATCATCGCCAGCAGCACCACCACCGCCGGCCGCAGCGCGGGCGGGCACATCATCTCGGCGGCGCGCCAGCGCGTCGGGCCCTCGACCAGGACGCGGTGCGGGTCCAGGAGCTGGAGCCTGCCGCCGAGGCGGTTGAGGTCGGTGAGGTAGATCGCGCGGTTGTCGTAGACCCAGTCGTGGATCAGGGTCTTGCCGTGCGCGGACGCGGCGATCGCCGCGAAGAACGGCACGTTGTCGATGTTCAGCCCGGGGAAGGGCATCGGGTGGATCTTGTCGATGGGCGCCTCCAGCTTGGAGGGCCGGACCGTCAGGTCCACCAGCCGGGTGCGGCCGTTGTCGGCGGCGTACTCCGGCGTGCGGTCGCAGTCGACGCCCATCTCCTCCAGGACCGCGAGCTCGATCTCCATGAACTCGATCGGCACGCGACGGATCGTCAGCTCGGACTCCGTCACCACGGCGGCGGCCAGCAGGCTCATCGCCTCGACCGGGTCCTCGGAGGGGGAGTAGTCGACGTCCACGTCGATCTCCGGCACCCCGTGCACCGTGAGGGTCGTGGTCCCGACACCGTCGACGCGCACGCCGAGCGCCTCCAGGAAGAAGCACAGGTCCTGGACCATGTAGTTGGAGGACGCGTTACGGATGACCGTCGTGCCGTCGTGCCGGGCGGCGGCCAGCAGCGCGTTCTCGGTCACCGTGTCGCCGCGCTCGGTCAGCACGATGGGACGGCCGGGCCTGATCGCGCGGTCCACCTGTGCGTGGTAGAGCCCGTCGGTGGCCGCGATCTCCAGGCCGAAGCGGCGCAGCGCGATCATGTGCGGCTCGATCGTGCGCGTGCCGAGGTCGCAGCCGCCGGCGTACGGGAGGGTGAAGCTGTCCACGCGGTGCAGCAGCGGGCCGAGGAACATGATGATGGAGCGGGTCCGGCGCGCGGCGTCCGCGTCGATGGCCTCCAGCTCCAGCCGGTCGGGCGGCAGGATCTCCAGGTCGACACCGTCGTTGATCCAGCGGGTGCGCACGCCGATGGAGTTGAGGACCTCCAGCAGCCGGAAGACCTCCTCGATTCGGGCCACCCGGCGCAGCACGGTGCGGCCCTTGTTGAGCAGGGAACCGCAGAGCAGTGCGACGCACGCGTTCTTGCTGGTCTTGACGTCGATGGAGCCGGAGAGCCGCCGGCCGCCGACCACACGCAGATGCATGGGTCCGGAGTAGCCGAGCGACACGATCTCGCTGTCGAGGGCCTCGCCGATGCGGGCGATCATCTCAAGGCTGATGTTCTGGTTGCCGCGCTCGATGCGGTTGACGGCGCTCTGGCTCGTGGCCAGCGCCTCGGCGAGCTGGCTCTGTGTCCAGCCCCGGTGCTGGCGGGCGTCACGGATGAGCTTGCCGATACGTGCGAGGTAGTCGTCTTCCATGGCTGAACGCTATCTCAGATATGAGATGAAGGCCGTGCCGGGGGTGTGGGGTTCGGGTGACGGTCGAGTGCCGGGCCGTGGGCGGCCGCCTGTTTGAAGGGTGGGGTGCGCCCGGCGGCCCGGCGTGCGGAGATCGGCCGAACGGGTGAGGTCGGCCGGGACCGCCGCTGTGAGGTCAGCCGCGACGGCGGCGCGTCGTCCTCCGCCAGCCGAACGGGCCCGGCAGGTCCATGGATGTGGTGCGCCGGCCGGTGCTGCTCGTGGTGCGCCTCGGTCCGTGCCCTCCGCCGGTCGTGAGGGACCACGAGCGGCGGTTGATGTTCAGCCGGACGCCCGGGAGGATGTGGAAGCTCTTTCGGAAGGTGAGCGGCATCTGTGCCTCCTCTGTCAGGAGTACGGGTATCCCGACGCCGCCGGGTCATGCGTGAGGACCCGCCCTGACCGTCGCCGGCCTCGGCCGAGCCGCCTGGGTACCGTCGAAGGGCTGCGACGGAGTTCGCTCAGTGGGACGGTGCCACCAGCCCCGCCTCGTAAGCGAGGATCACGAGTTGCACCCGGTCACGTGCGTCGAGCTTGGCGAGCAGCCGGGTCAGATAGGTCTTGGCGGTGGCAACGGTGATGGAGAGCTGGTCGGCGATTTCGGCGTTGGACAGGCCCTTGCCGACGAGGGTGAGCACCTCACGTTCCCGGTCCGTGATGCGTTCGATTTCCGTCTGCCGTGGCGGCGTCGCTGTAGGACGGTCGGCGAACTCCCTTATCAGTCTGCGGGTGACGCTCGGTGCGATGAGGGCGTCCCCGGCGGCGACGATACGGACTGCGGCGAGGATGTCGTCCAGGGCCATGTCCTTGACCAGGAACCCGGATGCGCCGGCGCGCAGCGCTCCGTAGACGCAGTCGTCGTCATCGAAGGTCGTCAGGACGACAACGCGTGCGGTGCTGGTGCCGGTGGTGATCAGACGGGTGGCTTCGATGCCGTCCATGCCGGGCATCCGGATGTCCATCACCACGACGTCGGGGGTGAGTTCCCCGGTCAGCCGGACCGCTTCGGCGCCGTCTCCGGCCTCGCCCACGACCTGGACGTCCGCGGTGTCGGTGATGACCATCTGCAGAGCGGCGCGGATCAGCGGCTGGTCGTCGGCGAGTACCACGCGGATGGTCATCTGGCCCCAGCCTTCGCTTCGGGTTCGGCGCCTGCCGCTCTCGGCAGCGGTAGCCGGGCGGCTACCCGGAAGCCGCCCCCCGGACGCGGCCCTGCGGTGAATCGGCCGTTCAGCAAGGCGATCCGCTCGCGCATGCCGAGCAGGCCGAATCCGGTGTCCGTGTTCTTCGGGTTCGCGCCGCAGCCCTTTCCCCGGTCGACGACCTCGACGACGAGTTCGTCCTCGCGGTACTCGACTTTCACCTGGCAGTGACCGGCAGCCGCGTGTCGTACGACGTTGGTCACCGCCTCCTGGACGATGCGGAACGCCGCGAGGTCGATGTCCGCGGGGAGCGAGCGTCGCTTGCCCTGCCACCACACCTCCACGCGGACACCGGCGGCCGTCGTCGTCGCGGCGAGCGGTTCCAGATCCGCCAGACCGACGGCCGGCCGCAGAGGAGCCTGTGCATACCCCTGGTCGTGGCCGGCCGGTTCCTGATCCCGGGTGGCGGGCTCCTGCTCCTGGTCAGCCTGGCGCAGTGCGCCCAGCATCCGCCGCAGTCCCGCCAGCGTCTCGCGCCCTACGTGTTCCACGGCCGTCATCGCCTCGCGGGCCCTGGCCGGCTGTGTCTCCACCACTCGGGCCGCGGCTCCGGCTTGCAGCGCGATGATGCCGATGCTGTGGGCGACCGTGTCGTGCATCTCGCGGGCGATGCGAAGCCGTTCGGCGGTGATCGCCTGGGCGGCGGCCCGGGCGTGCAGCTCTGCGGTGTGGGTACGGGCCTGGTGCACCGAGTTGCCGATGAGCCAGGCGATGATGGCCGTCAGGGCGACGAACGGTTCGGAGGCGGTGCCGGATTCCTCTCCTCCCGCGGCCCACCGCAGGACGAGGTATCCGGCGAGCACGCCCAGTGTTCCGGCGGTCGCGGTGATCGCGGTGCGCCGGGGCCGGGCGGCCGCGACATAGCAGAGGGCGACATCCACCCCCAGAAACTGCAGGGGCAGAATCTCGTCCTGCCGCCAGGCCAGCGACGAGACGACCGTGCCGACGATCACCAGACCGTACGCCACCGCGGTCCGGCGGCGCAGCAGCGCGCTGCCGGTCAGGACCGCCAGGAAGGCAACGGCGAGCAGCGCCTGGGCCGTGAGCGAGTCAAGGCCGTCCCGGGGGTAGCTGAGGGAGTACTCATTCCGCGGCGGCATCAGGACGTACTCCACGATGGGCTGCACTGCTGCCACCACCCACACCAGCGCCGTCCACAGGCCCGGTGGTATGCGCTTGAGCAGCGGCAGGGGCGGAGGTTCTGAGGCGGGCATGCGCAGATCGTAAGCGCGTACACGCTGTGGGGCGTCGGCCTGCGGTCGTACAACCAGGGTCGACACCACGCCCGGCGATTGTCAGCCCCGGTCCGACGGCAAGTGGGGGCGGCGAGCGGCAGCATGGGCGCCGTGATCGAAGTCAGCGAACTCACGAAGCGATACGACGGCACGACAGCCGTCAACGACCTCACCTTCACCGTGCGTCCCGGTCAGGTGACCGGTTTCCTCGGGCCGAACGGCTCCGGAAAGAGCACCACGCTCCGGATGATCATCGGCCTGCACGAGCCCACCAGCGGCACGGTCACCATCGAGGGCCGGCCCTTCCGTGACCGCCCTCGCGGCCTGCGTCATGTCGGCTCCCTCCTCGACGCGCACGACGTACACGGCGGGCGCAGCGCGGCGGCGCATCTGTGGGCGCTGGCCCGCAGCAACCGCATCCCGCGGCGCCGGGTGGAGGAGGTGCTGCGGGAGGTCGGTCTCGCCGAGGTCGCCCGGCGCCGCATCGGCGGGTTCTCGCTCGGCATGAAACAACGGCTCGGCATCGCGTCCGCCCTGCTCGGCGACCCACCGGTGCTGCTCTTCGACGAGCCGCTCAACGGCCTGGACCCTGAGGGAGTGAAGTGGGTCCGTGAGCTGTTCAGGCGGCTCGCCGCCGAGGGTCGTACCGTGTTCGTCTCCAGCCATCTGATGTCGGAGATGGAGCACACAGCCGACCGGTTGGTCGTGATCGGCCGGGGCGAACTGCTCGCGGCGGAGAGCCTTGCGGAGTTCTCGGCCCGCGGCACCCGGCGGAGCGTCACCGTGAGCACGCCCGCCGCGATCGCCCTGAGGGACCTGCTGACGGCCGAGAGCGCGGCCGTGCACGTGGAGGGCGAGCAGCTCACCGTGACAGGCCTGACCGCGGCGCGCATCGGCGAGGTCGCCCGACAGCACGCTCTGCCGCTGCACGAGCTCAGTACCCGCTCCGCCTCGCTCGAAGAGGCATTCATGGAGCTCACCGCCGACCGTGTCCAGTTCTCCGGAGGAGAGCCCCGATGACCGCGACCACCACGACAACGAACGTTCCCGGCGGCGAACAGTCCACCCCCGGCCGCCTCGCCCGGTTCCGCGACCTGGTCGCCGCCGAGTGGATCAAACACCGTTCGCTGCGCTCGACCTGGATCGCTTACGGGGCCACCGCCCTGGCGGTCGTCGGCTTCAACGCGGGCGTCGCCTACGACACATACAGCCACTGGGTGCCGGGGGACCGCGTTTCCTTTGTGAGGGACGGGATCTCGTTGCAGGAGGCGTTCACCTCGAACGCCGCCGTGCTCATGGCCCTCGCCCTCAGCGCCATCGGCGCCCTGGTGATCGTCGGGGAGTACAGCACAGGCACCAACCGGATGACATTCGCGGCCGTTCCGGCCCGCCGCTCGGTGATGGCGGCCAAGGCGGTCGTCGTCACCGTGGTCACGACGGTCTTCGGCACGGTCGTCGCCGGTGTCTCATTTGCTGTGACGCAGGCCGTTCTCGATCTCCGGGACGCGGGCGTCTCCATCGGTGACCCGGGAGCATTCCGTGTCGTCCTGGCCTCCGCACTCCTCGCGCCCGTGTGCGGGCTCGCCGGTCTCGCGCTCGGCGCCGTCATCCGGCACACCGCCTCCACCATGGTCACCTCGGTAGTGGTCCTCCTGGTGCTGCCGCTGTTCCTGGCCGACGGCCGCCACTGGTCGGCGGTGGCCGGGCACGCCCTTCCCTACCGTGCGTGGCTCCGGCTCGTCGATGTCGGCTACTCCCCGCCGGCCTTCCCGTGGACCGTCGGCGGAGCCTGGATGGTCTACGCGGTGTGGGCGTGCGCCGCCTGCGCGGTCGCCGTCACCAGCGTGCAAGTGCGAGACCAGTGAGTGGTCGAAGGGTACGGCGCCTTCCCGGGTGGGGCCGGTCGGCATCGAAATGTACCGGTCCCGTCGCGCGCGCCATCGCGGTGCGGCGCAGAACACGGGCTCCCGGGCATGACCGCGCGGCGGCGATGTACTAGAGTTATCTCGACATCGAGATATCTGCCGAGGCGCACCGCAGCTGCCGCTCGGTAAGGGTTACCTAACTAATCCTTACCTTAGCGGATGGTGGGGGCCGCAGGCGGCGCCGGCCGCACATGAGGCGCGGCGCGGTTGAACGCGCACATTGAAGAAGGAGACTGTCGTGTCGGCGAACAGCTTCGACGCCCGCAGCACACTGCAGGTGGGCGACGAGTCGTACGAGATCTTCAGGCTGGACAAGGTCGAGGGCTCCGCGCGCCTCCCTTACAGCCTGAAGGTGCTGCTGGAGAACCTGCTCCGCACCGAGGACGGCGCGAACATCACCGCCGACCACATCCGCGCCCTGGGCGGCTGGGAGCCGCACGCCCAGCCCAGCCGCGAGATCCAGTTCACGCCGGCCCGCGTGATCATGCAGGACTTCACGGGTGTCCCGTGTGTCGTGGACCTCGCCACCATGCGTGAGGCCGTCAAGGAGCTCGGCGGCGACGCGACGAAGATCAACCCGCTGGCGCCGGCCGAGCTGGTCATCGACCACTCCGTCATCGCCGACAAGTTCGGTACCAACGACGCGTTCGCGCAGAACGTCGAGCTGGAGTACGGACGCAACAAGGAGCGCTACCAGTTCCTGCGCTGGGGCCAGACCGCCTTCGACGAGTTCAAGGTCGTCCCCCCGGGCACCGGCATCGTCCACCAGGTCAACATCGAGCACCTGGCGCGCACGGTCATGGTCCGTAACGGCCAGGCGTACCCCGACACCCTCGTCGGCACCGACTCGCACACCACCATGGTCAACGGCCTCGGCGTGCTGGGCTGGGGCGTCGGCGGCATCGAGGCCGAGGCCGCGATGCTCGGCCAGCCGGTCTCCATGCTCATTCCGCGCGTCGTCGGCTTCAAGCTGACCGGCGAGCTCCCGGCCGGCACCACCGCCACCGACCTCGTGCTGACCATCACCGAGATGCTCCGCAAGCACGGCGTCGTCGGCAAGTTCGTCGAGTTCTACGGTGAGGGCGTCGCCGCCACCTCCCTCGCGAACCGCGCCACCATCGGCAACATGTCGCCGGAGTTCGGCTCCACCGCCGCGATCTTCCCGATCGACGACGAGACGCTGAAGTACCTCCGCCTGACCGGCCGCGACGCGCAGCAGGTCGCGCTCGTCGAGGCGTACGCCAAGGAGCAGGGCCTCTGGCTCGACCCGGCCGCCGAGCCGGACTTCTCCGAGAAGCTGGAGCTCGACCTCTCCACGGTCGTCCCCTCCATCGCCGGCCCGAAGCGCCCGCAGGACCGCATCGTCCTCGCGAACGCCAAGGCGCAGTTCGCCCAGGACGTGCGCAACTACGTCTCGGACGACGAGGAGGCGGGCAAGGAGTCCTTCCCGGCCTCCGACTCCCCGGCGGCCACCAACGGTGTCCCGTCGAACCCGGTCACCGTCACCGCCCCCGACGGCACGACGTACGAGCTGGACCACGGCGCCGTCACCGTCGCCGCGATCACCTCCTGCACCAACACCTCGAACCCGTACGTCATGGTCGCCGCGGCGCTCGTGGCGAAGAAGGCCGTCGAGAAGGGCCTGACCCGCAAGCCGTGGGTCAAGACCACCCTCGCCCCGGGCTCGAAGGTCGTCACCGACTACTTCGACAAGGCGGGCCTGACCCCGTACCTCGACAAGGTCGGCTTCAACCTCGTCGGCTACGGCTGCACCACCTGCATCGGCAACTCCGGCCCGCTGCCGGAAGAGGTCTCCAAGGCGGTCAACGACCACGACCTGGCCGTCACCTCGGTGCTCTCCGGAAACCGTAACTTCGAGGGCCGGATCAACCCCGACGTCAAGATGAACTACCTGGCGTCCCCGCCGCTGGTCGTCGCGTACGCCATCGCCGGTTCGATGAAGGTCGACATCACCAAGGACGCCCTCGGCGTCGACCAGGACGGCAAGCCCGTCTTCCTCCAGGACATCTGGCCCTCCGAGGCCGAGGTGAACGACGTCGTCGCCAACTCCATCGGCGAGGACATGTTCAACAAGTCCTACCAGGACGTCTTCGCGGGCGACGCCCAGTGGCAGGCGCTGTCGATCCCGACCGGCAACACCTTCGAGTGGGACTCCGAGTCCACCTACGTGCGCAAGCCCCCGTACTTCGAGGGCATGACGATGGAGACGACCCCGGTCGCGGACATCACCGGCGCCCGGGTGCTCGCCAAGCTGGGCGACTCGGTCACCACCGACCACATCTCCCCGGCCGGTGCGATCAAGGCCGACACCCCGGCCGGCAAGTACCTCACGGAGCACGGCATCGAGCGCCGTGACTTCAACTCCTACGGCTCGCGCCGTGGTAACCACGAGGTCATGATCCGCGGCACCTTCGCCAACATCCGCCTGCGCAACCAGATCGCGCCGGGCACCGAGGGCGGGTTCACCCGCGACTTCACCCAGGCGGACGGCCCCGTGTCGTTCATCTACGACGCCTCGCAGAACTACCAGGCCGCGGGCACCCCGCTCGTCATCCTGGCGGGCAAGGAGTACGGCTCCGGCTCGTCCCGTGACTGGGCGGCCAAGGGCACCGCGCTCCTGGGCGTCAGGGCCGTCATCGCCGAGTCGTACGAGCGCATCCACCGCTCGAACCTCATCGGCATGGGCGTCCTCCCGCTCCAGTTCCCGGAGGGCCACACCGCCGAGACCCTCGGCCTGACCGGCGAGGAGGCCTTCTCCTTCACCGGCGTGACCGAGCTGAACAACGGCACCACGCCGACCACGGTCAAGGTCACCACCGACACCGGAGTGGAGTTCGACGGCGTCGTCCGCATCGACACCCCCGGTGAGGCGGACTACTACCGCAACGGCGGCATCCTGCAGTACGTGCTCCGCAGCCTGATCCGCAAGTAGAGGCACCGCGAAGTGAGCGAGGGCCGCACCCCCCGGGGTGCGGCCCTTCGCCGTGGCCCGCGACGACCGGGCCGGCAGCGTCGATCACTCGACGTTCCGCGCGAGGATGCCGAGCGTCGCGCGCAGCCCGGCCTCGGGGATGACCGGGAAGACCCCCTTGTCCCGGTACCTCTCCTCGATCTGGCTCCAGTCGTAGTACGAGGTCACCAGCGTCCCGCGCTCGCTGGGTTCCAGGCGATAGCCGTACAGGTGCTTGATCGGCGGCTGGATCGTGCCGGAGATCGTCCACTCGATGTGCGCGTCCTGCTCGAACCGAGTGATGATCACCGTGACGTCGTACTTTCCCATCGGGATGTCGTTGAGCGACTCCCGGTCCATGTGCACGACGAACTCGTCGCCCACCTCGCGCACCGGCTCCCCGTCGGCGGACTGGAGCATCCCCGAGCTGTCGATCGTCACGTGACCCTGCGGGCGGCAGAGCAGCGCGAACACCGTGTCGGGCGCGGCCGCCATGTCTCGCTGTACCTCGAAGCGTTCTGTCATGCCTTCACCCTCGCACGGCCCGCGCCCAGGGCCGTGCGAGGAGGGGGTAGGCCGGGCGACACGGTCGCGCGGCATCCGTGCCGCCAGGGCCGTCAACCGGCTCCGCTCCTGGTGGGAGCGGACATCGCCTAGGCTCGAAGCCTGATGAAGAACAACCTCACCTCGCCGGCGGCCAAGGCCGGACACGAGTCCGTGCGCCGTCACAACCTGAGCCTGGTCCTGCGGACCGTCCGTGACGAGGGCGAGGTCACCCGGGCCCGGGTGGCGACCCTCGTGGGGCTGACCAGGGCCGCCGTCTCCTCGCTCGTCGAGGAGCTGCTCTCCCTGGACTGCCTCAGCGAGTCCGGGAAGACGTCCGGGGGAGGCGCCGGCCGGCCCGGCACCGTGCTGAAGCTCTCCCGCACGGGCCCGGCCGGGCTCGGCGTGGAGATCAACATCGATTACGTCTCCGTGTGCGCCGTCGACCTCACCGGCACCGACCGGGTCCGGGTCACCGAGCACACCGATCACCGCAACGTCCCGCCCGCCGAGGTCCTGGCCCACGCCGCCCGGCTCACCGACCGGGTCATCGCATCCACCCGGGAACAGGAGCTGAGGGTGGTCGGCGTCGAGCTGGCGCTGCCCGGGCTCGTCTCCGGCGGTGTCGTCCGGCAGGCCCCCAACCTCGGCTGGATCAGGGTCGCGGCCGAGGGCATCTTCGGACAGGCGCTGAGCACACTGCGCCCGGCAGGGCGGGCGCTGGCTGTCGGCTCCGACAACGAGGCCAACCTGGCGGCCCTGGCCGAGCTGTGGTTCGGCGGACTCGGCGGCGTACGCACCTTCCTCTATCTCACCGGTGAGATCGGCGTGGGCGGCGCGCTCGTCGTGAACGGCGAAATGCTGCGGGGCGCCCACGGGTTCGCCGGCGAGATCGGGCATGTCGTCGTCGATCCGGCGGGACCCCTCTGCCGGTGCGGCGCACACGGCTGTCTGGAGCAGTACGCCGGCCGGGCGGCCCTTCTCCGGGCGGCCGGAATCGACCCGGACACCGGTGTGCGCGGGATCGGGGAGCTGGAGCAGCGGGCCGCGGCCGGCGACGAGAGGGCAGTCACGGCCCTGAGCGAGGCGGGGGACCGGATGGGCGTGGTGCTGGCCGGCGCCGTGAACCTCTTCGACCCGGAGGCCGTCGTCCTCGGCGGGATCTACCGCAGCCTCATGCCCTGGCTGGAGAAGTCCGCGGACGCCCAGCTGACCGCACGGGTGGTGTCGGGCCGCTGGCACGAGAACGGCAGCCGGCTGCGAGCCTCGTCCGTCTCCGGCGACGCGGCGCGGGGCGCGGCGGCCCGGGTGATGTACGAGGTGCTGGAGAACCCGGGGGCGTACGCGGCGCGGTGACGGGTGCGGCCACCGGCGGATGGGGACGGCGGCGGGCGGCGCCGGGCCGCCGGGACGGAGACCGCCGCACAGCGCCACCTGTTCAGCAGGCCCTGCGCCAGGCCCCCAGCTCCCACTTCTTACGCATGGAGGAGAGCCCCAGCCTGCGGGACTCGGGGCAGAAGCGATGGGTCGGCTCGGTGTACTCCACGTGGAAGACCGCCTTGCCGGCCTCGATGAACGGTGTGAGCCGCGCGCACTCGCCGTACTGGGCGCACTGTTCGTTGACCGCGAAGTCGAAGGCGTCCACCAGGTGCGGGATCTGCGCCAGATCGTTCTTCAGACCCACCGCCAGGCCGCGTTCATGGGCGATCGAGGCGATCATACGGTTGTACCTCAGCTGGTCCCGCGCGGTGAGCGGGAAACCGGTGTCGTCGGCGTACCCCTCCACCAGGTCGGGTTCCACCGCGTCGAAGCCCTTCTCCCGGCACATGTCGAAGCGCCGTTCCATGACCGGCCGCAGCAGGGAGATCCGCCGGATGTCGAGCCAGCGCTCACCCTGCCAGCCGTTCGGCCCGCCCAGTACCGAAGCGGGGAAGGCGTCCTTGTCCGGCCGGTAGTCCTCCCAGGCGCCCACGTTGATGTAACAGATCACCTTGCGGCCGCCGCGGTGGAGCCGGGCGACGTCCGCGGCGTCGTTCTCGAAGCCGTCGATGTCGTAGACCGGCACATCGGCTGCCGCGGCGTCGACCTTCCCGTCGAGCTGCCACTGCCAGGCCAGCCCCGGCCGGGGCTGCCACCGGCTCTGCGGCGGCTCGACCGGCGCCGCCCCCCGGCTGCCGCCCGGAGCGGAGCAACCGGCTGGCGCGGCCGTCACCGAGACCGCCAGCACGGTGAGCAGGGCCGCCCACGCCCGGGCTCCGCGCCTCACCGCTCCGCTCCGGTCAGCACCGGTGTCAGCCGGGACCACGGGTTGGGTGGTCCCCCGGTCACCGGACCGGACACGGCGGCGCCACGCTCGCGAGCAGTGCGCACAGCCAGAGGTGCCAGCGCAGCGGGCACGCCGTACACCAGATGGCAGAAACGGTCGGGCGGATGACGCGCTGTCCAGGCAGCTCTGCTGAACGCCGACACATAGACGGACCAGGGGCCCTCGAAGGTGACGACGAGATCGGCGATCCGGGCGTAACCGGGGGCCGGATGCACGCCCGGATTGAGGACCACGGGCGACGCGCCCTGCCGGCGTAGCGCACGCACCAGCTTGCGGTAGGCGGGCAGCGCGCTCCCTGCCGCGCTCACCCGGTCCAGGAAACAGCCGTCGGTCGCGTACCACTCCCGGTGCCGGGCGGCATCGGCGGTGACCTCCGCGGCGGGCCGGGCGCCGTAGTCGGTGTCCACGTAGCCGAGCAGCCGGACGCCCGCTGAGCGCAGCGCGCCCGCGGCGGAGACGAAGGCGGCATCGGGACCGCCGCCCGGCCCGTCGGCGGGGTTGAGCACGACGGCGTAGGTGAGGTCGGCCGCCGTGGTGAGCCGGTGCCAGGCGGCCGGGTCCACGGCCGGGTGGACGTACAGCGGGATCAGCAGGCTCATGACGGCAGTTCGCTTCTCTCACGGGAGGACGGGGAGGGGGTGCCGTCCGACCACAGCGCCGTCAGCGACTCCCGGAGCGTGTACGAGGGCCGCCAGTCGAGAGCCGTCCGGGCGGTGGAGATGTCGGAACACTGCCAGGACACCTGCTCCGAGCGGACGGAGCCGGCGCCCTGCTCCTCGATGTGTCCCCCGAAGACCGCGATGTCCGCGAGCGTGCGCACCAGGTCGCGCACCGGTACGGCCTCGCCGCCGCTGATGTTGAGCACGCGCGGCAGTGGCCCGGGCGCCGTGACGGCCCGCTCCACCGCCCGTGCCACGTCGCGCGCGTCGACGAAGTCGCGGTACGCCGAGAGATCCCCGAGGCGGAGCACCGCGTCCCGGGCCGCGCCCGCCTCACGCAACATCCGGGTGACCCTGCCGGGCAGCCCGGCGGGCGGTGCCCCGGCCCCCACCGGGTTGCCGACCCGGAGGACGAGCGCGTCCAGGCCGGAGGTCGAGACGGCGACGGTGCCGGCCAGCTTCGTGGCGCCGTAGACGCTGAGAGGGCGGGTGGCCGCCGACTCCGGCACCGGGACCCGGCCGGCCCCCGGACCGTACTCGGCCGCCGAACCGAGGTGGACCAGCCGGGCCGAGGGGCAGGCCAGGGCCATCGCCGAGCACAGGACGGCCGGCCCTCGGGCGTTGGCCTCCGCCAGCGTCACCGGGTCGCCCCCGGTCGCGCCGGCGCAGTTGACCACGGCGTCCGGCGCCACCGACGCCAGGCGCTCCGCGAGCCGGCCGGCGGAGTCGGTGGCGAGGTCGACGGGGACGTCGGCGGCCGGGGACCTGCCGCCGGCGAGGACCCGCGCGCCCCGGAGGGCGCCGAGCCGCTCGACGACGTGGGTCCCCAGATAGCCGGTGGAGCCCAGAACAAGAATGCGCATACGGTGTTCAGGCTCCCTTGAGCAGGAGGGACTTGCGGCTGGTGAACTCGGCGTTGGCACGGTCGTAGTCGTCGGGACGGCCGATGTCCAGCCAGTAGCCGTCGAAGTCGTAGGCGTGCGGCGGGTTGCCGGAGGCCAGCAGGTCCAGCACCAACTCGTCGAAGCCCAGCGGCAGCCCGGCGGTGTACCCGTCGAGTGTGGACCGGGTCAGCCCGTACACCCCCATGGAAACGCGGTAGTCCATGCTCGGTTTCTCGGTGAAACCGACGACCTTGCTCGCGTCGGTGGTCAGCACACCGAAGTCGATGAGCACCTGGCGTGCGTACGTGGCGATCGTCAGAGGTCCCCCGGAGAGCTCGTGGCGGTGGAGGACGTCGGCGTAGTCGAGATCGGTGAGGATGTCCCCGTTCATCACCAGGAAGTGTTCCGGCAGCCGCTCACGCATGGTCAGCAGGGGCCCCATGGTCCCCAACGGGGACTCCTCGGTGGAGTAGTCGACTCTCAGCCCCCACTGGGAGCCGTCGCCGACGTAGGCCCGGATGATCTCGCCGAGATGACCTATGGCGATGGTGCATCCGGTGAATCCGGCCGAGGCGAGCTGGCGCAGGACGATCTCGAGGATGGCGTGCTGGTCGCCGATGGGCACCAGCGGCTTGGGCAGGGCCGTGGTGTAAGGACGCAGCCGGACACCCTTGCCTCCGGCCATGATCACTGCGTACATGGTCTTCCCCCTTGCTCGACGTGCGGGACGTGGTCAGATGTTGTAGATGCCGGTCTTGTAGCGGGCGAGGTTCTCCGGCTCGCGGAAGAACTCCACCGTCCGCGCGAGGCCTTCCTCCAGGCCGTGCGCCGGGCTCCAGCCGGTCGCCGCGCGCAGCCGGCCGGCGTCGGCGACCAGCCGCATGACCTCGGAGTTCGCGGGCCGCAGCCGCTGCGTGTCCTCGCGGACGTCGAGCGCCGTGTCCATCACCTTGCCGATGAGGGTGACCAGGTCACCGACGGAGATCTCGCCGCCCGTCCCGGCGTTGAAGGTGCGGCCCACGACCTGCTCGGCGGGCGCGGTGCCCACGGCCAGGAACGCCTGCGCGGTGTCCTTGACGAAGGTGAAGTCGCGGGTGGGACGCAGGTCGCCGAGGGTGATGGTCCGCTCCCCGGCCGCGACCTGGCCGATGACGGTCGGGATCACCGCCCGCATGGACTGCCGCGGCCCGAAGGTGTTGAACGGCCGCAGTGTCACCACCGGGGTGTCGAAACTGGCTTGGTAGCTGTCGGCCAGCCTGTCCCCGCCCGCCTTCGAAGCCGCATAGGGGGACTGGGTGTTGATGGGGTGGTCCTCGGTGATGGGCACGGTCTGTGCGGTGCCGTAGGTCTCGCTGGTGGAGGTGTGCACCAGCCGCGGTGTGCCTGCCGCCCGTACCGCCTCCAGCACGTTCAGCGTGCCGGTGACGTTGGTGTCCACATAGCTGTGGGGCGCCCGGTAGGAGTACGGGATGGCGATGAGGGCGGCCAGGTGGTAGACGCTTTCGGCCCCTTCGGTGAGATGGCGGACCGAGCCCGGGTCCCGGACGTCGCCGAGGACGATCTCGACCTCACCCAGGACATCGGGCGAGAGGGTCTCCAGCCATCCGTACGAGGAGAAGGAGTTGTACTGCGCCATGGCCCTCACCCGGTGACCGGAGGCGACGAGCGCCTCGGTGAGGTGGGAACCGATGAAGCCTTCGGCTCCGGTGACGGCGGCGAGCGGTGGGGCGGTCAAGGTGGATCCTTCCGGTGGTCGGTGAGTGGTTCCGGGTCGCGGGCCGCGGGCGGTTCGCGAAGACGTACGGCGGTGCGGTGGCACGTGCGCGGCCGGTGAGGCGACTTCAGACGTGGGCTGCCGGGCGGCCCAGCTTCCGCACGGCCACCGCGGTGAGACAGAGCGCGGCGCCGCCGCAGCACAGCGGCAGAACCGCGGCGACCGCCGGGGCGCCGGTCAGCATCACCGCGCCGGCGAGGGCGGCCGCGGTGAGACACAGGGCGGCCGGCGGCCATGCGACGCCGAATGCCTGGAGCAGCAGGGAGATCCACAACGCGGCGGCGAGCAGCAGCAGGGTGACGGGCTCGGCGTCCACGAGCAGTGAGGCCGGCGCGAGCGCGCCGAGGTACACCAGCAGGCAGCCGGCGAGAACGGCGGCGGACCGGGCCCGGAACGCGGCGGGCGTCCTCGTGGACCGCAGAGCCGCCACCGACAGTCCGCGGTAGCGGTACAGCAGCCACTCGGCCGGGCCCATGCTCAGGGTCAGCACGATCACCGCCCAGGGATGGTCCCGGCCCGCCAGGAACACCAGCGACCCGGCGGCCAGTCCGAACAGCCCGTACGGCAGGGACGGCCACAGACCCGGACGTGTGGCACCGGGAGCGGCCGGGGCCGCACGGGTGGCGCGCAACGCCCAGCCGGCCGCGGCCACCGCGCCGAGGAGCGACAGCAACGGCAGCCCTGCCCGGAGCACGTCACCGGGCTCCCACCACGGCAGCGCCGTCCCGCCGGCGGTGACCGGCACGAGGACTGCCAGCAGCAGCCGCTCGCGGCCCAGTACGAGCAGCACACCGGCCGCCGCGAGATAGGCCGACTGGGCCGCGACGGCCAGCACGGTCACGCTCGACCCCGAGAGCGCGGCTCCGGCGGCCGTCGCCGTGACGGCGCCCAGCGGCGCTCCCTTCGCCAGGGTGCGGCCCGCCTCCCGGCGCCCGGTCGCCAGGCGCACGTACGCCCGGTGACCCAGCGCCTGGTTCCATGCCCAGGAGATCAGTCCGGCCACCACCAGCGCCCGTACCGTGCCGTCGGAGGGCAACAGCCGTCCGGCGAGGGCGTAGGCGAGGCCGGGCAGCGCGAACAGCAGGCCTCGCAAGGCGCAGCGCAGATGGTCCGGCCGCCAGGGATCGGCGGGCCGCGGGGGCTCGGGGAAGGTCCGCGGTACGCGCCGGTACAACGCCGTCGCCAGCGAGAACAGGTCGGTGTGCCCGTACTTCTCCTGGATCACCTCACCGGTGAGCCCCTCGGACTCCAGCAGCGCGGCGACCTCGTACGGGTGGACGGCGGGCGCGACGCGGTCGGCCAGTTCGGCGGCGAGCCTGTCCACCGTGTCGCGCCGCGCTCCGTGGCCCGGCAGGACCAGGGCCAGCGTGTGCTGGTCGGTGACGCGCCGTGCGGGGCCCCGGTCCTCGGCGAGGCGCAGGGCGAGCGTACGGTTGTCGGCCAGGCGTAAGGCCAGGGTGTCCTGCTCCGCGCCGCCCGGCTCCAGGGACATGGGCCCGCTCATCCGGCCGCGCTCCTCACCGGTGATCTGTCCGTCGTCGCCGGCGCCTGTTCCTCGAAGGCCGCGGGAGCGCCCCCACCGCCGGAGACCGACAGCTCCAGGTAGATGGAGCGGAAGGTGTCGATGGTCTGCCGGAGGGTGAACTGCTCGATCACCCTGAGCCGGGCGGCCTCGCCCATCGTGCGGCGCCGCTCCGCGTCGGCCAGCAGCTCCAGTGCCGCGGCGGCCATCGCGGCCGGATCGCGGGGCGGCACCACGAGACCGGTGTCGCCGACGGCCTCCCGGACACCGCCCACGTCCGTGGAGACGGTCGCCCGCCCGCAGGACATGGCCTCGATCAGGGTGAAGGGGAAGCCCTCGCTGATGCTGGAGAGCATCACGACGTTCCCCGCCGCGTAGGCGTCCTTGATGTCCTCGACCCGGCCCTCGAAGGTGACCGCGTCGGCGTGGCCCAGCTCCGCGGCCAGTGCCTCGCACCGGTCCCGGTACCCCTCACCGCCGCTCGGCGTGCCGCCGAAGAGGCGCAGCCGCGCGGCGGGTATCCGTGCCCGTACGAGCGCGAAGGCGCGGATCAGGGTCTCCAGGTCCTTGATCGGGTCGACACGGCCCGCCCAGCTGAGCACGGGATC
Organism: Streptomyces sp. NPDC102441; assembly: GCF_044765585.1. Lineage (NCBI taxonomy): Bacteria > Bacillati > Actinomycetota > Actinomycetes > Kitasatosporales > Streptomycetaceae > Streptomyces > Streptomyces sp. NPDC102441. Next base: position 452,819 of record NZ_JBIWKH010000008.1, read on the forward strand.
GGCCGGCTCGGGGCCGGCGGGCGGGAACGCGGCGGGGTCCACGCCGTTGTAGACCGTCCGGATCGACGCCGGCGCGGCACCGCCGCGCTCCTCCCAGAGCCGGTTGTAGCGGTTGCCCGGGGTGATCAGTGCGGCCCGCCGGTACGTCTCCTCCGCCAGGAGCCGGAAGAAGCCCAGCACGAGTGCCTTCACCGGCCACCGGTAGGGGGCGGTGCGGTATCCGAGATAGCGCTCGCGCAGGTAGACGCCGTGCTCGGTGAGCAGCAGCGGCACACCGTGCCGTTCAAGCGCGGCGAGGCCCGGAAGGACCGCCACGCCTCCGCTGACCGCGTGCGCCACACCCGCTTCCGGGAACGGTGCGGCCAGCGGCCGCAGCGCGTGCTCCAGCAGAGTGGTCGCCGTCACCGCGTCCTGCAGGGTCGGACGGGCCTCGCATACCGCGAGGCCGGGGCGGTTCCACAGGGCCGTCAGGACGCCGATGGCCCGGTCCCCGCGAAGGAACGGACCGAGCCGGCCGTCCTGGGCGGCCCGTGCGAGCGCGTACAAAGCCGGGCCGAAGCCGTCCTCGGCCTGCGGGTCGAGCAGCGCGGTCAGGAACCGCTCGTAGGCCTCGGTGAGCCGCCCCAGGTGGCCTCCGCGCGGGGCACGCCCGTCCGGGGCGGGGCCCCACATCGGGACGGAGACGACGCGGCCGACGTGGGCGGGGACGTCCCAGACGACCGGCTCGCGGCCGGTGCCGGTGACGGCGATCACGTCGAAGGCGATGTCGGGCATGCCGGTGACGAGCTGGTCGCACCAGACGCTCACGCCGCCGTGACTGTGCGGGTAGGTGCCTTCGGTGAGCAGGGTGACACGCGACGCGCCGGGGTGTCGCGCGCCGTGGGGAAAGTGCATCGGTGTGCTCCACGGCCGGGAGGTGGGGTGTCGGGCCCGGGGGTCGCGGGCCCGTCCCGGCCGCCGTACAACGGCCGGGACAGGAGGGCGTGTGCCTGTCAGCGCTCCGCCGCGTACGGAACCTGTTCCTCGACGCCTGCGGGCACCTCGGTCCGGGGTGCGGCGGGCGTCGAGGCGGGCGTCAGGTCCGGCTCGGCCGCGGTGATCGGCGTACCGGCGGCCGTGGGCAGGTCCAGGGTGTACGGCAGGCCTCCGGCAGGGGCAGCGGCCCAGCCGGAGACCGAGCCGGCGTAGGAGGACCCGAAGGCCGCGCCGGTGTGCTGGGTGCCGGCGGGCATGGTGGCCGCGAGCGCCACACCGTCGGGTGCCTGTACGGTCACGCTGTCGCCGATCCGGTAGGCGGTGACCTGGCCCGCCTCGACGGCGGCCCGCCAGGCGGCCCGGCGCTGCGTCTCGACGCCGATGTCCTTCATCCGCAGGTTCACCACGGGGGTGTCATCGGTGAACAGGCCGTCGTAGGCGTCGAGTACACCGTCGAGGACCGGATAGGCGATGCGGCCCTCGGCGAGGTTCGACTGGTGGATGAAGTGCGGCTTGACGTCGTTGGCGAGGACGTGGCCCAGCGCGATCCGGGTCTCCAGCGGCACGATGTGCTCGGCGTAGCCGGTGGCGGTGTCCAGCGGCTCGGGAAGACAGGTCGAGGTGGCGGGGTTGTCCTCGCAGATCCCGCTGCCGCCCTGGGCGCGGCTGGTGTAGATCCAGTTGTACTCGTCGACCTGTTCGGCCGGCTGCGCCGCGTTGTAGAAGATGTTCACCGGGTAGCGGGAGACGGTCGTGGCGGGGCCGACCTGACGCTGCACGGGGTCGCGGGAGTTGTCCGATCCGAGCCACTCGATGCCCGTGTCCGAGAGAGCGGGCCCCAGGTTGGGGTTGTCCACCGGCTGCTGGGGGGTCACCTTCAGACCGGAGTGCTCACCGGTGATCAACTCCTCGCTCTGCAGGGGGAGTCCGGCCGCGACGCCCCACGCCTCATTGGCCGCGATCTCATCGATGATCTCGTTCCGGCTGACCCACCGGGTGGAACCGTCCGCGTTCGTCGCGCACTGCCACGGCACCACGGAGGTGTTCTGCACACAGCCCAGGAAGGCGTGGGTGTACGTGTGGTTGATCCAGCGGAACTGGTCGCGGTCGGTCATCAGCTTGTCGGCGAGGGGGTCCTGGCCGCCGTTGTCCTCGCGGTGGTCCACGGTGCCTGAGGCGTTGTAGGCGAAGTCGAGGGTGAACTCCCGGCTGTTCTGCCAGGAGGTCGCGTGGTCGACGTCGGCCGGGACCATGCGGATCGGGTTAGGAGTCCCCTCGCCCGGCTGGCAGTCCACGTCTCCGGGGGTGCAGTCGAGTGCGGAGTCCCAGCGGTCGTCGGCGGCGAAGACGTCGTCGACGTGGACCGTGAAGTAGTTGCGGTCGGCGCCGAGGTGCACCCCGCCGGTCATCCACTCCACGATGCCCCGGGCCAGCAGCCGGTACTGCTGCTGGTACTGGTTGTAGACGAAGGTGACGACGAGTTCGCGCCGCCCGTCGTGCCGGTACTCGCCCACCAGGGACCCCTTCGTCGTCCTGCCGGGGATGGTGGCCTGGACGTAGGGGACGAAGTCGGCGCCCGCCGCCGGCGTCGAGAGGTAGGCGTAGGACTCGCCCACGGTGGGGGAGTTGTCCTCGAAGGGGACAGCGCCCTCCAGGTAGCCGAAGGCCCCGGCCTGGCCGGCCTGCGTCACCTCGGCCTGCACCCCGTCGACGCTGCCGGCATAGCCCGTACCGACCGCCGCGTTGAGCCCCACCTGGGGACGGGCGTAGGTGTAGGCGTCGACCTGCGGGATCGAGTACGTCTGTTCGTAGGTCGCCAGGGCCGCCATTTCGGCGGATCCCGTGGGGAACGGATTGTCGTTGGGCAGCACGACGGCCTGGTACTTCGCGCGCGGTCGGCCGGCGACCGTGTCGGCGAGGAAGTCCGCGTCGATCGCGGCCCGGCCGGAGTCCGCCAGGTCGACCTCGGTGTAGGGCGTTCCGGCGTTCTCCAGTTCGGCGGCGATCGCGGCGGTGGACGGCCCCCCGTCGCTCACGACCAGCACGCGCAGATCGACGCGCGGTGGCGGATCGTCCGCCCGTGCGGACGCGGCCGGCAACCCGATCGTCGCCATCAGTGTGCCCAGTACGAGCGCGGTGGTGCCAATGGTCCGCTTCATGCGGTGAAACCCCTCCCCAGGGCAGGGAAGGGCGAGCTCCTTCCGGAGCCTGCCCCGCCCCCACGACAACGCCGTCGCCCCCCTGAGACGCCGGTCATCGACGTATACGTCGCCTCACATAGTGAGGGCTATGTGGATATTCTGTGTTCCCGCTCGGGAACTTGGCGGAAAAGCGTATGTATAGCGCAATGCGACAAGATGGTCGGTGCGAGCGGTGCGGAGCCCCTCGACGGGCGGGTGCGAACCCGGGTGCGAGCTCGTGTGCTGCGGCGGAAGCCGTACGGCGGTCCGGGGGCCGTCGTACGGCGCAGAGACGGGGCGTCAGTGGTCTGGACCAAAGTGCCGACCGTCGTGCAGCCGGATCAAGTCATCCCCGGGGCGGCATGCCGACGGCGGCCGACGTGGAGCAGGGCCGGCCGCCGTCCTCGTTCCTGAAGCCCCCGCTCAGCGCGGGCGTGCGCCGCTCGGGGCGCACAGGGGCGCGCTCACGCGCACAGCACGCGGGTCTCGGGCGTGTAGACCGGACCGCTGCTGAGGCTGGTGCTGTCGCTGAACTCGGCGTAGAAGTAGGAGTAGAAGCCGATGTTGCCGTTGCAGCCGGAGTCGGCGGCGACCTGCAGGGTCAGGGTGACGGTGCGGCTCTGGCCGGGCGGGATGGTGGTGCCGTAGTTCCCGCCGAGATCCGCCGGCCCGGTACCGGAACACGGGACGGCTCCGGTGTCCGTCGCCACACTGCAGCCGGTGAAGCTGTACGTGAGGTCGGGGCGCTGGGTGGTCAGCCAGGTCGGGTCGATGGTCTGGTAGATGAACCAGATGTCGTACGTGTGGTTGTTCTTCATCGTCATGGACAGGTTCACCGCACCGCCGGGCGTGGTGGTCACGGCGTCGGTGCTGAACGACAGCTCGGCCGAAGCCGGGTCGGCGGCGCTCGCGGAGGGCGCCAGGCCGAAGAGGGCGAGGGCGAGAGCGATGACCGTGGCGAGACCGAAGCGTCTCGTGCGAGTGAGTCTCATGGCCCGGGAGATTAGGCACGACCTGGACACATCGTCTGCACTCATGGGCACGTCACACACACGGGGCGGCTGAAAGTGGCTGTGTAGTGAAGATCTCGTGCAGGGCCTTCACATGAAGGCGCGGGAGGCTTCCCTCGCAGTTCAACGCCGTGGCATGGCACGGATACGGAGAGTGGTCGTGAGTGCCCTCACCGGAGCCGCGCCCTGTGCGCCAATGGCGGATTCCGGGTGGCTCGTGACCGCACCGCGGCCGTCACCATCGGGCCGGGCCGCGTGGTGGCCGAGGGGCCCGGGCCCGGCACATGCCACGGGGCGTACGCGATGCCGCACGCGTACGCCCCCGGGCCGAGCTCAGGTGATCAGGCCTTGTGCGCCGCGATCAGCTGCTGATACCAGCGGTAGCTGTCCTTCGGGGTGCGCTCCAGGGTGTCGTAGTCGACCCGGATGATCCCGAACCGCTTCGCATAGCCCAGCGCCCACTCGAAGTTGTCCAGCAGCGACCACACGTAGTACCCGCGTACGTCGACACCGGCGTCCATGGCCGCGCGCAGTGCCGTCAGGTGCGTGCGCAGATACTCCACCCGGTCCGCGTCGTGGACGGCTCCGTCCGCCTCGACGCTGTCGAACTCCGCCGAGCCGTTCTCCGTGATGTGCACCGGAGGCAGGGAGTCGCCGTACGTCTGCTTCAGCACGGTCAGCAGGTCCGTGAACGACTCAGGGACGACCGGCCAGCCCATCGCGGTGCGCCGCACGTCCGGGTACTGGCCCTCCGCGTAGCGGTTGTCGGTGGCCACCCGCAGCTCCGGATCCGCCTCGCGGTGCGGGGCGGCGGCGACGACGATCGGCCGGTAGTAGTTGATGCCGAGGAAGTCCATCGGCTGGGAGATCAGCTCCAGGTCGCCCTCGCGGCGGAAGTCCTGGCCGGTGATCAGCTCTCCCCAGGTCTCCTCGTCGGTGGCCGGGTAGCGGCCCGCGAGGATCGGCTCCGTCCACACCAGGTTGTGCTGGGTGTCCGCGCGGACCACGGCGGCGAGGTCGGCGTCCGACTCCGTGGCCGGGACGTTGCGGTCCAGGTTGAGGGTGATGCCCGCCTCGCGGACACCTGCCGCGCGCAGCGCGGTCATCGCGTGGCCGTGGCCGACCAGCAGGTGGTGCGCGGCGGCCAGGGCCCCGCGGCCCTCCTTGGCGCCCGGCGCGTGCCGGCCCACGGAGTAGCCGAGGAAGGCGCTGCACCAGGGCTCGTTGAGGGTGATCCAGCGCGGCACCCGGTCGCCCAGGTGCTCGGCCATGATCGCGGTGTACTCGCCGAAGCGCTCCGCCGTCTCCCTGACCCGCCAGCCGCCCTTGTCCTCCAGGGCCTGCGGCAGGTCCCAGTGGTAGAGCGTGGCGGCCGGCTCGATGCCCGCCTCCAGGAGGGAGTCGACGAGCCGGGAGTAGAAGTCCAGCCCCTTGGGGTTGGCCGCTCCGCTGCCCGTGGCCTGGATCCGGGACCAGGCGATGGAGAAGCGGTACGACTCCACACCCAGGTCGCGCAGCAGCTCCACGTCCTCCGGGTAGCGGTGGTAGTGGTCGCAGGCCACGTCACCGGTGTCGCCGCCGTCGGTGCGGCCGGGCAGATGGCTGTAGGTGTCCCAGATGGACGGCCCACGGCCGTCTTCATCCACGGCGCCCTCGATCTGGTACGAGGCCGTGGCCGCGCCGAAGACGAAACCGGGCGGGAAGACCGGGAACTCACTCATGGAAGACCTTTACTTGACCGAGCCGCCGGTGATCCCGGCGGCGATGTACTTCTGGGACAGGACGAGGAGGACCGCGGCGGGCACCGCCGAGAGCACGGACGCGGCCATGACCGAGCCCCAGTCGCCGACGTGCGCGCCGATGTACTGGTAGATGCCCAGGGTGATCGGCTTGACGTCGTCGGTGGTGTTCAGCGTGAGCGCGAACATGAAGTCGCTCCACGCGTAGAGGAACGAGAACAGCCCGGCGGTGATCAGCGAGTTACGGCTCATCGGCAGGACGACCTGGACGAACGTACGGATGCGGCCCGCGCCGTCGACCTCCGCGGCCTCGATGACCTCACGCGGGATCGACACCATGAACGACCGCATCAGCACGATCGCGAAGGGGATGCCCAGCGAGGCGTCGGCGAGCATCAGGCCGAAGTAGGAGTTGACCAGGCCGAGGTCCACGTACGCGCTGTACAGGGCGTTGGCGATGACGATGCCCGGCACCATCTGGGTGATGAGCGTGCCGAAGACGATCGTCTTGCTGCCGCGCAGCTTGAACTGGGCCAGGCCGTACGCCGCCGGCGCGGAGATCGCCAGACAGATGGCCACGGCGCCGAGCGCCACGGCCAGCGAGGTCAGCAGGTTGCCGCCCTGCTCCGTGATGGCGGAGGTGAATCCGGAGAAGTCGATGCCCGTCGGGACCGGGCCCACGTCGACCAGGCTCGCGTCCGGCTGGAGCGCGGTGTTGATCATCCAGTACAGCGGGAACAGCATCACCGCGAGGACGACGACGCCGAAGACGGTCGCACCCAAGCGGCGCTTCGGCCGGTGAATGGCGGGAGCCGGGGCGGCGGGGATCTGGGTGGTGGTCGCCATGCCGGTCACTTCCCCTCGTTGCGGTTGACCCGCAGGTAGAACACCGCGAAGACGGCGGAGATCAGGATCAGGATGTTGCCGACCACGGCACCGGCCCCGAAGTCCATCTGGACGAAGGAGTTCTGGTACGTGAGCGTGCCGAGCGTCTGCGTGGAGTCGGCGGGCCCGCCGTCGGTGAGGGCGAGGACCAGGTCGAGGATCTTGACCGTCGACATGAAGCCGAGCACCAGCACCACGGTGATGACGGGCTTGAGCATGGGCAGGGTGACCGAGCGGAACGTGCGCCAGGCGGACGCGCCGTCGAGCGCGGCGGCCTCGTTCAGCTCCTTGGGGACCTCCTGGAGGCCGCCGTAGAGGATCACCATGTTGAACGGGATGCCGATCCAGATGTTCACCAGGATCACCGAGACGAGCGCCATGCTGGTGCTGGTCAGCCAGGGGGTGTCGCCCGGGAGTCCGACGGTGCCCAGGAAGGAGTTGAGGACACCGGTGTCCTGGTCGAAGATGCGCCGCCACACGATGCCGGAGACGACCATCGGGACCAGCCACGGCAGCAGGATCAGCGAACGCAGGATCCCGTTCAGTGGGAAGCGGCGGGTGAAGAAGACGGCGAGGGCCAGACCGATGCAGAACTGGCCGACGAGCGATCCGACGGTGAAGAGGATCGTCTGCCACAGGGCCTTGCCGAACAGCCCGTCGTTGAAGACGTTGCTCCAGTTGTCGAAGCCGTTGAACGGCGCCTCACCGGTGAAGAACGTGGACGGCGAGTAGTCCTGGAAGCTCATCACGATGTTGCGGACGAGCGGGTAGCCGAAGAAAAGCGCCATGAAGATCACGGCGGGGGCGATGAACCCCCACTGGGCGAGTGTCCTGCGCCGCTTGGCGTTCCGCGGGTTCACCGGCTCGGCGGCCGCGCCGGCCGCGGGGGCCTTCGGGTCGGCCGGCAGCGCGGCGGCTGAGGCTGTGGTGGATGACATGGTTCGTTACCTCAGTTCCCGCTCTTGACCTGCTGCTGGGCACGCTTCAGCGCGGCCTCGCTGGACTCGCCGGTGAGCGCCGACTGGAAGGCGCTCTGCAGGGCGAGAGACACCGACGACCACTGCGCACCGACCTTCGCGGTACGGGACCGGGCCGTGGCGACCTGGTCGGCCAGCGCCGCCAGCTCGGGGGTCTTCTTCCGCCAGATGTCCGCTGCCTTGGTGTTGGCCGGGACCATCCAGCTGTTGATGGCGTAGGAGACTTCCTCCTGCTCACCCGACATGCAGCCGATGATCTTGGCGGACATCTTCTCGCGCTCGGTGTCACCGGTGTTGGGCACGGTGAGCACACCGCCGCCCAGCGGTCCGACCGAGTCGTCGCCGGCCTCGGGGACCGGGATCTCGGCGATGCCCCAGTTGAGCCCCTTCTTGGAGTTCAGGGTCTCGACCTGCCACGGGCCGTTGATCATCATGGCCGCGTTGCCGGCCATGAACTGGTCGTTCACGTCCGCCTGGGTCCAGTTGACCGTGGACTTGGAGAGCGAGCCGTCCTTCAGGAGCGCCTTCCAGTAGTCCAGGGCCCCGGCGACCTCAGGGGTGTCGAGCTGTGACTCGTCGCCGCCGTTGGACCACATGAACGGGGTGAACTGGAAGACACCGTCCTCCGCACCCCCCGCGCTCAGCGCCAGGCCGTACCGCTTGCCCTGGGTCAGCTTCTTGGCGGTCGACTGCATCTCGGCCCAGGTGGTGGGCACCTTCAGGCCGGCCTTGTCGAGGGTGTCCTTGTTGTAGAACAGCGCCAGGGTGTTCACCGTGCGGGCGGCCCCGTAGTACTCCCCGTCGAACGAGCCGAAGTCGACGATCCCCTCGGGGATGTCCGTCGTGGTCAGCCCGAGGTCCTTCAGCGGGATCAGCCCGCCGGCCTCGGCGAAGGTCGGCATCTCGGAGGCGTCCAGCTGGAGGACGTCCGGCAGGGACTTCGAGGACGCCATGCGCAGCGCCTTGGTCATCAGCTGCGCGGCCGGCACGCTCTGCTGCTCGATGGTGACCCCGAGCTCCTTGCTGCATCGCTTGAGGGTGTCACCGTCCCAGCGGTGGTACGACTCGTCGGTCGAGGAGTTCATGACGGTGTAGACGTCCTCGTCCCGCTGCTGGCCGCACCCCGACAGAACGGTGCCGGCGACGATCGCGGAGACGACGGTGAGAGGGACGACGATCCGCCTGCTGCGACGGCTGCGGCGTCCGGTCCGCCCGTCGGGGGAAGGTTCTGTCACGGTGGTGCCCTTGCGGTGAGAGGGGGGCCGGGGCCCATGGGAACGCTCCCACGGCCTCTTAGTCAAGTCCCTGCGCGGATCCGGCGGTGTCACGGAGGGGATGTGCCCGGGGTGCCCGGTGGTGGTGTGTCACCGTGGGGCGCCCCGGGGGTGGTGTCAGCGGACGCCGATGAGGTGTTCCATGGCGAGCTGGTCGAGGG